>CAZVWS010000038.1:0-20002 GCA_964631255.1 uncultured Dysgonomonadaceae bacterium | reverse complement strand
TGCCAATTTCGACTACCTGATGTTTACCGATGTAGATTACAAGCATCCCGATGTGCAGGAGGAAACCAAACGATGGATCAGCTGGTTTATACGCGAAACAGGTATCGACGGTATCCGTCTCGATGCCATTAAGCATATCAACGATTGGTTCATGAAAGACCTCATCGATCATATAAAGTACGAATTTGGCGATGATTTTTATATCGCGGGCGAATATTGGTATTACGACAACATGGTAATTACCGATTATCTGCGTGCCGTGGATTACAAAATCAACCTGTTTGATGTGGCATTACATTTCAATTTCAAGCAATGCTCCGAAAACGGACCTGCTTACGATATGCGAAATATTTTCCATAACAGCGTTGTAGAAAATTTTCCGTTAACCACCATTCCTTTTGTCGATAACCACGATTCGCAACCGCATCAGGCACTGGAATCGTTTGTACAAGGGTGGTTTAAACCGTTGGCATACGCGCTTATTTTATTACGCCAAGACGGATATCCCTGTATTTTTCTGGGAGATTATTACGGTATCGGCGGCGACAGTCCGCAACCGGGCATGCAATGGATGATAGACCAATTGCTCGACGTTCGTCGCGATTTCGCTTACGGAGATCAGGACGATTATTTCGACGACAAGCACGTCGTTGGCTGGATTCGTCGCGGCGATGAGCACCATCCCGACGGTTGCGTAGTTATCATGAGCAACAGCACCGGAGGTGTAAAACCGATGTTCGTGGGTACCGATTATGCCGGTTCGGCGTGGTACGATAAATTGGGTCATGTGCAGGAAGATGTCATTATCGGCGACGATGGAAAAGGTTGGTTCAACGTGGGCGACGGTTCGGTTTCGGTGTATTTGAAGCGGGTGTGAAGGTATTAAACGGAATTTACAAAATAACCGGCTATAAATCCATAAAAAACCGCCGAACTGTTTATAAGCAGTTCGACGGATAAAATTATGAAATTAAAAGCCCGATACGCTTCCAGTAACACCTAATTATCTGAAGTGTACGTGGTTGTCCATATCGAAAATAAGTGAATATATTATTTGTTTTTCGCTTGATTGGCAACCGCATCCATCAGTTTTTTAATCTCTTCCGGATCGCCTAAGAAATAGTCTTTTTGCAAATTCATATTGTCGTCAAACTCGAAAACATAGGGAATTCCTGTCGGCAAGTTCAAGCTAACAATATCTTCGTTAGAAATATTTTTCAGGTGCTTGATAATTCCTCGCAAGCTATTTCCGTGAGCTGCAACCACTACTTCGTTGTATTTTTTCATCTCCGGCACGATGGTTTCATTCCAATAGGGCAAAATACGCTCCACCGTATCTTTCAACGATTCGGTAAGTGGCAACAAATCGGCTTCAACCCCTTTGTAACGTGCTTCTTTGAAAGGTGAACGCTCATCGTCTTTTGCCAAAGGTGCGGGTGGCACATCGTAACTTCTTCGCCAAATCAGTACCTGATCATCGCCATATTTTTCTGCCGTTTCGGCTTTGTTTAGCCCTTGCAACATACCGTAATGTTTCTCGTTCAATCTCCAGGTCTTTTCTACCGGAATCCAATCCAAATCCATCTCATCCAACAGGATGTTGAGGGTTTTCACGGCTCTTTTCAGATACGATGTGTAGGCTTTTTCAAAATGGAAACCTTTTTCTCTCAGTAATTTTCCGGCTTTATGTGCTTCTTCCACTCCTTTTTCGGTCAAATCTACATCGGTCCAGCCGGTAAAACGGTTCTCTTTGTTCCAAACACTTTCGCCGTGGCGAATTAAAACTACTTTCTTCATCTGTTTATGTATTAATTGTTTATATCAAATCTATTTTTGAAATCACTCCCAAAGGAGATTGTACAAATCTACTAAATTTTTGTCAATTTACCGAGAAATAAATTGTAAAATTATTTAATAACATGTATCGTGAAAAGAGAAATAATGGAGACACATTATTATCCATTCAGCTTTTTCATCATTTGCCAAACGAGGTAGAACGAGAGAAGTGCGGCAAAAAAGTCGGAAACAGGTGTTGCAATCCAGACTCCATTTAATCCGAAAAAGCGCGGTAAAATTATAATGAATGGAACGAGAAATATTAATTGGCGACTAAGACTCTGGATAATTGCCTCTTTGGCTCTCCCAATGCTTTGAAAAAAGCTGGATGCCACAATCTGGAAACCGACAATGGGCAAAGACATTGCACCTATTCTAATCCCGTTTTCGGCAATATCTAACAAGGCAGGGTCGGTGGTAAAGGCGTTGGCAAACATACGTGGAAAAAACACGCCAATCACGAAACCAACACAAGTGATGACGGTTGCAACTTTTACCGTATAACGAAAGGTGGCACGGGTACGGTCGTATCTTTTTGCTCCAAAATTGTAGCCAATAATGGGTTGCGTGCCTTGATTGAGCCCAACTACCAACATCACAATGAGCATTAGCATCGAATTCAGAATACCGAATGCTCCCACAGCCAGGTCGCCGCCATATTTCATCAGCGAGGTATTGAGCAACACAGCCACTCCCGATGCCGCCACTTGCATACTGAAAGGCGAAAAACCGATGGAAACAATGGCAATTATGATGCCTTTATTCAATCGGAGATTCTCTTTTTTGAGTCGAAGAAAACTGTTTTTTTGTACAAAATGATACATCACAAACAGCATTCCCACAAACATGGAAATAACGGTAGCCCAAGCTACGCCGGCAATTCCCATTTTGAAAACATAAATAAAGACCGGATCCAAAATAACATTCAGCACTGCACCTATTAACATGGTTATCATAGCTTTGCGCGGATAGCCCGATGCTCGCATCATGTTATTGAAACTGTAACAAAGACTGATAAAAACATTGCCGAGAAGCACTATTTGCAGATAATCGCGTGCGTATGGCAAAGTCAAATCGCTGGCACCGAATGCATAAAGTATCTCATCGAGAAATATATATATCAACGATATAAACACCGCATTCAGTATCACAATGAGTAGCAAAGAGTTGCCAATTATCTGCTCGGCAGTATGCATTTTCTTTTCGCCCAAACTGATGGATATGCGTGCAGCTGCTCCCGCGCCAATCATCATACCCAATGCCGAGGCTAAAATTGTGATTGGAAAAGTAATTGCCAAACCGGAAATAGCCAATGAACCAACACCTTGACCAATGAAAATACGGTCAACTATATTGTAAAGTGTGTTTACCAATGTGCCGACAATTGCCGGTAGCGAGTAGTGCCAAACCAATTTGCTAATCTTCTTGGTTTCGAGGTCGAGTCCCGTATTTGAAATTTCCGCTTTAATAGGACAATTCTATTTACTGGTCATTATATTTAAAACAATTTTGTCGGTTTCTGACATTCCTTTATTGCCGATAAGGGCAAGATTGCGAATAGTTTGGTCGATATCATCGTCAATAATCCCTTCTTGCGATGATACAACTTCGTTTTCAATCGCCATCAAAGCGGAAAGCATGGCGGTAGAAGTACCACTCGCTATTTTGAGCGCGCAACTCGGCTTGGCTCCATCACAAATCATACCGGTAATATTGGCAATCATATTTTTGGCAGCATAAACTATTTGCTCATAACTACCTCCCATCAAATAGGTTATGGCACAACTGGAGCCGGTGGAAGCTACCACACAACCACACAACGCCGACAGGCGACCCAAGTGCTGTTTGATATAGATTACGGTCAGGTTGCTGATGATGAGTGCACGTATCAGTATTTCTTCGTTGCAGCCAATTTCTTCGGCATAAGTAAGTACGGGCAGAGTTGCCGCTACACCTTGATTGCCACTGCCCGAGTTGCTCATAACGGGGATAAGTGCGCCATCCATGCGGGCATCGCACGCTCCTGCCGTAGCCGAAATCATGCGGGTATGCGGGTTATCGCCAAATAATCCTCTTCCTTTTTCGCCCATCAGATTTTTGGCAACATTGTGTCCGTAATTATTTTTTTGTGCAAATTTGGAAGCTTCGCGATTCATTTTCGCAGCCTCCAATATGAAACGCAATTCGTCGATGGGCGACTCGTTGGCGTATTCATATATTTTTTGAAACGTTAGTTTGGTATCATCTTCTTGCTCAGTTGCTTCTGCAGCAGCTATCTTGTCAAACATAACAATTCCATTTTTCTCCAAATAGGTAAATTGGGTATGGCTACCACGAATAACGGCTACCGAACTCTCCTCTTGTGCTTTGCATCGCACTTCGATGTAGAGTTTATCTTCAATTTCGGGTTTTAGGTCAATTTTGATACGCTGCCCGTAAATAAATAATTTGCCTCGTTCTACATCTGCGGGCGTAAGGTCTTGCAACACCTGCAATCCGTATTCCGATTTGCCAATCAGTGCTCCCAACGCAACAGCAATGGGCAAGCCAATCATGCCTGTGCCGGGAATACCTACACCCATCGCGTTTTTCAAGATATTCGCACTCAAAAAAACCTCTATACGTTCGGGTTCTTGTCCAAGAATTTCGGCAGATTTTGCCACGCAAAGTGAAACAGCAATGGGTTCTGTACAGCCAATGGCTGGTATTATCTCCCTTTGCATCAAACGATTAATATTTTTTCTTTCGTCGGGATGTAACATATCAATAACCTATTAATTTGTTTGTTTGAAAAGTGATGCAAATGTACATAAAAAATAGCAGAAACTGAAAATGATGAGTAACTTTATCTCACCAAATGACAGCAATATTCGTGTACAAAATTGAGTTTGTCATGAAAGATAAGAAAAAACAGAGATTAATTTTGATTTATCAATATTTAACATTATATTTGAGGTTTAAACCGATTGTCTATGAGCGAAAAAGAGGAATTATTGCATTATGTGTGGAAACTAAAACTGTTTGATCAGACAAATTTGGCAAGCACGGATAACCAGAAAATAGAAATTATTGATCCGGGAATGCACAATAGCGATGCCGGACCCGATTTTTTTAATGCGAAAATAAAAATCGATAACAAAGTGTGGGCGGGCAATGTGGAGATTCACCGCAACTCGGACGATTGGAAAAAGCACAAACATCACTTGGATGAGGCTTATAATTCGGTCATACTGCACGTGGCGGAGACAATAAACAGCGAAGTTGTAAATGCTAAAGGCATGCCAATCACCCAACTCCAATTAGTCATCCCGCAAGAAGTGCAGCAAAGTGCCGATTTCCTATTGCGAAGCAGTTCTGACTTGCCATGCAAAAATCATCTAAGTACAATCGATAAAAAAATAGTTCGTTCGTGGCTCAATGTGCTCACGCTGGAGCGTTTGCAACGCAAAACGGAAGATATTTTTCTACATCTGAAGCGATTCAACAATTCGTGGGACGATGCTCTCTACGTATTGCTTAGCCGCAATTATGGTTTCGGACTCAATTCGGATGCTTTCGAGAGATTGGCTTTGGGTTTGCCATACAACTACATACAGAAACATGCCGACAATCTTTTTCAAGTGGAGGCTCTCCTATTTGGACAAGCCGGAATGTTGCAAAACGAATCTATTGCAGACGACTATTATCTGCAACTTAAAAAAGAGTACCAGTTTTTGCAAAACAAATACCAATTGAAGCCTTTGCAAGAATTTCTATTCAAGAAAATGCGCGTCCGACCCAATGCTTTTCCACAAGTGCGTATAGCACAATTAGCTGCCCTACTCCAACAATCGGGTCGGCTTTTCTCCACCCTGCTGCATATAGAAGATTACAAACGGTTGCGCTTGCACTTCCAAAGCGATACTTCCGAATATTGGAGAAATCATTTCACATTTGGTAAGAAAACAGAGAAATCGGACAAATATTTGGGCGATGCTTCGCTCAATGTCATTCTTATCAATACCGTTGTGCCCATACTCTTTGCCTATGGCAAGAAAACTGAACAAGAAAAATATACCGACAGAGCTTTGTATATTTTGGAATCGGTAAAAGCGGAACGAAACACACTGATTGAGGAGTTCAAAGCAGGGAACATTTTCCCGGCCAACGCGGCTGACTCGCAAGCCATGATACAATTGCGAAAAGAGTATTGCGACAAACGAAAGTGTCTCTATTGCAAAATAGGATACGAAATACTTGCCAAAAACAGAGCAACTTGGAAAGTGTAGCAGGAATTGGAAAATGTGAAAAAAAGCAACAAAAAAAACAGAGACACCCGATTGAAGTGTCTCTGTTTTATTATATTAAGAATCAGTATCTTATTTTACCAATACTTTAGCAACATTTTTACCAACGCGTACCAAGTAAACACCGGCAGAAAGTTGGATAGTTGTTTCAGTTTTTGATAAGCTAACTGTGTTAACAAGTTGTCCTGTTACATTGAAGATTTGTGCTGCAGCTGCATCGTTTGCGCTGATTGTCAACATACCTTTTCCACCAATAACGCGGATACCTTGTTGTTGCAAGTTTGTGATGCTTGTAGGAGTACCGGAAATTTCCACATCGTCAATATTAAGCCAAAATTGGTCAGAAACATTATAGTGACGAAATGCTACATATACAGTTCCAGCAGGTAATTCGATATTTCTTTCGTACCATGTACCTTGAGGTTTTGCTGTCATAGTTTCTTCAAAAACAACAGTGAAATCAGCAGCAGCTGTACCTGTTGAAGAAGCCATTACTGCATAATGTTCTGCTGGATAAGCAGCATCTTGACCATTAGCAAAATATTTCACAGTTTCAGCACCTGCAACAGCGGGAGTAATTAAATAATTGTCTGGAGTTAAAACTTGACCATCTTGCCATGAAGCAGAAGTTACAGCATTTCCTTCACCACCGTTACCAGTTACTCCAGGAGCTCCTTTAATTTCCCACATAAATCCATCACCATCAGCATCAATTTGAGTCCAACCGTCAGGAATTGTTGTTCCATTGAATCCTTCAGTTAATAGAACTGTTTGTGCATTCAAACCTACTGCTACCAACATAGCAATAGCAAAAATAAAAGTAAATTTAGTTTTCATTTTTAAATAATTTAGTTAGTTAATAATAGAAATATTATCACGAGTTTTATTTCCCTATCAAATATTTCTTGATAATAGTTGCTACAAATGTAGCAAAAATATTTTTATAAGAAAAAACATTCAACGAAAATGTGGTATAAAATTACAATATTTAATATATTTAACATGGCAAACTGATATGTTCTTCTATATGAATAAAAAAAAGCAGAGACACTTTAATTGTATCTCTGCTCTATATGATGAAAAATTAATTATATCGAAATAATTATTTTACCAATACTTTAGCTACATTTTTACCTACGCGTACGAAATAAACGCCTGCAGGAATTTGAATAGTTGAAGCGTTGGATGTTCTAACAAGTTGTCCGGCAGCATTAAAGATTTGTGCAGAATCAGCATTGATAGTGATTGTTCCGTTTCCACCAAAAGCGAAAGAAGCAAGTTGCAATTCAGATTCAATTCCAGTGCTGGTAGATACTGTTGCACGAACGTTCCAGTTTCCATCCAAACCATAATCAGTAAGTTGTGACCATTGTGCACCATCAAGTGTAATCCAACCACCTTTATTAGCTACCATTGGACCGGCATCACAACCTGCAGGGTGTGCACCTGTTGTTTTCACTTCGTAACCAACCCAATAGTCACCTTCTGTAAGTTGTACAGCAGTAGAAAGTGTGTGCTCATTCCAACCTTCAGCGGGTGCTGCAGTAACTTCTTCAAACAAAAGCTCGCCTGGAGCAGCAGCAGATCCATTGCCATAAATCAGAACTTTAGTGCCTGTAGCTACTGTACCATTGATGTAGAATCTTACTTTTGTAATAGCATTACCACCATAATAATCAGATAATTCATCGCTTGTAAATCTGGCAAGAACAGAGAATACAGCTTCAAGGTTTGTTCCGATAGCATTTGCATTATCACTGTCGTAATGGATTTCAACATCGGCTTTGTCAGTAGCCGGTAAAGCAGATGATTTTACACTGGATAATGTTTGTGCACTCATTCCACCTACAACAAACATTGCAAGAACAAAAAGAAAAGTAAATTTTGTTTTCATTTTTAAATAATTTAGTTAGTTAATAATAGAAATATCATCACAAGTTTTATCGACTGACAACGATATTTCGTGAATTATAATTCGACAAATATAGTATTTTTTTTTGATGACAAAAAATTATAACTATTTCTTTGCAACAAAACTGATAAGTTTTTAATATTTTTAACTTAAATACTCCATTTAGCAGATTACATTTATAATGTTTTTATGGCTAACAAAAAAAATTTATATATTAAGCGTGCGTATAAAAAAAGGAGACCAATATTTTGACCTCCTTACTTGCTTTGTCGGGGTGAGATGACTCGAACATCCGACCTCCACGTCCCGAACGTGGCGCGCTAGCCAACTGTGCTACACCCCGATTGATATGCAGCCGCAAAATTACAACATTTTTTCCAAATTTCGATATTTCATTCAAAAAAATATCGTTCAATAAGAAGCTTTTGTCAATATCTATTTCAATCTGAATAGGAAAAGGAGTTTAACAAGTTTGGATACAAGATTAATATTAAAAAAGATGATGCGAAGATAAAAAAAATCCGTATTTTTGTACAAATGGAGAAGTGCAGTTGCGGTTTTTATAATTATCCGAAACATAAACATGCACTTAACCATTTCATGCAAGTAGAAATTAAGAGAAAAAATAACATTTAATTGTATCAAATTATGACAGATTTATTAATTATTGGTGGTGGCCCCGCCGGATATGTAGCTGCCGAACGCGCAGGACACAAAGGACTTAGCGTTATTTTATTTGAAAAGAAAAATTTGGGTGGCGTGTGCCTCAACGAAGGCTGCATTCCCACAAAAACATTGTTGTACAGTGCCAAAACATACGAAAACGCACTGTACGGCGACAAATACGGCGTTTTTGCCGAAGGTGTAACTTTTGCGTACGACAAAATTGTGGCTCGCAAAAACAAAGTGGTTCGCAAATTGGTGGCAGGCATCAAAACCAAAATGAAAGTAAATAATGTAACCGTGGTGGAAGGCGAAGCGATGATTGCGGGCAAAAACGCACAAGGCATCGAAGTTACGTGCAACGGCGAAACTTATGTAGGTAAAAACCTACTTATCTGCACCGGTTCGGAAGCGTTTGTACCGCCCATCCCGGGTGTTGCCGAGGCGGGCGATGTGATTTTAACCAATCGTGAAATTTTGGCGATAAAAGAACAACCGCAATCGCTCGTAGTAATTGGCGGTGGCGTTATCGGCATGGAATTTGCCAGTTTCTACAACAGTTTGGGCTCAAAAGTAACCGTTATCGAGATGTTGCCCGAAATTTTGGGAAACAACGATTATGAAATTTCGGCTATGCTGCGAGAAATGTATGCCAAAAAAGGAATCGAATTTAATTTGAATGCCAAAGTGGTAAAAGTAGAAGGCAATCAAGTTACTTTTGAAAAAGATGGCGAAACACGCACCGTGGAAGGCGAAAAAATATTGCTGAGCGTGGGTCGAAGAGCCGTTACACAAGGCTTTGGACTTGAAAACCTGAACATCGAATTGCATCGAGGCGGTATAAAAGTGGACGAAAAAATGTGCACCAACGTGCCCAACGTATATGCCGCCGGCGACGTTACCGGATTTTCGTTGCTGGCACACACAGCCAGTCGCGAAGGCGAAGTGGTGGTAAACAACCTTACCGGAAAATCGGACAAAATGCGCTACAATGCTATCCCCGGTGTGGTTTATACCAATCCCGAAGTAGCAGCCGTGGGCGAAACCGAAGAGAGTGCCAAAGCCAAAAATCTGGCTTATAAAGTAGCCAAACTGCCCATGGCTTATGCCGGACGTTTTGTTGCCGAAAACGAAGGTGGCAACGGTGTTTGCAAAGTACTCCTTGGCGAAAAACACGGAGAAATATTGGGCGTACACATGTTAGGAAACCCAAGTAGCGAGATGATTTACGGTGCTTGCATGGCTATTGAGCAAGAGATGACCATCGAGGAGTTGAAAGAAGTGGTTTTCCCTCACCCAACCGTAAGCGAAATATTGAAAGAAGTTGCTTTTGAATTTTAAGGAAACAAGTTATACTTCAAAATAATAAATCCGGTTTCTAACCTATCCATTTCGACGGGAATAGAAACCGGGTTTTTTATTGTTACCTTATTATAATGTGTCTGGATGCATCATTTTCTAAAGAAAAACGATAGTACTTTCAGATTTTGGGCTATTGCATCAAATGTTCTATCAAAATTTTACTACCGATACCTATCAAAATAACACCGCCAATCAGGTTCATATTCAATCGAATCTTTTTCCCGAAATAAGTTCCAATATACATCCCTAAAAAAGTGAAAACCAAACTAACCAATCCTATAATGCACACAGCTGCAAAAATTCTATTTGGAAACGGCACAAAAATAAGCCCGGTAGCTAATGCATCGATACTGGTGGCTATCGCCATCAGGACAACTTTTTTCCAATTGATTCGTTTTGTAGGAAAAGAATCGTCCAAACAGTCGTCTTCTTTCTTCTCGGGTTGCATACTTTCGTAAATCATTTTTGCCCCGATAGCTCCGAGTATGATAAAGGCAAACCAATGGTCAAAATGCTTTATCCAATGGGCAAAACCCAGTCCGAGTCCAAAACCTATCAGTGGCATTATTCCTTGAAAAAAGCCAAATACGAGGGCTATCTTCAGGGAGCGGAAAGCGATAAATGTTTTGCGACATACACTCTGGCTGATGCATACGGCAAATGAATCCATTGCCAATCCAATGGCAATTATGATAATTGAAAGTGTGTCCACGTCAAGTATTTACAAGCATTGAATTTACATTGTCGAGAAGCCTCAAATTACATTTTGTAACCTATTTATCAGCTCGTTACCCAAATTTGTTTTATCTTCGATATGTTTGATTGTTGCCAAAACAAACGGATTTTTATCGAACTCACCTCGCACATATTCAAAATCCATTGCTTGGTCTTGGATATTGCCATCGGCTCCAAATCCGGTTTTAAACGAAAGTGAAAATTCTTTGTGCGCATCATCATAAATCATTCTATCTAAGCTAATTACACTCTCTTTCCATTTTTCAACAATTTGGATTACATCGGCTGCGGTAATGGTTTCTAACTCTAAGTTGTAGAAAGATTTTATTTTGTCCCAAGCCCACGTCCACTCCAGCGTATAATATTGGTTGTGAAGCTGTTCAAAAGTACCATTTACCTCTTTTAATTTAGTAATTTGTCCATCTTCAATGTCCGACAACAATTTATCGACTTCGCTTTTGGGAGCAATCAGTCCCGACAAATCCACCCATTCGCCCATACCAATATCAGTTTTCGGGTTTAAGCGTTCTCTGATTTCATCGTTATTTTTAAATGGGATGCTTTCGAGACGTTTGATAATGGAATTTCCCAAAAACTTGTGCACTACAATTTCGTACAATTTCAGACCTCTTCTTAGCGAAGTATTGTTGATGATACAACTCTGGTAAGTATATATTTCGGAGGTTTCGCCGGCTGTTTGTTGCAGATTTTTGAGAATCTCTATTCCGGCCAACACCTTTTGGATGGTATATGGACTGAGCAGGTTGAAATTGATATAATCCATGGTTTTGGGGTCTTTGCGGTTGTCGCGTTTGGGCCATTTCTGCGCATCGCGCACTGTGCCAACACTTCGCAGATTTACACCGGGTGCGATGTGTGTCGTGTCGTCTTTCTCTACCAGGTAGGAAAATGGCAAATTGGAAGTGTCGGAATGGTGGTAGTGTCTGCCTAAAATCAGCGAAAAAGGACCAACTTTTGCCGGCCACAGCACGTACGAGTTACTACCGGTTTTGGCTCCACGTTCGATAATGCCTTGGTGAATAGGACCCAATTTAAACATGTGGTTGCTCTGGTTAGAACCCGAACCGGCGTTCATAAACGAGAACATACCGGCAATAAGCAAGGTCGATTTGTGGTGCGTAACGGTATAAGGTCCGGCAAAAAGTGCACACGCCTCACCGTTTTCGCCTTGGCAGTTGCTAAAAAAGAGCGAGTCGGAAGCCGAATAGCCATGATCCAGATGACAGGCTTGCCCCACAAAGCAGCGCGTGATGATGCTGCCTCTATCTACCCGCGAACCGGACGAAACAATAAAATCTTGCGCAATAACGTTGCGTCCAATATATACCGGAGCATGAACATTGCTGTTGATGCTCCCGTTTTTCAACTTCATGGCTCCCGTTATTTTGCAATGCGAACCGATTCGCACATTTTTAATGTATCCAACATTCACAATCATGCAGTCGTTGCCGATAATACCCATATCGGAAGAGTGTTTTTCGCAATAGATATCGATGATATCTTTCATCCGCTCGATGAGTTTGGGTCGATGACGATAGAGCGAGTAGATATAAGCAAAATGTGCCGACAATTTATCGGTGATATGCACCTCTCTTCCTCCGGTTTCATTCAAAACCATCACCTCCACGCCATTGCCAAAACTGGATTTGCCATCTACCAAAATCAAATCGATATTCTGGATGAAACAGTTGTCGCCAATATAGTAGTTTGCAACGTAATTTTGCACATTCTCAATCACCACGTTGTCGCCAATGATGCAATTGTGAATTACTGCCCGATTAATGCATGCATGTTTTTTAAGTCCCCCGGCAAGTTCAAACTCTTTTTCGAAAACGCCCATCTCTATCTTGCCCGAGAATTGGGTGTCTTTTATATACTGCGGGCAAAATCCTTCTTTTACCGAAACAAGTTCCCAATTGTTGCACACACAGCCATTTTCTTCCAATAGTGCTATCTCGGAAGGGGTCAGTTTTCTTTTATTCGACATATAATAATTGTTTGCGATTGGGGGCTTTCATCAATTTTTCTTTACAGATAGCCCCTGCCCTACTCTCCCAAATTGTTTTGGGCATAGCAACACATGAAAATTTTTTATTTAGTATAATTTTTACTGAAAAGCAGAAAGCTGCTTATCCGTTCACTTTTATCAATCCCAAGCGGTAGGCAGATAAAAGTCTTTTTAAATCGGCAACTTGTGCTTCTAACATTTTACCATTGTCGGTATCTTTTACAAGCATGCGATGCGACGTATATTCTTTGATTACCGTTACAGAATGTATATCTTCACCTTTTTCCACAGCTTCTTTAGCCGATATAAATGGTTCGTGCTGAACTAATTGGATGCCGTGCGAATTATAAATCAACGTGTAGCCGGCAATGCCTGTCGACGATTGGTAAGCGCGCGAAAATCCGCCGTCTATTACCAACAGTTTGCCATTGGCGCGCATGGGTTGCTCCCCTTTTATTGCTTTCACGGGAACATGCCCATTGATAATATGCGAATCTACATCGTCCAGACCGAACTCTTTCAATATCATTTCGCAAGTTTCCCGGTTATTTTGATAGACGAAATAGTGCCCTTTTTCTTCGTGATGGGTTGCTTTATCGGCAATAAAATATCGCTCGAAAGTGGTCATCGCACTTTTATCGAAAAGGGGCGAATTTTTGCCACACCACAAATACCACATATAATCTTCGGCAAATAGTTTGAGCGACAAATCCTGGTGTTCAAAAAATGAAGCCCTCACCAGTCTATCTATCTTGTCCATCAACGACTTGCCTGAATATTCTTTGTCTTGAATAAGCACTTTTTTGAATTGTCCTTTTTCATCCAACGGAATAGAGGCGTGATAGAGCAGATTTTTGTTGAATTTGAGATACATGCTCCCTTTCGAGAAGAGGCAAGCCAGATGTTTTCTCAATTTTTCGCTTTGTTGAAACGAGTGCGCTATTTTGTCCATCAAATCAGCCTCTTCCGACGTAAGTTTGTATGGTTCTTTGGGGTCGACGGTAGGAAAATCGGTATCCAACATCGGGTATTCTGCCCCATCGGCAAGCGTTACGGTTTTTGTATCGAAATTGATACGATGCAACAGATTGCGGTCGGACATTTCGAACTCGGGACGGCGCGATATTATTTCGTGCTCCAACTTAAACTGGATGATTGCCATTGCTTTGTGCATCTGGCTAAGCATCTCGAGCGACTTATCGTCGTAAGTTTTATCATCGACTCCGGTTTTGGGATAAAATATTTTGCAAGGAGAGTGTCCATACACATCCATCGCGAAGCGTGCAAGCGGTAACAGATTGATGCCGTATCCATCTTCCAGAGTAGATAAATTGGCATAACGCAGGGCGATGCGTATCACGTTTGCCATAGAGGCTTTGTTGCCCACGGCAGCACCCATCCACAAAATATCGTGGTTGCCCCATTGGAAATCGAAATTGTGGTAATCGATGAGCGTGTCCATAATGATATGCGCCCCGTCGCCACGGTCAAAAACATCACCCACAACGTGCAATCGGTCAATTACCAAACGCTGGATTGACTCGCTCATGGCAATGATAAACGAATCGGCACGTCCGGTAGAAATAATGCTTTCGAAAATAACACTGATGTATGCCGATTTGTGCGGATTGATGCTGGACTCGTGCAACAATTCTTGAATGATGTATTCAAACTTTGGCGGCAAAGCTTTGCGCACTTTGGAACGTGTGTATTTTAATGTAACAGTTTGCAAAACACGCACCAATTGGTTGAGGGTTACGCCATACCAATCGTGCAGATTTGTTTCCGATTTTTTTATCAGTTGCAGTTTTTCTTTCGGATAGTAAATGAGCGTGCACAGCTCTTTTTTCTCGCTTTCGCGCAGTGTTTGTCCGAAAATTTCTTCCACTTTTCGTTTTATACTGCCCGAAGCATTTTTTAGAACATGTTGAAAAGCTTCGGCTTCGCCATGTATATCTGCCAAAAAGTGCTCTGTGCCTTTGGGCAGATGCAAGATGGCTTCCAGATTGATAATTTCTGTACTGGCGTCGGCAATATTTGGGAAACTTTTGGATAGGAGTTCCAAATATTTGATGTCTTTTTTCAGTTGTTGGTGTGTTGCTGTTGTGGTTGACATAGTTATTGTGGTTTTTTTATAAAATGGAGAGATGCAGCCACGCATTTCTGTCCACTTTTTTATTTGTACTACTATTTTTTGGTTGTTTGTGTGTATGAATGTTTTGTTCGTTTGCATTTGTTTCAAAAACAGGACACGATGTAGTGCTTTTCCATTGCACGCGCCATGTCCTATTTCTGAAACTGTTTTCTAAACGGGTTCTCTATTTGTTCTCTTTGAGTGCTTGGAAAATCAATTTTTCTAACTCTTCTGCCAATTCGGGATTATCCTTCACGGCTTGCTTGGCTCCTTCGCGTCCTTGTGCCAGACGAGTATCTTTGTAACTATACCAAGAGCCACTTTTTTTGATAATATCGAGTTCGGAACCTAAATCTATGATTTCTCCAATTTTTGAAATTCCTTCGCCATACATAATATCAAATTCGGCTTTACGGAAAGGTGGTGCCACTTTATTTTTTACTACTTTTACACGGGTTTGGTTTCCAGTGGCTTCGTCGCCATCTTTGAGTGCTCCGATGCGACGGATATCGAGGCGAACAGACGAGTAAAACTTGAGCGCATTACCGCCGGTAGTGGTTTCCGGATTTCCAAACATCACGCCAATTTTCTCACGCAACTGATTGATAAATATACAGGTAGTGTTTGTTTTGCTAATGGCTGCCGTGAGTTTGCGTAGTGCTTGCGACATCAATCGGGCTTGCACGCCCACGTTGGAATCACCCATATCGCCTTCAATTTCTTTCTTGGGTGTAAGAGCTGCAACTGAGTCAATTACGATTAAATCAACTGCCGAAGAACGTATCAGGTGCTCGGCAATTTCTAATGCTTCTTCGCCACTGCTTGGTTGCGAAATGAGCAGCTCGTCAGTATTGACACCCAATTTCTGCGCATAAAATCGGTCGAACGCATGTTCGGCATCGATGAATGCGGCTACACCACCCGCTTTTTGCGATTCGGCAATGGCGTGAATAGCTAATGTGGTTTTACCCGACGACTCGGGCCCGTAAATTTCGATAACACGCCCACGCGGATAGCCTCCAACGCCTAACGCGGCATTTAATCCGATGGAACCGGAAGAAATCACGGCTATCTCTTCTATTTTTTCGTCTCCCATTTTCATGATAGAGCCTTTGCCGTAGGTTTTTTCTATTTTATCCATCGCCGCGCGAAGGGCTTTTAGCTTTTCGCTGTTTACATTGTCTTTTTCTTCTGCCATAATATTTTGTTTTTTATTCTTTTCAAAGGTTGAGCAGCTGTTGGGCGTGGTTTTTTGTATCCACTTTCCTGCCCTCCAATTTGTTTGTTATCACGCCGTTTTCGTCTATCAAGAAGGTGGTGCGAACGGTTCCCATATAGGTTTTGCCATAATTTTGCTTCTCTTGCCAAACACCAAACTCTTGAACCAGTTGTTTATCTACATCGGCTATGAGCGGGAAAGGCAAATCGAATTTATCGATAAATTTTTGGTGCGATGCGGCACTATCCACACTCACGCCCACAATTTCGTATCCGGCTTGTCGCATCTCGGCATATCCGTCGCGCAAACTACATGCCTGTGCCGTGCAACCGGGCGTATTGTCTTTGGGATAGAAATACAATGCCAGTTTTTTCCCAGCAAATTGGCTCGCTTTTATCTCGTTACCTTGTTGGTCTTTACCCAAAATTTCGGGTATTTTGTCTCCAATTATTCGTGTCATAACTTTATTTTATTTCCTCAAAGATAAAAAGAAAGTTTGTAAAAACATAGTTTTTCCGAAATCCTATTTTATTTCGATGATACATTTATCGGTAACGTCAGAATCTAAGGCTGTAACATTTGATGTCAATTCGCTGTATATAAGCCATCCCCAATTGTGTATGGATGAGACAACGTAGGTTTCATTCGCCAATCCTTGAATATCTTCTCTTTTAGGTTGGGGCGTGTTTGTGTTACCTGCAAATTTTTTCAATGCGTTATAAGCCATATCTGCCAATTGTTCCGGGTCTATGGTATGCAACGATGCCATTACATAAAAATCGTTTTCGGCATCGATATCGGTAAGTAAGACCGAAACATCTGCCATAATTGGTTTATCTGAAAAGGGAGATGCAGTTTCTAACAAATCTGCAATCACTTCGTTGACTTTGAAAGCGCCACCATAGAAATTGTGGAATTGTTTGATTTCTTTTATGCCGGATGCTTCTAATATCGATTTGTTCGAGAAAATAGCTTGCGCTTTGTTGATGGCATTCATTATTTCGGGACTGGATTTTGCAAATATCCGTAACATATCGTACTGTTTTTTCATATATTGGTCAATCTCTTCCCAGTTCAGCACGCTATCAAAGGCTCCGAGTTCATCGGTTTTATAAAGTATTTTCAGTCCTTCGACAGACTTATTCACCTGATTTACAATCGGATTTATATTATCGGAATACACTTTTTTATAAATCCACTGCATGGTATAGGAGGTGGCGGTAGAATCTGCGACCGTTAATTCAACATCATAACGAACGCTATCGGTTGAAATGGTATTGCCGTTTTCTGCCTTTGTCCTCGATTTCGTGATAATATAATCTTGTTTTTCGCCTTTATCCCAATAGGCGACTACTTGCACGGTTGAGTCTGCTATATTGATTTGCCCCAAAATAGGGAGAACAAAAAAAATGCACACGATTGACAGAATGGTAGTTTTCATTTTTTACGAATTTTGAAATAAAAAATTTTGGTTATTTTATTTGTTTACAATAGCTTGTACACTCCTCCCGGTAGGGCTTGTACCACGTTTTTCATCTCGAGTTCGAGCAATGTGAAAAACAGTTCCGAAACGGGTGTATCTAATTCTATTGCAAGCATATTTACTTGCATGGGTTCGTTGCCATTGAGTATATTGAATATTTTTTCCTCGTCTTCCGAAAGATTCAAAAAGAGCTCTTTTTGTTTTGGTTCGGCTGTTTTTTTACCCGATGCACTCCACCCCAAATGTGCCACAAAATCGTCCACCTGCTGCAAAAGGACGGCTTTGTTATCCGAAATCAGCTTGTTACATCCTGCCGATGCGTTGTCCGATATTCTGCCCGGCACGGCAAACACTTCTCGGTAATAGGAGTTGGCAATATCTGCCGTGATAAGCGAACCACCTTTTTCGCCCGACTCCACAACTACTACCGCATCTGCCATGCCCGCAACAATGCGATTGCGACGCACGAAATTGTGTCGGTCGGGATTGGTTTGGCTCGGGAACTCGGTGAGCAAAGCTCCACTTTCCAACATCTCGATGGCGGTATGGCGGTGCACGTTTGGATATATCCTGTCCAGACCGTGTCCCAAAACGGCAACGGTGGACAGATTATTGGCAAGTGCCGCCCGATGCGCGTGTATATCAATGCCATAAGCAAGGCCACTCACAATTAGCAAATCGGGATAGCGTTCGGAAAGTTCGTTACAAAACTTTTTGCAAAAATCTTGTCCATACTTAGTGGCATTGCGAGTACCGACAATGCTTACAATTTTTTCGCGATTAAAATTCACATTGCCTTTGGCATAAAGCAAAATGGGCGCATCGATGCAGTTGGTCAATCGTTGGGGATAATCTTCGTCGGTATAAAACAGCGATTGGATATTGTTTTTTGTAATGAAATTGAGCTCAATTTCGGCACGACGCATCACTTCCGGGTCGCGAATTTCGGCAATCAATCGCCTCGAGATTCGGGGAATCTTTTCTAAAACTCGTGCACTTTCCGTGAACACGGCTTCCACATCGCCCACTGCCGAAACCAGATTTCGGGCATACATCACGCCCACACCTTTTATTTGTGTGAGTGCAATTTGGTAGAGGGTTTTGGGGTTTGCCATTCGCAGGAATATTCGTTACGATTTTTTTTAAAAAATCCTCCTTTTGTACAAAGGTTCGGGAGACAACCAAAAAGAAGTTTTCATTATTTCTGATAATTTGAAATATTTTAAACTCTGTACCTTTGTACTCTTATGTATATCATATTCTAATAATACAGAGCTATCGGTTATTATTTTAATTTTTTTCTTTGCGATTCGCTCCCATTTAAAATATATTTTTATCTCATCTTCATTTTCCCAAAACGTATAAATACCGTTTCCATCCTTTTTAAAACAGATACTCCATCCAAAGATAGACAAAAAACCAGTTCCATCATCTTCTCGTGTCCACAATCCGATTAGTTCGTCTTTTTTCAAAAACATATCTATTTCAATTTAACATGTAACTAAAATATTATTTCTCAATCCTATACGTATTGGGCAAATGCTTTGTCAAACACTTCGGGTTTGGAGAGTTTGCCGTTTACAAGATTCACAATCTCTATTTTTGCCTTGGCACAAAGCGCGTTGTCCGAAAGTCGATAAATTTCCTGATGAAAAATATATTTCACGCTTTGTCGTTCAATCTCCTTCACGGTACAAACAAATTCGTCCATCCCGATGAGTGGAATTTTGTAGCGAATATCTACACGTGCCACCACCGCATCAATTCCTTGTAAATGTAATTGGTAGAAATCGAGCCCATTTTCTGAAAGAAACTCGTGGCGAGCAACTTCAAAATAGTGTTGGTAGTTGGCGTTGTTTACGTGTCCTTGCACGTCGCACTCGTAGTCGCGCGCTTTCATCGTGTGCGAAAATATTGGTTTCATTATCTGTTGATTAAATTTTTCTTATCCAATTGTCTTTTACAAAATTAAATGGGGCGACTTTGAACCACCTCGTATTTTTTCTTCAACTTTAAAAATGGTTTTTCTATCAAATTGTACGACAAAATAGATGCAAATATAGTAATTACAAGAGATAAAAGAAAAAATATGAAGCCATTATTTGCTCCAAACGATGTTCCTCGAAGCAAATATGCCGAAAATTCGATGCCAAACAAATGATACAAATAGAGCCCATACGACCTTTTGCCAAGATAAACCAAAATTTTTGTAGAGAAAATCTTTTTTAAGATATTGCTTTGAGAAACTCCAAACAAAACCAAAGATGTAGAAAGTCCAATGAGTAAAAAATAAACTGCAACGTAAGAATAATTTTCTTCCAATGGAGGCAGAAGCGTAAATAC
>CAZVWS010000037.1:7950-20166 GCA_964631255.1 uncultured Dysgonomonadaceae bacterium | reverse complement strand
TTTTATCTCTTCGTGCGCGTATTTAATAGCTTCTAATAGTTCTGCTTCGGATACTTCGCTCATTTCGCCTTCTACCATCATGATGTTGTCAAAGGTAGCGCCTACCACTATATCCATGTCTGCTTGCTCCAATTGAGCATAGGTGGGGTTAACGAGGAGTTGTCCGTTTACTCGTGCAACGCGTACTTCTGAAATTGGACCATTGAACGGAATATCTGAAACCGCCAGAGCTGCCGAGGCAGCCAATCCTGCCAATGCGTCGGGCATATCTATTCCGTCTGAAGAGTATAAAGTTACGTTTACAAATACATCGGCATGATAATCGTCGGGAAATAACGGGCGTAGTGCTCTGTCTATTAATCGACTGGTAAGTATCTCGTTGTCCGAGGGTTTTCCTTCTCTTTTCATAAATCCGCCCGGAAAACGTCCAAAGGCAGAAAATTTTTCTCTGTATTCAACCTGCAAAGGCATGAAATCTGTTCCGGGTGTGGCATCTTTTGCGGCGCAAACAGTGGCCAGAAGCATGGTATTGCCCATGGTTAGGGTAACAGCTCCATCGGCTTGTTTTGCCAATTTACCTGTTTCGAGCGTAATCGTTCGTCCGTCAGACAATTCGATTTGCTTAACAATAGGATTCGTCATAAATAATTTTTATTTTTTGTATAATTTGGATATAAAATCGTACAAAGTTAATATAAAGTTTTGGTTTTGAATGATTACAGATTATAAATTATTGGAAATTTGTTGCATAAACAACCCCATGGTTACAATAGTTGCAATTTCTACCTCTAAAAACTCGAAACACGTTTGCATAATGTTTCCATATTTCGGCTAAAATATCTAAGTTTGCACTTTCAAAAATAAAACTACAAAAATGATAAAGAGAAATATTTACAATATCTGTGTGTTGATTTTTGCCGCATTGGCCATTGTTTCTTGTAAAAAAGAAAACACGTTGCAGATAAAAGGCCAATTTGCCTCTTCGCAAAACGATACACTTTACTTGATACATAACGCATTGGGCGGTGCCAAACTGTTGGATTCGGTGCAATTAGATGCAAATGGAAACTTCAAGTTTAAACAGCCGGCTCCACAAAATCCGGAGTTTTATCAATTGAAATTAGGCTCGCAAGTAGTGGCGTTTGCAGCAGATTCGGCAGAAACTCTGCAGATAAAAGGCGATGCGAAAAATCTGATACAAACGTTTGTGGTAGAAAATTCGCCCACCAACGACCAGATAAAACAGGTGGATATTTATACGCAAGATATTAGAAAACAGATTGTTAATTTGGATGAAATGTATGAAGCAAAAAGCTTAACCGATGTGCAATATATCCATCAATTGGACTCCTTGTTGCTGGATTGCAAAGGGAAACTTTCCAAAATAATCTTATCCAATCCTTCGGGTGGGGCAGCCTATTACGCGGTTTTTCAAAAAATTAACGATTACCTGATTTTTGACCCGCTGCTGCGTGAAGATTATGGCATGTATGGCGCGGTGGCAACTTCGTGGAAACAACACTACGAAGGAACTCCACGCTACGATCATCTTTATAAATTTACCTTGCATGCACTTAAAACCCGCAAACAACAAGAGCAATACGACGCCTTGCTGGATGGTGCACCGGTTGTAACCGAAAACGTGTTGCCCGATGTGGCGTTGAACAATATCCAAGGACAAGAGGTAAAATTATCAGACTACAGAGGCAAAGTGGTGTTGCTGGATTTTACGGTTTATAATTCCGAGTTTTCGCCGGCACACAATATCGCCTTGCATACCGTTTATAAAAAACTGAAAGCGCAGGGTTTGGAAATTTACCAAATTTCGTTGGATTCGGACGAACATTTCTGGAAAAATGCTGCCAATAATCTGCCTTGGATTACGGTGCGAGACCCGCAATCGGTATATTCTGACCTACTGACCATTTATAATGTGCGAAATCTGCCTGCGGCATTCGTGTTGGATAAAAACGGCAATGTGGTGGCACGTGTAGAAAACTACAGTACATTGGAAAACGAAATAAGAAAAGGCGGATTATAAATTTTTGTTACCAAATTACAATGAACGACTTTAAAAATGAAAGCGCGTTGGTTCTCTTTTCGGGAGGACAAGACTCTACTACTTGCTTGTATTGGGCGATAGAGCAGTTTGGCGAAGTGCATGCTCTCTGTTTTAAATATGGACAACGACATGCGCAAGAGATTGAAAATGCCCGCAAAATAGCCGAACTATCTCATGTTCCTTTTCGGGTACTGGATATTGAAGTGATTGCCCAATTGGCTCCAAACTCGCTCATCGACAAAGATATGCCGATGGACGAGGAGAAGCCGGCTGATACATTTCCCAACACATTTGTGCCGGGACGAAATATGCTATTTCTCACTTTTGCTGCAACCATTGCATACGAAAAAAATATCCGCCATTTGGTAACCGGTGTTTCGCAAGCCGATTATAGCGGCTATCCCGACTGTCGCGATACATTTATCCGTTCGCTCAACACATCGCTCAATTTGGCGATGGACAGACAGTTTGTAATTCACACGCCATTGATGTGGTTAAATAAAAAAGAGGTGTGGCGTTTGTCTGATTCTTTGGGTGTTTTTGATTTGGTGCGCAACCAAACACTCACTTGCTACAATGGCGTTATAGCTCAAGGATGCGGACATTGTCCCGCCTGCAAACTACGCGATGCCGGATTGCAAGATTATTTGGAAGAAAAAAAACGGGAGGAAAAATAATATTTCCACCCGCCTCCTTAGTTATTATCGGTACTATTTTCTACTATTTCACTTTCTTGTAACCGTACACCGCGTTTGCACCCAATTCTTGCTCAATGCGAAGCAATTGGTTGTATTTGGCAGTGCGATCTGAACGGCTCAACGAACCGGTTTTGATTTGTCCGGCGTTGGTAGCAACAGCAATATCTGCAATGGTTGTATCCTCCGTTTCGCCCGAGCGGTGCGATGTAACGCTGGTGTAGCCGTGGCGATGTGCCATTTCAATCGCGTTTAGCGTTTCGGTTAGTGTGCCTATTTGGTTCACTTTAATGAGGATAGAGTTTGCGCAACCCTCTTTGATTCCTTTCTCGAGAAACTCTACGTTGGTAACAAACAAATCGTCGCCCACGAGCTGACATCTGTTGCCAATTCTGTCTGTAAGCATTTTCCAGCCTTCCCAGTCGTTTTCGTGCATTCCATCTTCAATGGAGTCAATCGGATAGGTAGAGATTAACTCTTCCAGGTAGTTTACTTGTTGTTCGCGTGAACGTTTTTTTCCGTTTTTGCCTTCAAATTTGGAGTAGTCGTATGTTCCGTTTTCGTAAAACTCGGAAGCGGCACAATCCAAAGCAATTGTAACGTCTTTGCCCGCTTGGTAGCCGGCATCTTTTATAGCGGTAAGGATAGATTCGATAGCCTCTTCGGTGCCTCCGGCAAGATTTGGAGCAAATCCGCCTTCATCGCCTACTGCAGTACTCAAACCTCTGTTATGAAGCACTTTTTTGAGTGAGTGAAACACTTCGGCTCCCATGCGTAAACCTTCGCGGAAAGAGGTAGCACCCACCGGACGAATCATAAACTCTTGGAAAGCAATAGGTGCATCGGAGTGCGAACCGCCGTTGATGATGTTCATCATCGGTACGGGAAGCACGTAGGTATTTGTTCCGCCAATGTAGCGATAGAGTGGTTGTCCCAAATAGTTGGCTGCCGCTTTGGCTACAGCCAACGATACTCCCAACAGCGCGTTGGCTCCCAGGTTAGATTTGGTTTTAGTTCCATCGAGTTCCAATAGCATTTTGTCTATTTGCATCTGTTCCAAAACGCTCATTCCCATTAAGGCAGGAGCAATCACATCGTTGATGTTGGAAACAGCTTTTAAAACACCTTTGCCCAAATATCTCGATTTGTCGCCATCGCGCAGTTCCAAGGCTTCGTTTTCGCCTGTAGATGCACCCGAAGGCACTGCTGCACGACCAAATGCGCCCGACTCCGTATAAACTTCCACCTCTACACTGGGATAGCCTCTCGAGTCTAAAATCTCTCTTCCTAAAATACTTATAATTCTCATGTTGTTTCTGTTTTTTAATAATTAATTTGACTGAATTAACCATTGGATTATTCGGCAAATGTTTAAAACCAACCAACTTCTTTTATTGACCTTACTTTTTTTTAAATGATAACCTAAAAACCAAAAATTGAAGCCTTTTTTTGAAGAGTTGACTTTTGGATGAATCGTATTGCAATAGTTTGAAAAACAAAGTCATCGACTTCTTCTTGGGAGAAATAAACAAATTCGCCTTTAAAGCGTGCAAATATAGTAAATTTTGCGGAATTACAGCGTGTTAACTCCCAAAAATATGGTTAAATGTTAATAAAGCAGCCGGAATGTGGTTTATCTCGTTGCCTCTCGTTATCTTTGCACATTGCATTTTTTAGAAAAAAAACGAAGGATGAAAATTGAAGTTAGCGACAAAATATTAGCTGTGTGTCCGTCATTTCGTTTTGCAGCCATAGTTTGTGATGTGAAAAACGCAGCCTTTAACCAAGAGTTGTGGCGCGAAATAGAAATCTATTGCAACGAATTGATAGCGACCTGTCCCATGGAGGAAATTAAAAACCGCAAAGCGATTTTCGCAACAAGGCAAGCCTACAAATTGTTGGGCAAAGACCCCAACCGATACCGACCATCTTCCGAAGCCATGTGTCGCCGGGTGGTACGCGGCTTAGGCTTGTATCAGATTGATACTTTGGTAGATTTGATAAATTTGGTTTCGCTGAAAACCGGATATTCCATTGGCGGATTTGATGCGGATAGGGTAGTGGGCAATTTGAAATTGGGAGTGGGCACCGCCGGCGAAAAATTTGATGCCATTGGGCGCGGTTTGTTAAATATTGAAGGATTGCCCGTTTATAGGGATGCTGTGGGTGGCATTGGCACGCCAACCAGCGATGAGGAGCGCACCAAAATTTCGATAGAAACAAACAAGTTGCTGATGATAATCAACGGCTATTCGGGTGAGGAAGGATTGGCGGAAGCCGTTGCCTATTCTCAAGAGTTGCTAAGCAAGTATGCCGATGCGCGAAATGTAGAGATATTATCGTGAAGTAGTCAATTCGTGTTCGTTTACAAGGAAAAAACAACTATTTCTCTTTCCTCAATAGTACCCTAAAAGTAGTGCCTTTGCCAATCTCGGATTGTTTCACGAAAATTTTTCCTTTGTGGTAGCTTTCCACAATGCGTTTGGCAAGCGACAAACCCAATCCCCAACCACGCTCTTTGGTGGTGTAGCCGGGCATGAAAATGCTTTTGAATTTTGATTTGGGCAGCCCTTTTCCCGTATCGGTTATGTCCAGACAGTAATATTTTCCTTTTTCGGATATTTGGTATCGGATAATGCCTTGTCCGCTCATGGCATCGACGGCATTTTTGGTGAGATTTTCCAACACCCAAGCAAAAAGAGACTCGTTTAATGCCACATGCAGCTCTTCGGGTGGAAAGTCGAATACCAGTTGTACTTTGTTCGAGATTCGTTTTTCTAAGTAAGCGACCGATTTTTTTATCGCATCCTGAAACACAACCGGTTTTATATCCGAAATGGAACCAATTTTTGAGAATCGTTCGGCAATTATTTGCAATCGGTGCACATCTTTATCAATCTCGTCTAAGAGCGAAGAATCTACATTTTTCAGCTTCAAATATTCTGTCCAAGCAACCAACGATGAGATGGGCGTGCCCAATTGGTGCGCTGTTTCCTTCGATAATCCTACCCAGACTTTGTTTTGCTCCGCTTTTTGCGAACTGCTAAGTGCGAAAAATGCCAGCAGAATGAAAACCGCGATGATTACCAGCATGATGTAGGGATATACTTGCAATTGCTTCAAAATGTATGAGTCGTCGTAATAGAGCACTTGCTCCAATTCTGCCAGTGGAATGGGGTCGTGTCGCTCAGAAAATTCCTCCATTTTCTTTATTAGGAAAGTCTCTTCATCCTTGTCGGGCAGCTCAATATTGTTGGGAGTGTAGGTGTTGTTTGTTTTATCGTACAAAATGACGGGAATGGTTTTGTTGCTTTGCAAAATTTGCAGAACAAGACTCATGTCAATATTTTCGTTGCCCGATGCCAAATGTTCGGTAGCCATTGCCCAGATTTCAATTTTGTTGCGTTCTTCGATAGCCAGTTTTCGAGCCAATCGGTTAGAAAGTGCCAACGAAGTAACCGCGATAACAATGGCGATGAATACAAAAAAATATTTGATTATTTGTCGAGACTCAAATAGTAACTTCATTCCTATTTCTGTTTTGGTAAAGCTTTAACAATGTAACGAAAAAATATTTGCTTTATTGGCTGTCAACAAAATTTTTAAGCACACCCACTTTGTCAAATACGATGGTTTTTTTTGCTTAGTGGAGAGAATGATGTATTTTTGTGCATCGAACCCAATTTTTATTAACCAATTTATAAAGATTAATTTATGAAGAAGATTCTTTCATTCGCTCTTTTGCTCACGACACTCACCGTTTCTGCGCAAATAAAATTTCAACCGCCGGCAACACCAAAAAGACCGGTTGTGGATACGTTGCACCAGGTTATGATTACCGACGATTATCGTTGGCTGGAAGACAAAGACAATGCCGAAGTTATGGCTTGGACACGCGCTCAACACGATTATGGTGTTGATTATCTGAATAAAACCCAAACAAAACATCCGGGCATTCGCGAAGCCATTACTACCTATTTGGACATGGATTACGAAGGTCCTATCAATAAAGTGGGAAAACGTCTGTTTCAAACCGTGAAACGAAAAGGCGACAAACAATACAAAATATATACCATTTTGGATGGCAATAAAGTATTGATTTGGGACCCGGTTACGCTCGACCCAACGGGAAAAACATCTACCTCGAGCACCAACTACACATACGATGGCAATAAAGTAGCCATCAGCGTGCAAAAAGGCGGAGCCGAGATTACCACAACCTACATAGTGGATACAAAAACCGGTAAAATATTGGGAAAACCCTTAGAAAATACATTCGGGTTTCAGTGGACAAAAGACCAGAAACATGCTTACTTAACCATCCGCAACCGGGACGATATTATCAATCAACGTCCGTTGAAAACCTATTTGTGGAAAGTGGGCGACCCGTTAGAAAAAGCCACATTTATCGGTTCTACCGACGATGCCAAAAATAACTTTTTTATCTACGACAATCGCTACAGCGATGTTACTTTTTATGGCGAAAGCGATTTCTACTCCAATAAAGCCTATATGCGCAAAACCGGAACCATGGATCCGGGTATTTTGGTGTATGAAAACGATAAACACAACGCATATCCCGAGGCAATTGGCAACAAAATGTACATTCTGACCAACGACAATGCTCCCAACTACCGATTGATGGAAGCCGATACAGCCGATCCCGAATACAAAAATTGGAAAACGTTGATACCCGAGTCCGAAACCGTGATGCAAACTTACGTGGTAACCAAAAATAATATTATCGTTCAAGATAAGAAAGATATCCAAAGTCGCCTCACACTTTACGACCTGCAAGGCAAGCGTTTGAATGAAATAAAACTTCCCGAAGTGGGCAATGTGAGTGGCATCAGCTACAATCGGGAAGAAGACTCGGTTTATATCAGCTTGAATACCTTTACATCCACACCCAAAACATTTGTTGCATCGCCCGATAATTTCCAATGGCGACTGTATTTTCAGCGCGAGTTGCCAATCGATATGAGCAACGTGGAGGGACACATCAAGTTTTATGAATCGAAAGATGGAGTAAAAGTTCCGGCATTTGTTATCCATAAAAAAGGATTGAAATTGGATGGCACAAATCCTGTTTTCATCACCGGATACGGTGGCTTTAATGTGGGAATAGAACCGGGATATTACGGCTTTTATGCGCCGCTTATTGAGAAAGGGGTAGTGATAGTTCGTGCCGGCATACGCGGCGGAGACGAATATGGCGAGGCTTGGCATCGCGATGGTATGCTCGATAAAAAACAAAACACGTTCGACGATTTCAATAGTTGCGTGGAGTGGCTCATTGCCGAAGGATATACCAATCCGTCGCGAGTGGTAGCGTCGGGTGGAAGCAACGGCGGTTTGCTAATGGGTGCCATTGCCACACAACGTCCCGATTTGTACAAAGCCATTATCTGCCAAGTGCCACTTATTGATATGTTGCGCTATCATCAATTTCTGATTGCCAGATATTGGATTCCCGAGTATGGCTCGTCGGAAGATGCTACCCAATTTGGATGGATTTTGCCCTATTCGCCTTACCATAATATTCGTACCAATGTGAGTACACCAACCATGCTGGTAACATCGGGCATCAACGATAGCCGCACGCATCCCATGCACGCGCAAAAATTTGTGGCAGCTTTGCAAAATAATCCCGCACAAACAAATCCCGTCATATTGCATGTGGATTTTGATAGCGGGCACGGCTCGGGACAAAGCACGCAACAAAGCATCGATAACCAAACTTTTATGTTCGAGTTTATATTGAATCAGTTGGGATTGTAATCTATTTTGCCAACACAAAAAAGGGGAGTAATTTTGGTTACTTCCCTTTTTTTATTTCATGCCATATCCGTATGACCGAATGAAATCCTTATCAACGAATATCGTGCATCAATTTCAGCAATCGTCTGGATAATAAAAAAAGTATTACAGATGCTACAGCAGCCAAAACTACAAACACCATAAAGAAATCGAACATGGTAGCTATTTGAATGCCAAATAGTGCTTTTTCTTTTCCCGCTTCGGGATAGAGGGTACTCAATGCGCCGGCCAATTTGTTTGCCGTAGCCATGGAGAGATACCAAACACCCATTAACAAAGAGGCAAATCGCACGGGCGATAGTTTATTTACCATCGAAAGCCCGATTGGCGACAACGACAATTCGCCCATGGTATGGATAAAGTATAACCCCACCAACCACATCATGCTTACTTTGGTACCGGGTTCTACGCCACGCACGCCAAAGGCTATCAACAAATAGCCCAATGCCAACAAAAACAACCCGATGGCTTGTTTTACCGGCGATGCGGGTTCCATATTTTTCTGCCCGAGTTTCAGCCACATAATGGAGAAAAGCGGAGCAAGCAGCACCACAAATGCAGCATTAAACGATTGGAAAAAACTGGCAGGCATTTCCCAACCAAAAATAACACGGTCTGTTTGTTCGTCGGCAAAATAGGTCAGCGAAATGCCGGCTTGTTCAAAAGCAGCCCAAAAGAAAATGACAAAAAAGGCGATGATATAAATCACCAAAATTCTTTCTCGCTCAATTTTTGAGAGCGATTTGTCCGAAATTACAAAAAGCGGAACAAGTATACATGCCGCATAGATAAACGCACCGATGGCATCGTCTTGCAGAAAATATAAAAATACGCCAAACAGCAAAATCGAACCAATAATCCATACTGCCCACGATTTTTTCGACCTTTTGGCTATCGGCACGTCGGGCGCATCCATGGCGATTTTCTTTTTGCCCATCGGCTCTATTCCGATGGCATCGCCGGCATAATTGATGAGGTATTTGTTTTTCTTGAAAATATAAATCGCCAAAGAGAACAACATCATGACTGCTGCAGCCAAAAATCCCCATTTAAAATCGGCAGGATCGCCCGTGTCGCCCAACCATCCGCAAAGCATAGGAGCAACAAATGCACCCAAATTCACACCCATGTAGAAGATGGTGTAAGCCGAATCCAGCCGTTTGTCGCCCGGTTCGTACAACTGACCAACAATAGTAGAAATGTTTGGTTTAAAAAAGCCATTGCCCAATATCAATCCGCCCAACCCGATAAACATGAGTGTGGTAGCCAACTGTGTGTTGTGAAAATTGAGCGCACTTGCAAACATAAACAGTTGCCCTACAACCATGAGCAAAGCTCCTCTGAATATCGATTTGCGCATGCCCCAATACTTGTCGGCAACATATCCGCCAATGAGCGGTGTCAGATAAACCAAACCGGTGTAGTTTCCATAAATGGTGGAGGCTACATCTTTGTCAATAAGCAGAGCCTTAACCAAGTAAAGCGTGAAAATGGCACGCATGCCATAATATCCAAATCGTTCTGCCATGCCGGTAGCAAAGATAAAATACAGACCTTTTGGATGTTGTGCTGATTTTTGTGTCATGAAAATATTATTGTAATTTTTTTAATAACTTGCAAAAATATACATTTTATCCTAAGTATTTTCAGTTAGAGACATTTTTTATCGGGATAATTCCGTCGGCTAATTCCTTTTTTGTATATATTTAGTTATCTTTGTATCGAGCTATAAAATTCGTAAGAATATGCAAATTCCCGCACTTTATTTAATTCCCGTAACGTTGGGCGAAACACCGGTAGAACAGGTTTTGCCCGGATATAACACACGAATTATTACGCAATTGCGCTATTTTATTGTAGAAAATGTGCGCACTGCTCGCCGTTTTCTCAAACAGTGCAACAAAGATATCGATATCGATTCGCTCACGTTTTATGAACTAAACCAACATACCGACAGGCAACATATTTCGGATTACCTAAAACCTATTCGTGAAGGAGAGAGCGTGGGCGTAATCTCCGAGGCCGGTTGTCCTGCCGTTGCCGACCCGGGTGCCGATGTGGTGGCCATTGCGCAAAGTGAAGGAATAAAAGTAGTGCCGCTGGTTGGTCCATCGTCTATGTTGATGTCGGTGATGGCATCGGGATTCAACGGGCAAAGCTTTGCTTTTCACGGTTATTTGCCGATAGACGCAAACGAGCGGATAAAAAAATTGAAACAACTTGAAACACGGGCATACGCCGAAGACCAAACCCAACTTTTTATAGAAACTCCCTATCGAAATCAAAAACTGGTCGAAGATATTCTACAGCATTGCCGTCCGCAAACCCGACTGTGCATTGCCATGAATATTTCGTGCAACGATGAATATATTGTTACAAAATCCATAAAAGCATGGAAAGGCAAATTGCCCGATATGCACAAAAAACCGTGCGTATTTCTTATTTATAAGTAGAGACGAGGCATGCCACGTCTCTACAACCCATAACTCGTAACTCGAATGAACATCCAACACAACATCCAACTCCAACCCTACAATTCTTTCCGAACGAAAGCGATAGCCAAACTATTTGCTCAACCCAAAACCGTGGAAGAATTGCAAGAAATACTCGCTATTTATCCATCCGAAAACAAATTAATTATCGGTAACGGATGCAATATGTTTTTCACGCAAGATTTTGACGGACTCATCATTCATCCACAAATGAGCGGAATACATATTCTGCAAGAAACCAACGACACAGTGCTTTTGGAAGCGGGAGCAGCCGAAGATTGGGACAATTTTGTTGCCCATTGCGTATCCAACGGATGGGCTGGAGTAGAAAACTTGTCCCTCATCCCGGGAACGGTGGGCGCATCGCCCGTTCAAAATATCGGTGCCTACGGCGCGGAGGTAAAAGACGTGATTGTAGCGGTAAAAACCGTCCGATTAAACGATGGCAGCATTGCCTCTTTCCCCAATGCTGATTGCGATTTCTCCTACCGAAACAGTATTTTCAAAAAGACAAGAAAAGAAGTAATCACATCGGTTGTTTTTCAGTTGAAAAAAACATTTGCCTACACCGAAAAATATGCCGATTTGAATAGAGAATTGGCAAACAATCCCAATCCCACCTTGCAGCAAGTGAGAGATGCCGTGATAAAGGTACGCACCCAAAAGTTGCCCAATCATTTGCAATTGCCCAACGCCGGCAGCTTCTTCAAGAATCCGGTTCTGACGAAGGAAGAAAAAGACAAACTACTCCTTGCTTTGCCCGATGCGCCCATGTACATCGTGGGCGACAACGCGTTCAAAACTTCGGCAGCATACCTGATAGACCAAGCGGGATGCAAAGGAAAACGTGTGGGCGATGTAGGTATTTACGAACGACACGCCCTCATTATTGTAAACTACGGAACCGACAGCGGCACAGATATTCTGCATTTCATGCAAGAGGTACAGAATACCGTATCGCGACTGTATGGCGTGAAATTAGAACTCGAAGTATGGATTTTTTAGTGAAGAAAAGTATCAAAATAATTTCTAAAATATAATTCGATAATCTATAATAAATTGTGTAAATTTGCACAAATCATAATTCCCAAATCCCAAATCCCAAATCCCAAATCCCAAATCCCAAATCCCAAATCCCAAATCCCAA
>CAZVWS010000037.1:0-7850 GCA_964631255.1 uncultured Dysgonomonadaceae bacterium | reverse complement strand
ATAACTATGTCCTCATTTATCATCGAAGGCGGCCATCGCCTAAACGGAGAAATCACCCCGCAAGGAGCTAAAAACGAAGCGTTGCAAGTAATTTGCGCCACGCTGCTCACCGAAGAAGAAGTCGTTATCGAAAACATCCCCAATATTTTGGATGTAAACAACCTCATCGCCCTGCTACGGGATATGGGCGTGGAAGTGCGCCAATTGAGTGCCGACACCTACTCGTTTCGGGCAGCAAATATCGATTTGGAATTTACCAAAACCGAAGATTACATGCGCAAAATTGCCGCCCTGCGCGGTTCCATTATGATTGTCGGTCCCATGTTGGCCCGTTTCGGGCACGCCACCGTACCCAAACCGGGCGGCGATAAAATCGGTCGGCGACGGCTGGATACCCACTTCAACGGCATCATGAAATTGGGTGCCGAACTGGTTTTCGACGATAAAAAACAGATATTCTCGCTCACCGCCCAAACACTTCGCGGGCAATACATCCTGCTGGAAGAAGCCTCCGTAACCGGAACCGCCAACCTGCTCATGGCAGCCGTGTTTGCCCAAGGCGAAACCATCATCTACAACGCCGCGTGCGAGCCGTACGTGGAGCAACTGAGCCGCATGTTGGTGCAAATGGGCGCGAAAATAGAAGGAATCGGTTCCAACCGGCTTGTTGTGAAAGGCGTAACCAAACTGGGCGGATGCCGCCACCGCCTGTTGCCCGATATGATTGAGGTGGGCAGTTTCATCGGCATGGCAGCCATGACCGCATCGGAAATTACCATCAAAAACGCGTCGATAAAAAACCTGGGAATCATCCCCGAAAGCTTCCGCCGATTGGGAATTACGGTGCAGCAGCACGGCGACGATTTGCACATCCCGGCACAAGAACATTACACCATCGAGTCGTTTATCGACGGCTCCATCCTCACCATTGCCGACGCGCCGTGGCCCGGACTCACGCCCGATTTGCTGAGCGTGATGCTCGTTGTAGCCACCAAAGCCGAAGGCTGCGTACTCATTCACCAAAAGATGTTCGAGAGCCGCCTCTTTTTCGTGGATAAACTCATCGATATGGGTGCGCAAATTATTTTGTGCGACCCGCACCGTGCCACCGTCATCGGGTTGGGCAATCGTTTCCGCCTGCGTGGCATGACGATGACTTCGCCCGATATTCGTGCCGGCATTTCGCTCCTTATCGCCGCCATGAGCGCCAAAGGCAAAAGCACCATCCACAATATCGACCAAATTGACCGCGGATATCAGGATATTGATGCGCGGTTGAATAAATTGGGAGCGAAGATTGAGAGGGTTTGAGACGTGGTGAGAGGAGACAAGGAGACTCGGTGAGGGGAGACTTGGGGACTTGGAGAAAGGGCGAGATTGGTTTTGTAAATAAAAAGAATTGAAGTAACTTGCACAAAAATTAATACAACGCATCTCAATTTTACAGCAAAAGTTACGCAAAGCCGCCCAAATTTGGATAAATATGCGCAATGGAGTTGCGGATATTTATGAGATGCAACAACTTAAAAAAACAACATAACCAATGAAAATCTTACTGACAATTATACTGGCCACTTTTACTGCAATCACTTACGGACAGGTAGACAAAACATACAAAATCGACAAGGAACTTCAAGATTGTCTTGAATCAAGCGAAAACTACACAACTCAAGGAATAACTGACTGTGTGAATAAGGCAACATTAAAGTGGGACACAGAATTAAACAAGAAATACAAAGAACTTTTGGACTTGCTGACAGAAGAACAAAAAGAAAAATTAAAAATCGCTCAAAGAGAATGGATTCAATATCGAGACAAAGAGATTGAATTTATAAATCAACTTTACTTTGATATGCAAGGGACAATGTGGATTCCTATTGCCGCCCAAACAAAACTCAGCCTAACAAGAAAAAGAACAATAGAACTTGAAAGCTACATAGCCAATTTGACTATTGACAAGTAATGGAACAAGAACCCACAACAATAATTGAACTTTTATTTCTGATTCTATTTTTAGGATCGATTACTTTTTTATTGGGAGCTATTTTTCAAGGTTACGTGCTTTACAAAAACAAAAAGGGATTATTGACAAGCATTTCGGTAATTATTCTGACAAGAATATTGACTATCGTTAGTTCGTATTTTATTTGGGCATTTTGGCATTTACCGATTGACATAATGTTCTTGTTTTTTTATTTGCCAGCAATTTTACCGGAACTGATATTTAGTCCGTTAATGTTGAAATTATTTGGAAATGATATAATAAAAAAGAAAGCTATTGCATAACAGCACCTATCCAAAAGTCTTTCTGGCAAATCTCCCTCTTTTCCCTAAAAACCCAACCAATTTAAATCACAATTATAATCAACACAAATCGCAAACCTGCCTAAAAAACACAGTATCTGCCCAACCTTCCACAAACTTTTACCCAAAAACCCACTTTTTCGCCAACCTTCCACAAACTTTTACCTAAAAAACACATTTTACATCCAACCTTCCACAAACTTTTACCCAAAAACATACTTTTTCGCCAACCTTCCGCAAACTTTTACCCATAAAACACGTTTTATAGCCAACCCTCCACAAACATTTACCTAAAAACACACTTTTTCGCCAACCTTCCGCAAACTTTTGGCAAAAAAACACATTTTATAACCAACCTTCCACAAACATTTACCCATAAAACACGTTTTCAGACCATTTTCCTGCAAACTTTTACCTAAAAAACAAGTTTTTAACCAACCTTCCGTGAACTTTTACAATGAAACATTGTTTACCATGTAAATGCAGCCGTTAAAATTGTCTAACACATTAAATTATAGAGCCAAATGAAACCAAATTTCACTAAATTATCCATCCGTTCGCTCGATACCGGCACAAAGCTATTTATCGAACTCACCCACAACAATGCGCTGAAAGAGATAAAAACCAATCCGGTGTTTCTGGAAGTAAAAAAGATACAAGCCATCTTCGCACCGCTGGTTCCCAAAGAGCATTACACCGGCATGAGCCAATCGCTCAAAGCGTTGAACAAAGAAATCAGGACAGACATCCAAAACATCAGGATGTTGGTATCGGGCATAGCCGGAGTTTATTCCGGAACCCCCAAGGCAAGTGCCGCGCAAACGGTACTCAACGCCATAAAAAAAGGCGGAAAACTGCACGGCGGAAAAGCAGACGACGTGCACTCGCGCATAACAACCATTATGAACGAGCTCTCCAAGCCCGAAGCCCAAGCGGCACTAACCACACTCGAACTTACTGCCACATTTGATGCACTGGCAGAGAAAAAGAAACGCTACGATGCCGGATTGGTGGAACGGCTCGATAAAAAATCGGAAATCAGCCAAACCGAAAACGCCACCACCGTTCGCCCGCGCTTGGAATCGGCACTCAAAGATTATCTGGCGCTGGTAACCGCCATGCGCAAAGTGCAAGGCTGGCAAGATTTGTATGCCGACCTCAACGAAGTGGTGAAACGAATGAAACGCTCCGTAAAAGAAAACAAGGAGCTGGACGAAATAGCACCCGAAACACCGGAGCCATAAATAAATTTTAAATGGGTTTTGATTGGACTTTGTGACCATGGGCATGGGTCAATTTGTTAAGCGCGACAATCACCGCCAAATGCATATTTAGCGGTGATTGTTTGTATAGGAGAAACAATTTTATCCGTTTTTCGAATAAAAAACAGAAGATTTTATCTTCCCTTTTTCGTGAATAAATAGAATTGAAGTAACTTGCGCAAAAATTATTACAACGCATCTCTATTTTACAGCAAAAGTTGCGCAAAGCCGCCCAAATTTGGATAAATATGCGCAATGGAGTTGCGGAAATTTATGAGTTATGTGCCATTGAGCAACCGACTGCAATATTAATCAATCTTAAAAAACAATGAAAAAAACCATCTTTTTCTTACTGATACTTTTAGCGAGCCTAACCCTGAATGGTCAATCAAAATATGCAGGACGAGTTGATTTAGGGTTTGGGTCAGACTACAACTTAACGCTTTATACTGCACACGGTAAACTCGTGACCCCCAATTTATTTGTTGGCTTGGGGACAGGATTTAATACGCCTATTCTACCATACGAAAAAGAGGGCGTTAGACAAGGTGATGTTGTGATAGTGCCATTAGTTTTAGACGTTCAGTTCATTCCATTGAAAAGTGTTGTATCGCCTATTATTTCGACCCAATTTGGTGCGGAAAACACGTTTATTACAAAATGGAGCGAACCTTATGGAAATCCGGTAACGCGAAACTATAAGCTCGTGGGTGTTGTTTCTCCTTCTGTAGGGCTAAGAGTGCGTTTGGTTGACAAATTAGCATTGAACTTTAAATTTTATGCTCATTTCAGAACAGCCTCTACACAAGCTATATCCAAACAGGCTTATTCATATTCTTTGGGAATAGAATTTTAATTAGACAGATGAACAGAAACGGTACACAACAAAGGACTTTGGCGTAATACCCACTCTGACGTAAGTTTTTAACTTGTGGCTAAAATAGAAATACATTTACTAACAAATAAAGAATGACAAGCACTTTTACTAATTATCTTTTTTTGATTATATCAATAGCTGTATTTTTTTTACTTATTAGAATCATTTTTAAAACTTGTTTGAAAAATCAAAAATCAAAAAATATATTATTTCCTATAATGACGATTGCAATAATTGCTTTATCTTGGATATTAAATTTAGGATGGATAAGGCTTATCTTTGCAATCCCGATACTTATTCACTTATTAATATTCTTAATTTCAATTTGTCATAGCTTTAAAAGCACTGTAAAAAACAGAAAAGCATTGACATTAGTTATTTTGAATATTACAACATTTTATTTAGGATATATATTATTACCTGATGGTGGTGATTTAAAAGGTTCTGAAAGAATGCTTTTTGGATTAATAAATAATGAGAAAGTAATCTCTCCTTTTTGGGGAATATCTATAATGCTGATTTTAATAAATTGGGGATTATTAATACATCAATATATTACTCAAAAATGTCAATGAAAAATATCTATCTTGCCCTTCTTCGCGGTATCAACGTGGGTGGCAACAATATCATCAAAATGGCCGATTTGAAACTGGCGTTCGAAGAACTTGGTATGCGCGATGTAAAAACCTACATACAGAGCGGAAATGTGATTTTTACTACCCAGAGGCAAGACAAAGCGCAGCTGACGGACGAGATAGAGAAAAAACTATCGGAAAAATTCTCTTACAACTCCATTATTGTTCTGCTTACCAAAGAAGAACTCGAAGAGCGATTGGCTTCCGTACCCAAAGATTTTGGTGTGGACAACGAGCGTTATCGATACGATGTTATCTACCTGAAAGAGACCATCACGGTAGAGGATGCCATGAAAGATATAACGCTTCGCGATGGCATTGACGAGGTTTTTATTGGAAATAACACCCTGTTTTTTAGGCGACTATTTGTTGATATAAGTAAAAGCAAATTGGGCAAAATAGTGGCTTCGCCCGTTTACAAACACATCACCATTCGCAATTGGAAAACCAGCACCAAACTTTTGCAGATGATGGGCAAATAGAGGGTTTACTTATTCGGACTGTTTTGCAGATGGATAAGAGAAAAAATGAAAAAACACAAGAATTTCTTCAACTCCCTTTTGTGAATAAAAAGAATTGAAGTAACTTGCAAGAAAAAAATGAGATACGTTTTTAAAATATTGAAAATTGGATTTCTAATCGGGATTCTCACTTTGATTGGAATTTTTGGAACAGATATACTTGTTGAGAAATCTACTGCAGATAAAATTTTCAATTCTACTGAAAAAATACCGCATAACAAAGTTGGTTTGTTTTTAGGAACCGGGAAAAAATTGCCAAGCGGACGGATCAATCTGTACTATAAGTATCGAATTGAAGCTGCCGAAAAATTGTTTAAAGCCGGGAAAGTAGACTATATCCTTGTTAGTGGGGATAACTCAAGAAAAAATTATGACGAACCATCCACAATAAAGGAAGATTTGATTAGAAAAGGTATTCCTTCCAACAAAATATATCTGGATTACGCCGGATTTCGAACTTTGGACTCAGTAGTTCGATGCAAAGAGATTTTCGGACAAAGTAGTATTACGATAATTTCCCAGCAATTTCATAACGAGAGAGCGATTTTTATTGCGAAACGCAAAGGCATAGACGCTGTAGGATTTAATGCCAAGGATGTTAATGTTCATTACAGAAATAAAACAAGATTAAGGGAAAGATTTGCAAGAGTAAAAATGGTTCTCGACTTGATTTTTGGTAAAAACCCAAAATTTCTTGGTGATAAAATTGAGATTAAATGATGATAAAGTACAACCCCTTTTCGGGCAGGTTTTCAAATTGTGCCTAAAAAACAAGCAGTTTAAAACTGCAAATTAATTCAGCACAAGTGACAGACTGACATTAAAAGGTCTCGCTCGCGCGGATATCCATCCGTGCGCTAATCGTCAGAGCAGGAAAAAAACAAACAGACCGGAAGCAGAATAGCATGCGCGTCAGTCCTGTGGAAGACGGATTGGTTTTTAAGCCGGAGCAATATGTGTATGGCTGAGCCGTTGATTATGCAGGCGGGAAAGGTTTGTTGGATATAATTTTAATAGAATAATTGCTTTTCAGCAACGCACGGATAAATATCCGCGCGAGTGGGCGGTACAAGTTAAACTCTAAATAAGTTCCGCCACTTTCGGGCGAAGATTTCTGTGGAGTTCTCCACCGTAGGCGAATAAATCGCCTGCGGTTATGGAAATTTCGCCCATTCGGGCGGAAACTGCGAACAGTGTTTTTGTTGGTTTGATAAAATCGTCTATTTTTGCAGAAAATGCTATTTACAAAGAATTACAAAAAGAAAATTGAAAAGGAGGCAGTCGATATGAGTAACACAAAAAAATATTTAACCTTGTTTATAATTCTTATTCTTCCAATAGTTTTATTTAGTCAGAATAGTAAAGGTTATTTTAAAGATTTCTATAATTTTGATGACGTATACAAGGCAGAAGTTTCTCTTTTTAAAAAAAATGAATATAATCAGGTTGATTATAAAGAGTTACTAAAAGTACTACAGTGTTCAAAAAATATCATTTCAAAGTTTATTCCTTATAAAGAAGTGATCTTATATGATAAAGGAGGAGTTACTTATACAATTTATTTTTCAAAGAATTATAGAAGAATAGAAATAACTGGCAAAACTTTTTCCTTAACAAAAAAACAATCAAAAAAAATATCAGAGATATTTAATAATAAAGGTAATTTCTCCGCTCGCGCCAATTTGTAATTGAGGTGTTGCGGAGCAAACTTTATTATTGCAAAGAGATTTACTTCGTAACACACACTTTGAAAAAGAGAACAAGCAGAAAGAAAAATTGTTGATAATAACAAATAAGAAACAAGAGAATGAAATCAAATTTAGATAGAAATCAAGTTATCCAAGAATATTACGATATTTATCATATAGATACGACAATAGCAAGAAATTTGATAAAAAAACTAGATTATAAAAATGATCCAAATTTATTGTCTGAAATTGCAACCTCGTATTTTGATGAAAATAAATTAAGATTAGCGGAAAGATATGCGATTAAAGCATTTCAGTTAGACTATTTAAACCCTAAAACATTATGGATTCTGGCTCTAATTAAATGGGATTATGGACAGTTCGATGCTGCAATTTTTAATTTTCAAGAAATAATAAGGATTGGTATTAAAAGGGTTGACAAAACAGGATATGGAGAAAATAAATACATTGCTTTAAGCAGAATTAATGATAGTAAATTTCAACTATATAGTCGCTCCTTAATAATTCAAATTATAAAGAGAAACAATTTTTTTTTCGCTGTA
>CAZVWS010000036.1:2504-20781 GCA_964631255.1 uncultured Dysgonomonadaceae bacterium | reverse complement strand
CATTTTGACCTGTTTTTTACAAAAAAACTGTCAACCTATTTCAGGACAAGACACACATTTTTCACATCCTCCTCCCTTTCCGTTTCTTCTGCTAATTTCTCAATCTTCGTTGGAAAGCCGTTTCCGCATAATCTTCGCCGTGAACATTAAGTAAGTTGCCGGTGGAAGGTAAAGCTTCAATGATGGCATTGCCGACCGTTTCCAATACAGATACGTCGGAAGTCCGTTGCAAATCCGATATAGGTTCGTATATTGGAACAACGGTTTTCCCGATTTGTGGTTTCACATCTTCCAGTCCAAACTGGCGGAAAAGCGAGCGATAGCCAAACTCCCGCCCGATTTCCGATGCTTTGAATGTTTCGCCTTGGTACAGAAAGCGGAAGCCGTAGGCTGTGTTTTGTTTGTTTCGCATGGTCTCGATGTTGATGCCGTTTTGTTGCAATTTTCCTGTGAAAGTGAGAAATGCCTCTTTCTCATTGCTGACTTTTTCACCCAATAATCTGTAGGCGATTTTCCGTACTTCGTCTTTCTTGTCTTCGCGGGTTTTATCGGCTTTCGGGTGTTGAAATCTTTGAAGTTATCGATTAAAGTTTCTTTGGCAGCCGTCATTCCTTGATACGCCTCTTTTATCTGTGCCGAGGTAATATCTGCCTCCTTATGTTTTTTCTGCACAACGATACGCTTTTTTAAGTTACAAAGTTAGTTCCTCAAACAGCATTCATCGGTATGAAAAAGCAAAGATACACGGCATAAAAAACTAAATAACAGATTATTGTAATTGTTCCGGTTACCCTTTTCATCGTAATTTTTCGCGGGTTGCGATTTGGGTACGGAAAGTATGCCCGAATTTGCTCTTTCCCGAAAATGAAAATCAATGCAAAATAAGTTATATCTGTCTTATTCCCAATTGTTTTAACTTCGGTTGCTTTTCATTGATTTTGAGGGGAATACTTACTACAGCGCGGATTGAAACGCAATTGGAGTTTTTCGGATCTGGCGACTATGGTTAGAATCATGATGATGTACTATATGGATTTCTACAGTTTCTTTGAACATCCCGAAAAAGATTGGGAAAAACTTATTGTAGAGGTGGTGGGTGTTCCACCGCAACCATCACTTTTTAATTAAGGGGGCTTGGAAATATACAAAAAGGAACTCGACCGCTATAAATCAGCGATCGAGCGAAGGTTTTTGCACATCCTTTGGTTTTATCGGACAGCAATAAATTTAAATGAAGATATGTGTAAAAGTACACTTTTAAAATAATTGTTTCCAAAACTTAACGATATAAACGATAATTTAATTTATATAGTATCTGTTTATAAGTTATTTGAAGAGTTGTGTTATTTGAAATCGCGCTTTTTTAACGATAAATACCAAAGAAAAAGTATACTCCCTTTGAATATGGTGGAGATAGAAATAGCCCACCAAACCCCTACAACACCCATCGACGAGGCCAAAATGAATGCCAAAGGTATCCTGATAAAATTAAAAGTCATGCTAATTATTGCCGGTGGGGTGGTTTTGCCAATGCCATTAAACATACCTTGTGTGGTGAGTTCCAGCATCATGAAGACTTGCGAAATGCCAATAATGGCAAGATATTCGCCGCCGGCTTGGTACGCCGGTTTTTCAGGGATGAAAACAGAAAAAATCTCTTCACCAAACAATACAAAAGCAAATGTAACCACAATCCCGATAAAACCCATAATCCGCAATGTTGTTGTATAGGCTTTTCGTGCTCTGTACATGCGTCCTGCAGCAAAATTTTGTGCCACAAAACTGCCAAGTGCTGTGGCAAATCCTTGCGATGTGTTCCAAGTGATGCCCTCAATCTGTCCGCCGGTTGTCTGACTTGCTACACCCAAGTGCCCGCCGTGTATGGATGCAATACGTACCAAATTCATATTGATGACCGAGAAAAAAACATTCATCGCGGCAACAGGTAGTCCCAGTTTCAAAATATTTAAGGTGTAGTTTCTACGCAAACGGATGAAAAATGGAAACCGATTCAATGGTCCGTCTTTTCTTTTCAAATGATTGACAAACAATAGTAAAACCAACAACATAGATAAGGTAGTAGCCAAGGCTGCACCACGCGTGCCCATTGCCGGAATTGGTCCCAAACCGAAGATTAAAAGTGGGTCGAGTACAATATTTAAAAGAAGTCCGGATGCGTTGAAATAAAATGGAATATCGCTTTTGCCGGCTCCAACATATATTCCGGAGAAATTGAGGATGAGAAAAATAAACGGCAACCCCAACGATACAATAAGTAAATAGTCTTTTGCCTCCATTGATATTTCGGACGACAATTGGAAGAAGGATATTATTGTTTCGGGAAAAGTAAGAAATAATGCCATGAAAAACAGTCCTACCAGCAGTGCTATGGTTGTTGTGTGCGAAGCATAAACCGAGGCTTTGTCCAGCCTTTTTGCTCCAATAGATTGCCCGATGGTGATTTCCGCGCTCACTTTAGAAATCAAAGCTACGGAATTCATCATCCACATCAACATTCCGATGGTGCCAACTGCTGCCGACGATTTACTGCCCAATCTGCCAATCCAAATCAAATCTACCAAATTGTATCCCATTTGGATGAAACTGATAGCCATCAATGGCATTGCCAAACGAAGTAGTTGTCGAGTATTGCTGCCCTGCGTTAAATCTCTTATCTGCGATATGTTGTTGCTTTCCTGATTCATTTTTTTCTGAAAATATTTACCGCCTCACAATCGGGTTTGCATGGTTCGCTCACAAAAAAATATTTGATTGATTTGTTTTCTTGGTGATGCAAAATTGGGCAAAAGAGATTCTCGATAACTGCATTTTTTTCATAAAAAAAGGAAGTAACAAATTGTACGCTACTTCCTAACTTGGAGCGGAAAACGAGACTCGAACTCGCGACCCCGACCTTGGCAAGGTCGTGCTCTACCAACTGAGCTATTTCCGCAAAACAATATTTCTGATTTCAGTTTTTTGGCAATTTTTTTATGCGCTTACTGAATCCGTTTTCTTAATTTCGGAATGCAAAGGTAATACTATTTTTGGAATAATGAAAATTATTATTTCAAAATTTTATCCATTCCACGATTTTTGTCAAATATTTTTCGTCTATTTCGTCAAAATGGTCAAAAAATTCGCTATCTACATCCAAAACTGCCGTTACATTTCCTCTGTGGAAAATTGGTACAACAATCTCCGATTTAGAAAAGGAGCTACATGCAATATGACCGGGAAATGCATCAACATCGGGTACAATTATTGTTTTTTGCTCTTTCCAGGCAGTTCCACAAACTCCTTTTCCGTACTTTATGCGTGTACAGGCGATAGGACCTTGAAAGGGGGCAAGTACCAACTGCTCGTTTTTTACGACGTAAAACCCGACCCAAAAAAATCCAAAAACCTCTTTCAATGCTGCAGAAATATTTGCCATGTTGGCAATTGTGTCTGTCTCGGACTCTACTAAATTTTTTATTTGAGGAAGAAGGGATTCGTATTTTTCTTCTTTAGTTGCATTTTGCGAAATTATAAGTTGTTCAGCCATAGTATAAAAGTAAAAAAATCGCATTACCAGTTTGCAGGTAATGCGATTTTCGATTAAATTATTGAAATATCATTTATTGCGCTTGTTCTTGCGCGTCTTTAATCATTTTTGCATTGGGTAGAATGAAAACTTCTACGCGACGGTTTTGTGCTCTTCCTGCTTGTGTGCTGTTGTCGGCAACAGGTTCGGTAGAACCTAAACCTTTAGACTCCATACGTGAACCGGCAACACCTTTTGATACGATGTAATTGTAAACCGATTCTGCACGACGTTGTGAAAGCGGATTGTTGATTGCATCGTTTCCGCTGCTGTCTGTGTGTCCATAAATTTTTACGTCGGTGTCAGGGTTATTCAACAACGAAGTAGCAAATTTGTCAAGTGATGCACGCGATGAAGTGTTCAAAGTGCTGGAGTTTGTTGCAAACAAAATTCCCGATTCAAAAGTAACTTTAATGGCTTGTCCTTCGTTCACCACTTCTACTTGTGCTCCTTCTATTTGCTCCAATTCTGCAGCTTGTTTGTCCATTTTGTTGCCGATAATTGCTCCGGCAGCTCCACCAACAATTGCGCCAATTCCTGCGCCCCAAGCCGCACCTTTGCCACCTCCGGCAATTGCACCAACACCTGCACCTACTGCAGCACCTGCACCTGCGCCTATTCCTGAGCCTTTCACCAAGTTACTTGTTCCGCAACTTGAAAATATCATCGCACCACTCAATAGCGCGATGCCAAATAATTTTGATAATTGTTTCATAATTTTTTATTCAAATAGTTTATAATTAGTTGTTTTATTATTCAAAAAGATGAAGCGTGTCGCAATAAGCTAATTCTCCGGCTACGATATTTTCTATTTCTTCTTCGGAAAAGTCTCTCACTTTATCTTTTTTCGCGTTTTTAATCACATATTCGAGTAGCTCGTCCTCATCAATTTCTACGTCGCCTTCTTTGTCTTCGTCCAGATATCCTTTTTCGTCGTAATATTCGTAAATCAAATCCACGATGTAGTTGATTTCATCATCCGAAAACCTGTTTTGCATCTCTTCCGGAAGATGTTTCTGAATAAATTTTACAGACTCATCCTCGTCGTATTCCAAAAAGTCTTTTTCTTCGCTCATATTAATTTTTTATTTTAAGATTTGATGATTCTTTTTTCTTAATCGCAGTAATTCTATCTTTCTAAAAAAACAGGCGTATCTTGCTACTGATTTAGAACAATTATTTACGAAATAAGTTCAAAAAAAAGTGCCGGGAATTTTTTAAAAAAACCGAGCACTTTTTGTTTTACTTTAATAGGTCATTTTGGGCTCCAAAGATTTTGCCCCTTCAATCATTGCAGTAACCTGACTCAAGGAGGGAAGTTGTCTGACCAATCGTTTTGACTCGTTCACTTCTGCCATTTTTGCATGCAAATTTTCGGCTACTCTATTGCGCAACTCTTTTACCGTGTCCACATTAGAAGCTTCCAACAGCTCTGCATATTCAGGACCTACGCCGATTATTCTAAATAAATCGGCATGATTAGTCCATTTTAGAATGAGGCTTTCGCTTATTTCTGTTTCTTTTGCCAATGCAGCTCTTCCTGCTTTGGTGGCACATTTTTCCAGCAATGCGGCTGCACTGTTTATACCGGCGTTTCTTAATTTTTCGCCAAAAGTGGTACTGATACCTTCAATGTCTTCAATTTTGTAAGCCATAATAGATAAAATAATTTATTAATAGATGTATGTTTTCCAAAAATACAAATATTTATGATATAGCCCTCAAAATATTGAAATGAAGCGTGCCAAGTGTGGAAAAATGACTCACTTTACCCTTTTTTTATACTACGTATAGCGAACTAATAGACTGATTGTTGCAAACCCGCATGATAGAATCGGCAAACATTTCTGCTACGGAAATAATTTTTACTTTGGTGTTTGTTTTGTTGTAAGGAATGCTGTCGGTAAAAATAATTTCACAAATTTCAGAATTTTCTATTCTTTCGGTTGCCGGGTCAGACATTACCGCGTGGCTGGCAATGGCGCGTACGGAGTTGGCTCCTTCTTGCATCATCAGGTTGGCGGCTTTGGTTACTGTACCTGCTGTGTCCACAATATCATCAACAAGCAAAATATCCATACCTTTCACATCGCCAATGATTTGCATGTCCGATACCACGTTGGCTTTTTTTCTGATTTTGTAGCAAATAACCATAGGACAACCCAAAAATTTGGCATAAGCACTGGCGCGTTTTGTTCCGCCCACGTCGGGTGTTGCAATTACCATGTTTTCTAAATTCAGATTTTTCATGTAATCGATAAATACGCCCGATGCATAAAGGTGGTCAACCGGAACATCAAAAAATCCTTGAATTTGGTCGGCATGCAAATCCATGGTAATGAGTCTGTTTATGCCGGCAGTGCTCAGCATATCTGCAATAAGTTTTGCGCCGATACTTACTCTGGGTTTGTCTTTTCTGTCCTGCCGAGCCCATCCGAAGTAGGGAATTACCGCGATGATAGATTTTGCCGAAGCGCGTTTGGCAGCATCAATCATGAGCAACAGCTCCATCAAATTGTCCGAATTGGGGAAAGTGGATTGAATCAGGAAAACATGTTTCCCGCGAATGGACTCTTCGTAAGACACGGAGAATTCTCCATCGGCGAAATGCTCAATAATCATATTACCGAGCGGACATCCCAAACTGTTGCAAACTTTTTCTGCAAAATACCGAGATTTGGTACCCGAAAAAATCTTAAAAGGTTGATCTTGCATGATTCTTATTCTAAATTATAATTGTTAATATTGGATGAAAAAATTTTACTATTTATCATAAAACTGTTTGCCAAAATGCCGACAATTTGCAAAAATAAAACGAAACGTGAATTTTTTAAACAGTTCAAAAATTATTTCACAAAAATACAAAAACTTAATGCAATAAAAAGTTTTTATTAATAAGATTTTATTTTTGAGGCAAAGAATATTTTTTTTCAAAAAAAATGACAGAGAAGAAAATCGTTTTTATTAAAATAATCAGACTCGTTTTTCATCATAAAACAGGAGAAATAATATCTTTTTCTTGATACCTGAATAATCTTTATATATTGTTAAAATAACCAATAAAAATGGGCGTATCTATTTGATTTTGCTACTTTTGCAAATTATTTTAATAGAATTGACGTGTTTAATAAAAATATATTCCTTTTTCTACTTATCGCTATATTTGCCTCGTGTGCCACGGGCAGAAGAAGTGCATCGAGCAGCTCTTCGTCTGAAGCATTGCAAAACGAAGTAATTCAATACGGACGCAAATTTTTAGGAAAACCTTATCGTTATGCCGCAAAAGGACCAAACTCGTTCGATTGTTCGGGATATACCTCTTTTGTTTTCAAAAAGTTTGGTTATAATTTGAGCCCCAGCTCTTCGGAGCAAGACAACCAAACTGTTACGGTGAGAAGTAAAAATAAACTCCGGAAAAGTGATTTGGTTTTTTTTGAAGGTCGAAAACGAAACGGACGGGTGGGGCACGTAGGCATTGTAACCGATGTGAAACCCAATGGCGATTTTTCGTTCATTCACGCTTCAACCAGCAATGGAGTAATTGTTTCCAAATCGACAGAGCCGTATTATTCATCTCGCTACTTGCGAGGCGGAAGGGTTATCAGGGGCGGAGAATCTGTTGTGGAACAATCATTGCCAAAAGAATTGGCAGCAAGCAATTCGTCTAAAAAAGAGAATAAAAAAATGAATGCTTATCAGCCGGCAAAACGCAAAAAAGAACCCAAAATACCGGTTGTAACGCCCGAAAAATCGGTGCAAGATACGCCCATTTTGGTGCAAAACGAAGAATTGGTAGTTGTTGCAGAAAATTTAGCAGAGCTCGATGAACCAAGTCAAGTGATTATTGTTCAGACCGATTCTACAAAAACGCCTCGTTTAACCGAAACCAACACGCAAGAGGAAGAGAAAAAAACAGTAGTAAAAGATTCGGTTCAAAATGCCATTGTATTGCGCAAAGATTCCGTGGAAATACCCGAACCGGTGGTGCAACTTGCACAAGATGATGATGTTATCGAATGGCAAAATCACACCGTGAAACCGGGAGAAACCCTGTATTCTATCTCCAAAAAGTACAACTGTACGGTGGAAGAACTTCGCGTGTGGAATCCACAGATGAACCAAATTCTGAAAACCGGCGAAATTTTGAATGTTCGTCCTTAAAAAAAAGAAACCCCGATTGCTCGAGGTTTCCTTCCATCATTTTTTCATTTCTTATGGAGCTGTTACAAATACCGGGTCGGGATAGGTAGCCGGAGGATTGATATCTGAAGACTCGGGTTTAATAGCGTTAGAGAACAAAGACAACGGCATTTTTGATACCTTTGCAACGTCTTCTATTCTCACGGTTACTTTTGGCAAAGAAGAGCTGGAACCGTTGGTTCGTTTTTCTACCTTCAACACAGTTAGTGCCACAACTCCAAGGTTATCGCCTTTTAGACTTCCGTTAATTGGGTCGTAGTTCATCGAGATATCGCTATCCCATACAACTGCATACACAACTGCACCTTTTAGCATTGCCAAACTTGTTGCACGCAGTGGCGTTACATCCGGAATTTTGTCCAATAAATCTTCCGATTCGTTCAAACCAAGTCCGGGTCCCGGAGCAAGAAAGTTAGCAGTTCCGTTGGATGTGGGACCGGCAGATTTCCAACTGTTTGGAATAGTTTTCATTGCAAACCAACCTTCGTCGCCAACTTGTCCGGTATAAAGAACAATGTTTTTGCCTACATTTGCAGCAAAGTAAGGTAATGTGCTGCGCAATCCAACTTTGGCAATTTTGTCATTCACATCTGTTTCCGAAAAGTTGTTAGGCTCGTTGCCATTATCAATGCTTTCCTCATCTATCAACAAGAAAACCGCACCACCCGGCAATACAGGAGTTGGTTCTTCCACGTCGGGACCGTTACCATCCGGGTCGTCGTTTTCGTTTTGACAAGAAAGTCCCATTGAGAACATCAAAACAGTAGTTACCATCAGCATAAGTCGCCAATCGAGTTTTTTAAATAGTTTCATAAGCTAATTTTTTAATAAGTTAATTTCTGATTTTTTTAATCATCTTTATACTGGTTCCAACCAACATATATTACGTTTTGATACAATTTATGTAAAAAGGTTTAATCGGGTAGGGCGAAATCTTTCAAAAAATTATTTTATGGTTTTCTTTGTAGATAAAGCAAGAGACGATTGGTTCATTATTTTTTAAAATCTTCAAAACCAGAACAAATGTATCGAGTTTGTTCGTTGTTTTTCTTTTGTGTAATTTTGTGCCCTCAATAATAGAATAGAAAATAAAAGAATATGATAACTGCAGACCAACTTAAAGATGTGTTGGAGCGCGAGATTGCGCTGAGGGGGTATCTTTGACATCGATTCAAAGATAATCCAGCTGAATGAAGAAGAGCTGAGAACACAATCGCCCGAGTTTTGGAACGATGCCAAAACTGCCGAAGCACAAATGCGAGTGATTCGCGAATTGAAAGGATGGATAAATTCATATAACGCGGTAAAATCGGCAACTGATGAATTGCAATTGGCTTTCGATTTTGTGAAAGACGAAATTGTATCGGAAGAGGAGGTTGATGTGGCGTACTCCAAAGCGCTTGAATTGGTAGAGAATTTGGAACTTAAAAATATGCTTCGCCGCGAGGAAGACCAATTGGGTGCCGTGCTCAAAATAAATGCCGGTGCCGGTGGAACCGAAAGCCAAGACTGGGCCTCCATGCTTTTTAGAATGTACCAACGCTGGTGCGAAGACAAAGGATACAAAGTAACCGTAACCAACTGGCAAGATGGAGACGATGCCGGCATAAAAACCGCCACGCTGCAAGTGGAGGGCGATTTGGCATACGGTTTTTTGAAAAGCGAAAACGGCGTGCATCGTTTGGTGCGTGTTTCGCCATACAACGCGCAAGGAAAACGGATGACCTCGTTTGCATCGGTATTTGTTGTTCCATTGGTTGACGATAGTATTGAAATTGAGGTGAATCAAGCCAATTTGTCATGGGATACTTTTCGTTCGTCGGGTGCAGGAGGCCAAAATGTGAACAAGGTAGAAACCGGTGTGCGTTTGCACTATACATACAAAGATGCCGATTCGGGCGAAATGCAGGAGATTGTGATTGAAAACACCGAAAGTCGTTCACAATTGGGCAATAGGGAGAATGCTTTGCGTCTGCTCAAATCGCAACTATATGAAATTGAACTCGAAAAACGTCGTGCCGCTCAAGCCGAAATAGAGGCGGGCAAGAAAAAAATAGAGTGGGGCTCACAAATTCGCAGTTATGTGTTTGATGACCGTCGGGTAAAAGACCATCGCACCAATTTTCAAACATCGGATGTGGCAGGAGTAATGGATGGCGATTTGGACGACTTTATCAAAGCATATCTGATGGAGTTTGGTGGTAGCAACTAAATTGTTTTACATGAAGAATTTGAAATAGCAGTTTATACCTGCGAAAAAATGTGAAGATATTGCGTTTTTTATGGTATAAATTGTTATTTTTGTAAAAAGTAATTTTTCGTTGTAAATTCATGGCTATAACGCTTATTGTTTTGCTGATAACCGGCATATTCTTCGCTTGGGGAAAGTTTAGAGCAGATGTAGTAACTCTGTTGGCTCTGATGACCTTAGCAATAGTTGGCATACTCACTCCGGAGGAGGCAATTGCCGGTTTTTCAAACCCGATAGTGCTCATGCTTGCCGGACTTTTTATTATTTCGGGAGCAATCAGCCAAACGGGTTTAGCAAAAAAAATAAGCACCTATCTTTTGCAACTTGCCGGAAAAAACCAGCTAAAGTTGTTTCTGTTGACCTTATTAGTATCGGCTTTTTTTAGCTCGTTCATGAGTAATTATGGCACAGTAGCACTTCTGCTGCCCATTGTTGCAAGCATGACACGCGAAACGAATATGAATATACGCCGATTTCTTATGCCTATGGCTTTTGCCGCGAGTATGGGCGGCATGTTCACGTTAATTGGTGCTCCGCCAAACTTAATTGCAAATGACACGCTTACCTCTAATGGATTGGAAGGATTGGGCTTTTTTACCGTCCTACCCATCGGAATCGTGTTGTTGGTGGTAGGCATTATCTATCTGTGGTTTCGTTCGCCCGTATTAGAAAAAGATGAAAACAAACGCAGCGATACGGAATATACCAAATCACCTTTCGAATTGGTAAAAGAATACCAGTTGGCAGATAGTTTGTTCCGATTCAAACTGCCCAAGCAAACACCCATCCTCGATGTGAAACTGAAAGATTTGAATATCACCCAAAAATACAATATCACCATTGTCGAAATACGTAGTTTGGTAAACACGGGAGGCAAGTTTTTTAAATCGGAAGGACAGTTTTTTGCCGACGGCGATAGCATACTTCATCCCGGCGATATTATTTATGTGGAAGGTACTTACGACGATGCCAAGTTTTTTGCTCAAGAAAACAATTTGCATTTCATGGATGCATCGGAAACGGAAGCCGAAGCCAAACCGGAGTTCAAAAGTGTAATGAAATTTGACGAAATCGGAGTTGCCGAAGCTGTTGTTTTATCGAGTTCCAAATTGATAAATAAGCAGGTAAAGGAGACCGCTTTTCGCAAACGATATTTTATCAATATATTGGGAATCAGAAGGAAAAACGAGTATTTGATTAACCAAGTTCAGAACGAAAAGATTCATGCCGGCGATGCATTGCTCATTCAAGGCACATGGGCAAATATAGCCGATTTGGGTGTGGAAGAGTCTGATTTAGTTATTGTGGGACAACCAAGTCAAGAGGCAAACAAAGTAATTTTGGAACACAAGGCAGGCATTGCCGGATTCATTTTGTTTGCCATGATTATGTGCATCACGTTAAAAATATTACCTGCCGTCATCGCCATATTGGCTGCCTCTTTGTTGATGATTATTACCGGATGTTTTCGCAATGTGGAAACCGCTTACAACAGTATTCGTTGGCAAAATGTTATTTTTTTCGCTGCCATGTTGCCCATGGCTACTGCCATGCAGAAAACCGGAGCTTCGGAGATGATTTCTAAGGGATTGGTCGATTTTATGGGAGCTTTGGGTCCTCACTCGGTAATGGCGGCACTCTATCTTGCCACTTCATTATTTACTATGTTTGTGAGCAATACAGCCACGGTCATTATTTTTGCACCTATCGCTTTGCAATCGGCTCAGGCATTGGGTGTGAGCCCCTATCCATTTGTTTTGGCGGTTGCCACCGCCGGAGTGATGTGTTTGGCAAGTCCGTATGCAACGCCACCCAACTCGCTCATCATGTCCACCGGGAGATATGCTTTTATGGATTACGTGAAAGTGGGACTTCCGTTGCAACTCATTTACGTGGTAGTAATGGTGTTTTTGCTGCCGCTGCTATATCCGTTTTGATACCTGTGCGATATTTGCATGGCAAAGAGAAGATTACGACTGACTACTCAACCAATCGCATACCCAACCAAACGGCAAATATTCCCAACAAAATACTACAAATTGTGTATCCCCAAAATAGCCACCATTGTCCTGTTTCCAACAATCGGGCGTTTTCTAATGCGAAGGTAGAAAATGTAGTGTAACCACCACAAAATCCAACAATTAGGAGCCATTTATACGATTGATTGAAAGGTTGGTAGCCGAGTAACCATCCCGAGAACAAACCCAACAGAAAACAACCAATAATATTTACCGCGAAAGTTCCTAAAAAAAAGAAATTTTCGCTTATAAATTTGCTTGCAAATTTCGATGTCAGATATCGTAAAATGCTACCTACGCCACCGCCAATGCCAACCAAAAAAATTTCTTTCCACATACAGTTACTTTATTTAAACAAATCGCGAAATTGCTTTGCTCAGATTTTTACCAAAATGCCTTGTTTTACATAAAAAACGTAACCGAAAACATTTTCATATCCCATTTCGCGAATATATTGCATGTATCTCGACACTTGTTTTTTGTATTTCTCCTCTTGCACATCGCCAAATTTATAATCGACCACAATGACCCGATTGTTGCCAATCATGACCCGGTCGGGGCGACTAAAACTAAACTTCGGATGAAGAACTTGCACCTCGTTTAATATGGAGTAATTTCCTGAATACCAATTAGATACCTCGTTTATAGAAAGTAATTGTTTTAATTCGTCGATTACTTCTTGCCGGTTTGACTCGGGAAGTTCTCCCGATATTATTTTTCGTTCTACCGCATGTGGTATATCGGCAATGGTTTGTACTTTGCTGATAAGGTCGTGCATCAGAGTGCCGTAATCTCGATTTCCGTTTTCATTGAAAAAGCCGATTGAATTGAACCGAAGTTTCAGTCGATTATCAAATGGGATAGATTGCCATTTTGGGTCTCTTTCGGCATTTTTTGCCGGTAATTCGTTCGGTTTATCAATCGAACTGTTTGTTTTATTCGATTCGCCAATCGAAAAGTGTGCTTCTTTTTCCGATTCGGTCAAATAATCGGCAAGTTGGATTTGTTGCTCCGAGATATCTGGTAAAATATTTTTCGATTTTGCTATTCCGAACCAAAGCAAATCGGCTATACCGGTCAGAGAATAGGTTTTTTTCTTGTACATGGGCGTGAAAATGGAGAGACGATATTTTGCTCTGGTAAATGCCACGTACAACAAATTGAGATTATCGATGTAGGTAAATATTTTTTCCTCCAAATAATCTTCACTAAAAATGGTATCAATCAAATTTTGCTGGTATTTTACCGGCACAACAGAGAGTTGGTTGAACGGCTCCAAATCGGGGCGACACCAAATGATTTCGGTATGATTGGAGTTGTGGTCGATTTTCCAATCGACAAAAGGCATCAGAACCACGCCAAAAGCCAATCCTTTGGATTTGTGGATGGAAACGATGCGAATTGCATCTTGGTCGTCGGGTAAGAAAATGGTTTTTTTGTGTCCTTTTTCGTCCCACCAATTCAGAAAATCTGCAATATTGGAAATAGATTGGGTGCTGTATTTCAATATAATATCTAAAAATGCCTGCACGTACGCGTTCTCTTTTTCACTAATCACCTCTTTGGATAATGCGAAAAATGACTCGATGAGTTCGTACAGCGGCAAACGCAACAATTCGTTGAGGTGTGGAGTTATCTCTTCCGGAAATTCGGGTTCGGTATCTCCATCCAAAAACGATTTGAGAGCCTCGTCGGGCGAAATCCCTTTGTGAAAGCGATAGAATTCGTAAACGGCAATGGTTTTTTTCGTACGATCTTTTTGGTTGGTAGCCCAACGTAGAAGCGAGATTATGGCTTTCACACTCTGTGCATTGGCAATAACGAGTGCTTCGTTTGAAATAATATCGTACCTGTATTTTGAGTTGGGGTTTGCCTCTTGGTATGCCAATAAAAATTCGGCAATGGTAACTGCTTCATGGTTGTAGCGTACCAAAATGGCGATGTCTTTCAAGCGGAATCCTTCTTGCTGCAATTGCTCAATTTGGCGTGGAAGTAGCTCCAAAGCTTTGCTTTTCCAGTTGTTTTCTTTGTCGCTATCGTCCAAAAAAGTAATTTCTACCTTGCCTTGGTCGTTGCATTTTTTTGTTGGAACATATTGCTGCACTTGTGCATAAGCATCTGTTATTTTTCGGGAGATACTGTTTTTGAAATCTCCGTCGGGAATTGAGTCGAGCGACGTGTTGAAATTATTCTGCAACAAGTGGGCAGTAGCATCAAAAATGGTGTTGTTGAACCGGATGATATTGGCATCGCTTCGCCAATTGGTATTTAGCACGTGTTGGTGGATATTCTTCTTGTTCAAATCGTCCGCAACCTTCTCTTCGAGCAATCGCCAATCGGAATTTCGCCAACGATAGATACTTTGCTTTACATCGCCAACCAAAAGATTGACGTTGTTGTTGTCTAAACTTTCGCGAATGAGAGACCTAAAATTGTTCCATTGCATGGTAGAAGTGTCCTGAAACTCGTCAATCATGTAATTGGTATATCGTGTACCGGTTTTTTCGTAGATAAATGGCGAATCGCTATCGGCGATAATTTTGTTGAGTAGCTCGGTTGTGTCCGATAGGAACAAGATATTTTGCTCTTGTTGAATTAGTTGCAATCGTTCTTGTATGTCGTTGAGGATACCCAACGTGTAAAAGAACGTGAGAACAGATTTGGCGGAATTGTAGGGAATAGCGTTCTCAAAAAGCGCAATTGCTTCTTTTACAGCATTATTGAACCCATCTGAATATGCCGATTGTATTGCAGAAACAATTTCACTTGGTGTATTCTTGTCCTGTTTAACCCATTCGTCTATGTTGTCGGCAAGTTTTTTAAAAGTGTCTGTTGGTTGCTTCACGATGCGCTCTGCCCACAGTTTGAAATGAGAAAACGGAGATTTTGATTTACCTTTGAAATCGGCGAAATCTAAACCATTTTGTTGCATAATTTGCAAGCCTTTTTTTCCGATACGGACAAGCTCAGTTTCAAAATTACGAACAATTATTTCTAAGGTTTCGCGATATTCTTTGAGGTGATTTTTATTGTGTATTTTTTCTTTATCGGAAAGTGGCAACGATTTGTATTTTTCGTTAAAAATCTGTTTGCCAAGCTCTTCTACTTCTTCTCTAATAGACCACCCTTTGCTGTTTTCGATTCGGCTTTTCATGAAATCCAAAATCCATTCCGCCAGCTCTTTGTTTTCTGATTTGTCCAGTTCAAAAAGCATGGTATCAATTACTTCAGATAGAAAAGCGGCATCGTCTACCTCCACATTATATCCGCCGATAAGGCCTATTTCGCGTGTGAAAGCGCGCATGGTTTGTTGAAAAAAACGGTCGATGGTGCTGATGGAAAATGATGAATAATCGTGTAAAATGCTTTCTAAAATTGTGCGAGCTCGTGCACGAACATCTTTTTCTTGCAGATGAAACTCTTTGGAGAGTTGCTCCAGATAGTCCGATTTTTTGCCTTGCATCAGGTTAAATAACTCCTCCACAATGCGCGATTTCATCTCTTCCGTCGCTTTGTTTGTAAAGGTTACCGCCAAAATGTGGCGATAGTTATTTGGTTTGGAGTATAGCAACCGCAAATATTCGCCCGTCAGGCGGTGTGTTTTTCCCGAACCCGCCGATGCTTTTATTACGTGAACTAATTGTCGGTCAGATGATTCTCGATTTTGCATAACCCTCTTTTTGCAGAATATCTACTACTTTTTGGCGATGGTCACCTTGCACTATTATATCTCCATCTTTTGCCGAGCCGCCCACGCCGCATTTGGTTTTCAGCATTTTTGCTAATGTTTCCAAATCTTCGGTTGTACCCACAAAACCGGTGATGAGCGTAACGGCTTTGCCTTTTCGGTTTCGCTTATCAAGGCTCACGCGCAGCAATTGCTTTTCTTTGGCAATGGTAGCTTGTTCCTCTGTTTCGTCGCCTTGGTAGTGGTAATCGGGGTTGGTTGAGTAAACTATATCCAGGCGTTTTTTCCAGTCGTTCATACTATTTTTGCATTTTGGGTAATTCCATTTTTGTATTGCCCTATTTTTCTAAAGAAAAGGGACCGGTTGCGGACGACCCCTACACTCTTATTTTGTCGTAATTCATTGATTGTCCGAATCAATCCTTTTTTAGTTTAACCGATTCCACCACATTGATGATGTAATCACCCATACGTTCGCATTCGTTTACTATATCCATATAGAAAACACCGTTTTGATACGAATATTGCAAATTGTTGAGGCTTTCCACATTTTTGCGTTTCAGCAAGTTGCGTTGTTCGTTGATTCCGTTTTCCATATTTTCGCTCACGATGAGTTCTTTTTCCGTAATTTGTGGCAATGAGAGAACATATTGCATGTTTTCGAAAGCCTCGTCCAGTAGCTGATACATGGTGTTGATGTTGTTCACAATATCCTCTTCAAATACCGCTTCGACATCCATTTTTCGCTTCAGATGGCGACCAATATTGCAACATGCATCGGCAATACTTTCTATCTCGGTTACGGCGCGCATAATGGCGCGAATATGTTCCTTACTTTGGTTACTCAATTTACCTTCGGCCACTTTGCTCAAGTAAGAACCAATTTCTACCTCCATTCGGTCGCAAATATCTTCGTATTTTTCTGTTCGATTATATAGCTTGAGAAATTTTTTATCGTTATGGCTCATATTGGTCATCTTCTTCACAAAACCAAACATTTTACGAACACGTCTTGCATAAACTTCAGTCTCTTTTTCGGCTTGTAAAATAGAAAGCTCGGCAGTAGAAAGCATGCCCGTTGAGATAAATTGAAGCATAAATTCTTCGTCTTCCTCTTCTCCCGCTTTGGGACGAATAACGCGAAGGCAAATTTTTTCGTACAACTTCACGAACCAAATCATGATGGACACGTTGCAGATATTAAACAAGGTGTGAAACAGAGAAAGTCCGTATGATGTTGCTCCTTGGTAGGAAAGGTAAACATCTTGTTTAGCCGCTAAATGTGCCGGTAGTTCTGAGGCCGATAGGGTGGTTATCTGTTTATATTCTTCGGCAGACAAAGTATTTAAAAACATCGACATTTCTGCCGGATTTGCTGGACCATAATTGGACACCAAATGCTCCACCATATTCACAAAATATTTAAAGACAAACAGCATCCAGATTACTCCCAATACATTGAACAAGAAGTGTGCAAAAGCAGCTCGTTTAGCCGAAATATTTGCCGGAATGGCAGCCACGTTGGCGGTAATGGTGGTTCCGATGTTTTCACCCATAATCATTGCGGCAGCCGATGGAAAATCGATCCATCCCTTTGTTGCCATAATAAGCGTGATGGCTACCGTGGCACTCGACGATTGCACAATAACGGTAAGAACAGAGCCAATAAGCAAGAAAATGAGCACCGACCAAATTCCCAAATCCGAAAAATTTTGTACAAACGACAACACCTCCGGGTTATTTTGCAAATCGGGCATTGCTCCTTTCAAAAAGTCGAGACCCATGAAAAGAAAAGCAAATCCGAATATAAATTCGCCGGTTGACTTTCGTTTGCTCTTCGACGAGAAAATCAGCGGAATAGCAATACCCATCAACGGAATAGAAAGAGCGCTGATAGAAAATTTACCAAATCCAAACAACGAAATCATCCAAGCGGTAACAGTTGTACCAATGTTGGCTCCCATAATTACTCCGATGGATTGAACCAAACTAAGCAATCCGGCGTTTACGAAACTAACCACCATAACCGTGGTGGCAGACGACGATTGTATGAGTGCAGTTATTAAAACACCGGTAAGAACGCCCATTACCCGATTTTTTGTCATTGCAGACAAAATGCCGCGTAACTTATTGCCTGCCAGCTTCTGCAAGCCTTCGCTCATGATTTTCATTCCGTACAAAAATAGTCCCAATGAACCGATGAGCTTTAAAAAATCAAAGAAAGTGTACTCCATATTCAACAAAATAACGTAATTTAGCAGACAAATATAAGGCAAAAAAAAGAAGCCACAAAGAGTTGTAAAAATAATTTAAAAATAAAAGATATAAATGCTTGATACAGTAAAGATTCATTGTGTGAACACCAATGAGACAAAAGAAGTGCCTATCGGCTCCAAGTTATCGGAATTGATTGAGATTTTTGATGTGCATAAACCATATCTTATAGCCAATGCAAAAGTAAACAACCGAACCGAATCGCTCGATTACCAAGTGTACAGACCTCGCATAGTGGAGTTTGTAGATATTAGTCGCTC
>CAZVWS010000036.1:0-2404 GCA_964631255.1 uncultured Dysgonomonadaceae bacterium | reverse complement strand
ATTCCGCAAAAGAAACTGCTGCAAGTTTATCGGGAGCATCTGGAGTTTTTGAAAATCAGTAAATTGGATAACGTGGGCGATTTAAACAAAGCCATTCGTTCGAAAGATATTTCCAAAATAATTCAAGTTTCGGAAACCTACCAAGCCAACGAAATTGCCAATATTGCCAAAGAAATAACCAATCGATACAAAGAGGGTTTGCGTGTGGTATTTATTTCGGGGCCCTCTTCGTCGGGCAAAACCACGTTTCGCAAGCGATTGGAGGTGCAACTGATTGTGAACAGATTGAAACCTATCGGCATTTCGCTCGACGATTATTTTATTGAACGCGATATGACTCCTCTGGACGAATTTGGCGAGAAAGACTACGAGTCGTTGTATGCCATCGATTTGAACCTCTTCAAAAATCATATTTTGTCGCTTTTGGAGGGCAAACAAATAGAATTACCAACCTACAATTTTGTAACGGGAAAGCGTGAATTTAAAAATCAATTCCTCACGATGGACGAAAAAAGTGTCTTAATTGTGGAAGGCATTCACGCGCTCAATCCAAAACTGTCGGAACACATTGCTCGCGACAACAAATTCATGATTTACGTTTCGGCACTCACTTCCATCTCGTTAGACAATCACAACTGGATTCCGCCGGCAGACAATAGGTTGTTGCGCAGAATTGTGCGAGACAACCGCTATCGCGGCTATTCGGCTCAAGACACCATTTCGCGTTGGGATAGCGTACGTAGGGGCGAAGATAGGTGGATTTTTCCTTACCAAGAAAATGCCGATGTGATGTTTAATTCGGCAATGATTTACGAATTGGCAGCCATTCGCCGCCATGCCGAACCGGTTTTACAACAAGTGCCTCGTTCGGCTCCCGAATATTCCGAAGCATATCGTCTGATAAAGTTTTTGCGCTATTTCAATTACATCAGCGATTGGGAGTTGCCGCCAACTTCGCTCCTGCGCGAATTTTTGGGAGGAAGTAGTTTTAGGTATTAATGTGTAGTTTTTAGTTCCGAGTTTTAATTGATATGACAGATATTATCACCGCCATTTCTACGGCTCCCGGTATGGGGGCTATTGCCATTATCCGTTTGTCGGGGAAGGGATGTATTGCCGTTGCCGACACTTTGTTTATTTCGCCGTCGCACAAAAAGTTAACCGATGCAAAAGCCAATACGGCACTTTTTGGTCAATTTGTTTTCGGTAATGAGGTGCAGGACGAAGTGTTGATTACCGTTTTTCGTGCCCCCCATTCGTTTACCGGCGAAGAAAGTGTAGAAATTTCTTGCCACGGTTCGGTTTATATTCAGCAAAAAATAGTGGAAGCATTGCTTTCCAAAGGCGTGCGATTGGCACAACCCGGCGAGTTTACCCGACGGGCATTCAAAAATGGCAAATTCGATTTGAGCCAAGCCGAAGCGGTTGCCGATTTAATTGCATCTTCGTCGCGTGCTTCGCATCGGGTAGCAATGAACCAGATGCGTGGCGGCTTTGCCAAAAAACTTTCCGTTTTGCGCGATAAACTACTGCAGTTTGCCTCGCTCATGGAACTGGAACTCGATTTCTCGGAAGAAGATGTAGAGTTTGCCAATCGACAAACATTGTACGAACTAACCGAAGAAATTGAACAAGAAATAGATAAATTGGCAAATTCGTTTCGGGTGGGTAACGCCATCAAAAATGGCATTCCCGTAGCAATTATTGGTGAAACCAATGCCGGAAAATCTACCTTGCTCAATTTGTTGCTGAACGAAGAGAAAGCCATTGTTTCCGATATTCACGGCACCACGCGCGATGTCATTGAAGATACCGTAAACATTGGCGGCGTTGTCTTCCGCTTTATCGATACAGCCGGTATTCGGCACACAACAGACACCATCGAAACGCTGGGGATAGAACGTACGTTTCAAAAAATTGAGCAAGCCAATATCGTGTTGTGGATGATAGATTCAACAACACCAACAACCGATATAGAGGCCCTTGCCAAATCCATCGCACCCAAGTTGAATGACAAACACGTGATTTTGCTTTTCAACAAATCCGATTTACTTTCGGACAAGGAGCGGGTTCAAAAATCAAATCTGCTGCCCCAACTTCGAGCCGAACGGCTATTTATTTCGGCAAAAGAACAACAAAATACCGAGGTATTGGTGCAAAAGTTGTTGCAAGCCGCGCAAATTCCAAATATTGGAGAGAGCGACGTAATTGTTACCAATCTTCGTCATTTCGAGGCACTGACAAAAGCCTTGGAAGCCATTCGTAGAGCCAAAGAGGGTTTGGAAATGGGTATTACCGGCGATTTTATTTCGCAAGATATTCGCGAATGTATGTTCTATCTGGGCGAAATTACCGGACAAATATCTACGGACGAAATTTTAGGGAATATTTTTAGTAAGTTCTG
>CAZVWS010000035.1:1946-21293 GCA_964631255.1 uncultured Dysgonomonadaceae bacterium | reverse complement strand
ACGGCTGATACACCAGTCTTTGATGTTTGTCATCCAGTGGCGATAGGTATTTTTGTATTTGGCGGGGTGGAATTGTATGGTGTCGTTTTCCACTGTTTCCAACGCGGGTTTTGCCAGCTCTTCCATTTTCAGGAACCACTGCATGGATAATTTGGGCTCGATAACGGCGTTGGTTCGCTCCGAAAATCCTACTTTGTTGGTGTAGGGTTCTGTTTTTTCGAGCAAATCGGCTTCCTGCAAATCTTTTTCAATTTGTTTGCGAACGTCAAACCGATCCATTCCGGCATATTGAGCACCGTTGGTGTTGAGCGTGCCGTTGTCGTTGAATATGTCGATGGAGGGGAGGTTGTATTTCTCGCCCAAAACGTAGTCGTTTACATCGTGCGCGGGGGTTACTTTCAGGCATCCTGTGCCAAACTCCATGTCCACGTATTCGTCTTCGATAACGGGGATTACGCGATTGATGAGCGGTACAATCACTTTTTTGCCCTTTAGGTGTGCCGTTTTGGGGTTATCGGGGTGGATGCAAAGAGCGGTATCGCCCATGATGGTTTCGGGGCGGGTGGTGGCAACGACGGCGTAATTGGCCTCCCCTTCTACGCGATAGCGCAAATAATACAATTTTCCGTTCACTTCCTTGTGCACCACTTCCTCGTCGGAGAGGGCGGTGAGGGCTTCGGGGTCCCAGTTTACCATGCGCACGCCCCGGTAGATGAGTCCTTTTTCGTATAAATCTACAAATACTTTGAGCACGCTTTGCGAGCGTATTTCGTCCATCGTGAAACAGGTTCTTTCCCAATCGCACGAGGCTCCCAGCTTTTTCAGCTGTTCCAAAATCATTCCGCCGTGTTTGTGCGTCCAATCCCAAGCGTGCGATAGAAATTCGCTGCGCGAGAGGTCCGATTTTTTGATTCCTTCGGAGGCCAGTTTGGCAACCACTTTGGCTTCGGTGGCAATGGAGGCGTGGTCGGTGCCGGGCACCCAACAGGCATTTTTGCCTTGCATGCGGGCGCGGCGTACCAAAATATCTTGAATGGTGTTGTTGAGCATGTGGCCCATGTGCAAAATTCCGGTAACGTTGGGCGGTGGAATTACTATTGTATAGGGTTCACGTTCATCGGGTTGTGAATGAAACAGGTTGTTGTTCATCCAATAGTTGTACCACTTGTTTTCTACTTCGGCAGGGTTGTATTTGCTTGAAATTTCCATCGTTGTTTTTTAATTAAAGTGCAAAAATACAAAAAAAGATGTTATTGCACATACTGCCGTGCGGCATGACTTTGTATAAAACTGTATATAAATGTAACTATATTACTGATATTTAGTATTTTGCAACAATTTATGCGTTCTTTTTTATTCCACTATTTGTTTGCTTCTTCTATTAGTTTGGCAGAATAAGATTCTACGTGTTTTTCAAAGTGCGCGATGGCATCTTGCAGTGTACCGTAATATTCTCCACCCGAAGCATTTAAATGACCTCCTCCTCCAAAATATTTGGCTGCAAACTCGTTGCAAGGGAAGGTGTTTTGCGACCGAAAAGATATTTTTATCAAATCGTCGTCTTCCCGAATAAAAGTTGAAAAAACAATGCCACGAATGCTTAGCGGATAATTGACAAATCCTTCGGTATCGCCTTTGTTGTAATCAAACTGTTTTTGGTCTTCTTTGGATAAGTAGATGAGCGCGGTATGCAGTTTCGGATAAATTTTCATGCGGTGCATCAAAGTGAAACCCAATAAACGAAATCGGTCTTCCGAAAGGTTGTTATAAACTTTGGCATAAATGGCATCTTTGTCAATCCCCTTGCGAAGCAACAGACTGATTATCTGGAAAATCTCGGCATTGTTCGAGTTGAATGTGAAGCCACCCGTGTCTGTCATCATGCCGCAATAGATGCATTCGGCTTCAATCGAGTTGAGGTTTTCGTATTTCCCTGCTTGAAAAAACAGTCTGAAAACCAGTTCGCTGGTAGATGAAATTTCGGGATGTGAAATAACAATATCAAAGGTATCACCGGGAAATAAGTGGTGGTCGATGAGCACTTTTTGGGCTTTGGCTTTTTCTAAGAAAGCGCCCATTTTGCCAACTCGGCTCGGTACATTATAATCTAAACTGAAAATCAAATCGGCATTTTCTATGATTGTTTGCGCGGCTTTGGGGTTGTAATCGTAAATCGCAATTTTTTCGCTTCCTTTCATCCATTTCAAAAAATAGGGAAACGAGTTTGGTACAATGATTCGTACCTCTTTTCCTTGTCGCAATAAGTAGTTGTACAACGCCAGCGAAGAACCCAGCGCATCGCCGTCGGGCGAAAGGTGTGTCGTAATGAGGATTTGCTTGCTATTTTCAACCAGGTTGAGTACCGATTCTATATTTTCTGTTGAAATAACGTTGGTAATGTTTTCGTTGTAAATCATGTTCTATTCGTAATTTATTGTAAATGCGCCCATTTGGGAAACATCGTGGTGTTTTATTTTCAGCTCGTTGCACTCTGCAATCAATCTTTTTTTGTGATAATTTGAAATCGTGTTTTCGATAATCACCACCGATGGTTGAAAAATTTGATTCAACCGGGGTATGGAAAAAGTTCTATCACCCGAAAGTACCAAAATATCTACCGGAAACGGTTGATTTTCTATCTCCGAAGAGTATCTATTTTCCGAAAGATGAACTATTCGCTTGCTTGTATGTGGAATGATTCCGTTTGGCGGCACATCGAGCGGCATACGTTTACCGTTGTGAAACAGACCGATATCGCTTATCCCCGATTTATTATAAACAACCAATTGTGTTGGTTGTTTATTGATGATGGAAAAAGTAAACGTGCTTACCAAAAAAAGTGATGCCCCCAGAGTTGCGAGTAAATATTTTGCCCTTTTTTGGGTTAAAAACAACGTTAATGCCAAAATAAATACCAATAGGAGAAACATTTGTGTTGCAGAAATATATAGATTTGAAATTTGTGCATACGGCAAACTCTCCACCATTTGTGAAATCAGCAGTACGACTTGTATGAGTGTTTTCAAAATCCATCGGAAAAAGGTAAAAACTACCGCAAGAAAATGCAAACCGCTCTGCATCAACAAACCCAGAACTATAACAGGAATAATGGCATAAATAATGAAACCGATGAGTGGCACAATGAGCATATTGGCTATAAAAAAGTAGGTTGGAAATGTACCAAAATAGTACAAAACAATGGGAAAAACTCCTATCTGGGCAGCCATGGACACGGTAAAAAGATTCCAAATGTATTTTACCACTTTATTTTTAATAATAAAAAGTTTGTCCAATTTGGGCTGAAAAAACAGGATAGACAAAACAGCCGTGAAACTCATCTGAAAACTGATGTCGAACAACGAATAGGGGTAAACAAGAAGTATGGCAAAAGCCGCTATGGCAACCGTGTTGTAGGTAAAACCTTTGCGCTGAGTGATGCTGCCTATGCAAAAAATAGAGAGCATAATGACCGCTCGCATTACCGAGGGCGACAAGCCGGTAACAAACGCGTAGAACCACAACGCCAAAATAATGAGCAACTGCCTCAATTGAAATCGTTTACCCGTTTTGCCCAAAAAAGATAGAAGAGTAGAAAAAATTATGAAAACAATTCCCACGTGTAAACCGCTTACAGCCAGCACATGCGACGTACCCGAAGCACGAAACGACTCTTGCATATCGTCCGTCAAGAAACTTTTGTAACCAATGGTAAGGGCGGTAACAAAAGCATAAGCATCGGGGTCGAGTTGGAATGAACGATAAAAATCGATTATTTTAGCACGTACTTGTTGCGAAATTACCGAAACGGTAAGAACAGATTTTCCCGTTTTTTGCCATTTCACAGATGGGAGATAGGTTGTGCCACTATATCCCTTTATTTTCATGAATTTTTCGTAATCGAAATCGTCGGGATTTCCAAAATTTTTAAAAGGCTGCACAACAGAACGAAACAGTATTTCATCGCCGGCATGAAGCAACTGCGCCGTACTATCTTTTTGCAGATAAACGATAATTTTTTTGTTGTTCGGATACTTCAGTTGAATATTGCAAGCTATAGAACGGGGTTTTTCTTGCGGAATATCCATAACGTAGCCAATATAATGGTTTTCGGTTTCGGGAAAGTGGTGGGTAGTTTTTTTATCGTGATACGAATAAATCATCGAAATCAGTCCGAAAAGAAACAGATTGAGCCCCATCCCAAAAATCCAGCGTAAAGCATATTGTTTCTCCTTTTTTATACCATAAGAAACCACCATGCAAATAATTCCGCCAATGGCAATAAAAGCAGCACCGGGCACTATTTGCAAAAAATGGTTTGCCAAAATGCCTGCAACTACAGGAATCAGCAATTTCAGAAAGGGAATTCGGGATAGAAAATCACTCATAACTTACAGTTTATGAGAGAAATAATGGCTGTTAAATAGATTTTAGCTGATGTATGGTTTGCACCGGGTCGGGCGACGAAAATACGTAACTACCGGCAACCAAAACATCTGCACCGGCATCTACTAATTTTTTACCGGTTTCCAGATTCACACCTCCATCCACTTCTATGAGAGTAGATAAATTTTTGCGCAAAATCATCTCTTTCAGTTCAGATACTTTTTCTACACACTGTTCAATAAATTTTTGCCCGCCAAAACCGGGATTTACCGACATGAGCAAAACCATATCCAATTCGCACAAAATATCTTTCAGAAGCGCAACCGGCGTGTGTGGATTGAGTGTAACACCGGCTTTCATGTTGTGTTTTTTTATCTCTTGCACTACCCGATGCAGGTGTGTGCATGCTTCGTAATGCACATTCATATAGGTGGCACCGGCAGCAGCTATTTGTGTTACAAATTTTTCGGGAGACACAATCATCAGGTGGACATCGAGCGGTTTATCGGTCTTGTTTTTCAACAAATTAATAACCGGAAATCCAAACGATATATTGGGTACAAACACGCCATCCATTATATCGAGATGAATCCAATCTGCTTCGCTGCGATTGAGCATTTCGATATCTTTTTCCAGATTCAAAAAATTTGCAGAGAGTAGGGAAGGAGCAATTAGAGGAGCCATAATATTCTCATTTTAATTCTCCAAAGATAGCAATTATCAATTGAGTATAAAACTATTTTCCAAAATTGATAATTTGCTCTCCACATACAAAGAAGATGCAAATTGTTGTATAATCTTGATGCTCAAATCTGTAGGCATTTGATTTTTTTTATTTGCAAAGATTGGATTTAATTGACCTTTTTGAGTAGAATTTGTCATACGCGCAACTTTTATATTTTCAAAACGTGATATTTGATTATTTATTATTTGCAAAAGGAAATTATTTGCATCACTTTTGACATGAAAAAAAGAGTGCCGAATGAAAAAAATAAAGAATTGAAAATGAAAGTCTTGTTGTATTATTTGTTATAAAACCACTTCTACAGAGAGAAAAAGCGGACGCTTACATCAAAAAAGCAGAAAAATTTGGCTTCGACTGACGAAGTTTATTCCACTTTGGATTGGTAAATTTCCCATCGTTCCATTACTATTTTAACATAGTTTAATGTTTCATCGCCTCTAAAATATCCCGACTTGCACACCGGATCTTTGTAATATTGTTCCAAACGCTTCAGATGCACGTATTTTTCTACGCTTCCGTTCCACACGTTTTTGTCGGCATCGTATTTTTCTGCCAATGCACGTGCATCGGTTATATGTCCAATTCCACCATTGTAAGAAGCCAAAGCCATTTTTATCCGCTCGTTTGGGTCTTCTATCGACCCGAAAATATCGATGAGTTGTTTCAGATATTTGGAGCCGGTTCGTATATTGGTTTCCGGGTCATACAGTTCGTCTTTGGTAACGCCAAGCATAGAGGCAGTGGAGGGCATCAAACCCATGAGACCAATTGCGCCAGCCCACGATTCGCCTTCGGTGTCGAACGACGATTCGTGATAGGCAACCGAAGCCAGTAATCGCCAATCGACTCCAAACTCTTTGCCATATTTTTTGAAATAAATATCGAAAGGCGAGATGGCACCCGCTCCCAGAATTTCTACGTACGACGGTCGGTCTTCGTGCGAAAATCCTTTGGCTTCTTCAAAATATCGTTTGTTGATTCTCAGGTGGTTGGGCTCGGCATTCCATTGTGAGAACCAACTATTGAGCGAATCGGCAAGAATAGGCATATCTTTTCGCACTGCCCACGAAGTGCGTTGGTCAAAACTGATTGGCAAATGCACATCAATATTTCTGAAATAAGTTTGGTTGAGTTGTGCAAGTCTCTCTTCGGCAACGGTATATTTTATTTCGCCCAGCGAAACCATCCTTATCAAATCTTCGGTAACGACGGTATCTTTATCGGCATTTTTTATGGTGATTCCGCCACCCAATTCGGCATTCAAATTATGCACGCGTTGGTCAAATTTTGTATCTTTCACCACGAACACTTCTTCACCAATGAGCTGGGTAACATCATTAATCAAGGTATCTGTTTTCAGATTGCGTTGCACCAAAACTTGGTGCGATATTTCATTTAGTCCACAATAAAAAATAGAATCTTTTAGCGAATTTTCTATCGGCACGCTGTATGCCACCACATCGCCTATCTTGTTTTGCAACATGGGTATGAGCATGTTGGGGCTCTGAGCAACAATTACTTGCAACTCCAATCCGTGTTTTTTGCAGAAATTGTTTATCATATCGTAATGATAACCCATCTCTTGGTCGCGATAATTGAAGTAGGATGTAGATGTATTGAGAGTGATGATACGCAGGGTATCTTTCTCTATGATTTGAGGAAAATCGAAAGCGACTTCCTCTTTGGAATTGCGATTTTGGCAGGAAACGAATAGAAGCAATAAAATTAACCCGAAATGAAATATTTTTTGCATAAATTCCCTATTTAGATAGGTGCGAAATTAGGCAATTTTTTTCAATTCGCAAGTCTTAACTTCCAATTTTCTACTTTTTACTCCAGATTCATTACACATTGAAACGGAAGTGCATCACATCGCCGTCTTGCACAATGTATTCTTTGCCTTCCACGTTCATTTTTCCGGCTTCTTTCACGGCTGCTTCCGAGCCGTAGTGGATGTAATCTTCGTATTTGATAACCTCGGCACGGATAAATCCTTTCTCGAAATCGGTGTGGATAATGCCGGCGCATTGCGGGGCTTTCCATCCTTTTTCGAACGTCCACGCACGAACTTCTTGCACGCCGGCAGTGAAGTATGTTTGCAGATTGAGTAATTTGTATGCCGATTTGATGAGGCGCGCAACGCCCGATTCTTCCAAACCTATTTCCGAAAGGAACATTTCACGCTCTTCGTAGGTATCAAATTCGGCAATTTCCGATTCTATTTTGGCTGCCACGATGAGTATTTCGGCATTTTCGTTTTTGACCGATTCGCGCACCTGTTCCACAAACCGGTTGCCGTTCACGGCACTGGCTTCGTCCACGTTGCAGACATATAGCACGGGTTTTGCGGTGAGCAGATAGAGTTCGTGAGCGGCTTTGTTTTCGTCTTTGGTATCGAACGTAACGGTACGGGCAGATTCGCCCCGCAGCAATGCTTCGCGTATTTTGGAATAGACATCGAAAGCCAGTTTAGCGTTTTTATCGCCACCGGTTTTGGCTTGCTTTTCCACCTTTTGTATGCGCGACTCGATGGTTTCCAAATCTTTCAACTGCAATTCGGCATCAATGATTTCTTTGTCGCGCACCGGATCCACCGTTCCGTCCACGTGCGTTACGTTTTCGTCTTCAAAACAGCGCAACACGTGCAATATGGCATCCGTTTCGCGGATATTTGCCAAAAATTTGTTGCCCAATCCTTCACCTTTGCTCGCACCTTTTACCAAGCCGGCAATGTCCACAATTTCTACCGTGGTAGGTAAAATGCGTTGTGGTTTCACCAATTCTGCCAGTTTATTCAATCGTTCATCGGGAACGGTTATCACGCCCACATTGGGTTCGATGGTGCAAAACGGGAAGTTTGCCGCTTGTGCTTTCGCGTTGGATAAACAGTTGAAAAGAGTTGATTTTCCTACGTTGGGAAGTCCAACGATGCCGCATTGAAGTGCCATATTTTTATTGATTGTTAAACCGCTTTTTTAGCCTTTGAAGACGAAAGCGGCGTGTGATTGTTCTTTTTTGCAGGCGCAAAGGTACGAAAAAAATTAGTTATTTCTCCGATTTGCTCCTGTCTTAGGTTTTGATTTTCTTTTCCCTCTCAATTCTCTTGCTTTCGGATTGGCAGCGAGGGGTTGTTTTTTGTTTGCTTTTGCTTTCGATTTATTGGAAGCAACAAACGATTCGTTGAATGTGGAGCGGGTACTTTTGGTTTCCGTTTTTTGCTTTGTCGCGGTTTTGGGTTTCGGTTTTGCCTTTGTTACTGTTGTTTCGCCCGAAGAGTCGGCAATAGCAGCTTTGAGTTCGCGCATTTCGTTCTCTTCGAGAAAGCGCCAATCGCCCAATCCAATTCCTTTTACCGAGATGTGCATGATGCGCACACGTTCCAATTTTACCACGTCGTAATGTAAGTATTCGCACATGCGCCGGATTTGTCGGTTCAAACCTTGCACGAGAATTATTTTGAAAACAAATTCGGATATTTTCTCCACTTTGCATTTTTTGGTTACTTCGCCCAAAATGGGTATTCCACCGGACATTCGTTTCACAAATTCATCGGTAACCGGTTTGTTTACCGTTACAATGTACTCTTTTTCGTGCTTGTTTCCGGCGCGAAGTATTTTGTTTACAATATCGCCATCGTTGGTCAGAAAAATCAATCCTTGCGAATCTTTGTCCAGTCGTCCGATAGGAAAAATTCGCTCGTGATAACCCACGTAATCCACTATATTGTCGCGTTCGGCTTTGTCGGTGGTACTCACAATTCCCCGTGGTTTATTGAATGCCAGGATCACGAAATCTTCTTCCACTTTCGATTCTACAAGCAAACCATTGACCAACACTTTGTCGTTTTTACTGACCAAATCACCAATTTTTGCACGTTTCCCGTTTATCTGAACCTGACCCGATTCAATGAATCGGTCGGCTTCGCGTCGGGAACAAAGACCGCTTTCGGAGATAAATTTGTTTAAACGTACTGACATTATAACCCGTGCTTTGCCGATATTTCCAGCATTCTCTCAATCGGTTTCACCGCTTTTATCCTTACTTCTTCGTCCACAAAAATTTCGGGACGTTCGTTTTTCAAGCACAAATACAATTTTTCCAATGTATTCATTCTCATATAAAAACATTCGTTGCAAGCACAAGTGGAATCTTCGGGTGGCGCGGGAATGAATTCTTTTTCGGGATTTTCTTTCTGCATTTGGTGTAAAATTCCCGATTCAGTTGCTACTATGAATTGTTTGTTGTCTGAATCGGTCGCAAATTTCAGAATAGACGAAGTAGAACCTACGTGATCGGCAATTTCCAATAAATATTTCGGACATTCGGGATGTGCCAACAACAAAGCTTCGGGATATTGTTTTTTCAGTTCAATTATTTTTTCCATGGAAAACTGTTCGTGCACGTGGCAAGCTCCGTCCCAAAGCAACATTTGTCGCCCGGTAAGTTTGTTGATGTAATCACCCAAGTTTTTATCGGGTCCGAAAATAATTTTCTCGTCTTTGGGCAACGAGTCCACAATTTGTTTGGCGTTGGTGGATGTTACCACAATATCGGTTACTGCTTTTACTGCCGCAGTTGTATTGACGTACGAAATGACCGTATGGTCGGGATGCGCTTTGGTGAATTTCTCAAACTCATCGGCAGGACAACTATCTGCCAACGAACATCCGGCTTCCATATCAGGAATGAAAACCCGTTTTTCAGGCGATAAAATTTTGGCTGTTTCGCCCATAAAATGCACGCCACACAACACAATAATATCTGCCGTGGTTTTTGTTGCCCATTGTGCCAAAGCAAGGCTATCGCCTACAAAATCGGCAATATCCTGTATTTCGGGTTCCTGGTAATAGTGCGCCAAAATGATGGCATTTTTCTCTTTGCGAAGAGCATTTATGTTTTCTATGAGTTTTTCTTTATCCATTATAATTATATATAAGTTTAAATTTTAAAAAATATATGATGATAATAATTGGCTGTTGATAGTGTTGAAAGTTTTCACACTATTAATTTTTAAAATCCATTATTAAATACACGGTTTCTGTTTATCAAAAACTTATCAACAAAGGTAATCATATTATGTAAATGAATATCAAGTATATAATTTAATATTCTCTAAAAATGTTCATAATTGTTTTGTTGATAAATAATTTCGTATTTGTTACATTTTTCGTGTGAAAAATGCGTGGAGAATTTCAGAATAAAAAAGAACAATTATTTTGGTTTTTACGTCCGATAATTTGCATACATTTTATATTCGGAAATAAAAAATCTATTTATCAATTTTTGCACACATTTAATGAACAATTTATCAACAACGAAAAATTTTATCGCAATGCATCAGTAAAAGTAATATTTAAAACTTATTTATCCAATTCATTTACTTTTAAACTATTAAAAAAAAGGACGTAAACTAATTATTTATTGTTAAGACTCTTTTTTTTTCAAATTGAATATGGATGTTTTTATATACATTTGCTCGATAAAACAATTATTATAGTGGCAAAATTGGATTATACCTATTTTATTATCTTCGTTTGGGTTGCTCTGTCGGGATGTGCTACAACGGCGCAAATCACCTCGGTAGCAGAAAAAAATGAACAAGGTAACATTTTGATTAAGTGGGAGGTAAATCCAGATCAAGATGGCGATATCAATATCTATTCTTCCTCCAGCGATGTTTCGCCCGACAATTTTACTCCTATAAAAACCACTTCTATTTCAGACCAAGTAACCGAAATTTCTATCTCGAGCCCCGATGTAAGAAATTATTTCATACTGAAAACCAATAGTGCCTATTCCGGAATTGTTTCCAATAGAATCATTGAAATGAGTAAAGTGAAGAATTTCAGAGATTTGGGCGGGTATTTTACCAAAAATTATAAGCAGATGAAATGGGGCAAAATATTCAGATCGGGGGATTTGAGTAGTGCCACCCTTTACGACCAAGAGCGCATCAGACGCTTGGGAATTAAAACAATTGTGGATTTTCGTTCGGAAAAAAGTTGTACCAAATATCCTATTTTGGTGCATCCGTCTATTCACAAAATTGCATTATCGGTGGTTTTGATGGATTTGGAAACCATGACGCAACAAATTGAAGATGAAAATCTGACCAGAAGCAAAGCTATCAGCTACGTACAAAACTCGTATGTTGGCATTGTAGAAAACAACAAAAAAGAGTATGCCGAGATGTTTAATTTACTGACCGACGAAGATAATTATCCGATTTTATTGGTCGGTTCTCTTGGAAAAGATAGGGTGGGGTTGGCCTCTTTTTTGATTTTGTATGCCTTGAGTATTCCAGAAGCAGTGGTTTTGGAGGATTATATGCTCTCGGGCAAATTAATTGATATATCCAAGGTGATAGAAGATGCACACACCATGCCCGAGCATGTGCAAGAAGCCATTACAGCTATGCTTTCGGTGAATGAAGCGTATCTAAATTTTGCCATTGAGCACATCATTACCAAATATGGTTCGGTTGATAGGTATTTGGAAAAAGAGTTGGGTTTGACTTTCGATAAAAAGAAAAAATTGAACCAAATATTGTTATACTAACCACTTCGTATAAGAAATTACAATCCTACCGTATCGCGATAAAAATCGAGCGATTGAAAAATTAACTCTTTCGATATTTTTTGGTTTATTTGGATATCGCCAACATCTTGCAAAAGAGTGAAAAGCGTATCTTGTTTGTTGTTTTTTTTGTCGTGCAATAGTAGTTCAAACAAGGTGTCGTAATCGTCGCAATCGATGTAAAATAGCGGATAATGTGTTTGTATGAAACGGATGGTTCGCAGTAGTTTTTCTTTTGGAAAACCGCACACCCGATGCGAAATATACAACTCTGCAATCATACCCAACGCAACGGCGTGACCATGCGGTAGATTTTGTTTTTTGGCTATCGCCAAACTCTCGAAGGAATGCCCAATGGTATGTCCCAAATTCAATGCTTTTCGTATATTTTTTTCTAACGGGTCTTGCGCTACAATTTTTTCTTTGATGGCAACCGACTCAAACGCCATATCGTGAATGGCTTCCAAATCGGGTGGCGATAAATGGGTAGAGATGATTTTTTCCCACTCCGTTTCGGAAGAGATGAGGGCGTGTTTCAGCATTTCAGCAAATCCCGAATATAAATCAGCAGACGAAAGTGTAGCATAAAATCGAGATGAAAGCAATACATATTCTGCCGGATAAAATGCGCCAATCTCATTTTTCAACCCACCAAAATTGATTCCCGTTTTACCGCCAACAGCAGCATCTACAGCTGCGAGCAGCGTTGTTGGTACGTTTATATAGCGGATACCTCGCTTAAAAGTAGCTGCGGCAAATCCTCCCAAATCGGTAATCATACCACCTCCTAAGTTGAGAAGTAGGGAGTGTCGGGTGGCGTAGTTTGTGGTGAGGTGTTGCCAGATGAACGACAAATTTTCCAGATTCTTGTTGTTGTCGTTTGCCGGTACAACTACAACGGAAGCTTGTCTGATAACGTCCATATTTTCTATGATGGGCAAACACCATTTTGTCGTATTTTCATCTACAAGAACAAACAATTTGTCGTGCTCTATTTTTGAGAGCGTTGTTACTATATCTTCCGGAAAATTGCGGCATTTAATGATGTGTTGCATATTGTGGTTTTAGTTCTTTTTTTGGCTTTCGCCGATTGCTTTATATAATTCGTCCTGTATGCGTTCTCTGATTTTGAGTGATGCCAATCGGTTGGGAGTTCGTTCGGGATAAACCCGGTTCGACAGAAAAATATAAATCATTTGGTTATCGGGGTCAATCCAAAAAGAGGTTCCGGTATATCCGGTGTGTCCATAAACGGTGATGGGTGTGAGCGGGCTTGTTGGGCTGGAGTTGTTGTTTCGCATATCGGGTTTGTCAAATCCCAATCCGCGGCGGCTGTTGTTGCTTTTTGTCATGGTAAAAAGTCTAACGGTTTCGCTGCTTAGAAATCGTTCGCCGCCATATTCACCGTGGTTGAGCCACATTTGGCACAATTTAGCCAAATCATCGGCAGTAGAAAATAGGCCTGCATTTCCCGAAATTCCGCCAAACAGAGCCGCACCTTCGTCGTGCACATAGCCTCTGAGTTGTTGTTTACGGAAAAAGGGGTCGTTTTCGGTTGGTGCAATTCTGTTGATAGACATATATTTGAGTGGTTGGAACGTGGTGGTTGTCGCACCCAATTTTTCAAAAAAATTGCCCTTCACGTACGATTGCAAATCGGTTTTTGCTATGTTTTCTACCACCTCTTTCAACAGCATAAAGTTGAGGCAACTATATCGGTATGTTTTCGATTTTAAATCGGTAGCTATCACTTCTTGGAGCAGAGTTTGGTGCATTTTGTCGCTGGCATACATATCTTTTGCCACTGGCAGGTGAAAAGTTTCGGACGATTTGGAGGAGATAAGTGCCGGAATAAAATTGTAGTCGGTTCTGCCCCAAGCACCTGCATATCGGGCGTGGTATAGTGCCGATTTTTTACCAAAAAGCGAGCCGCTGAAGCTATTTTTATCAATTGCTGATGTGTAATAAGGTATAAATGAGGTGATACCGGTTTCGTGAAGCAAGGCATCGCGTATGGAAATTTTTGCTTTGTTGCTGCCGCGAGCTTCGGGCACAAATTTTCCGATATTGTCTTGTAAACGCAATTTTTTTTCGTCGTACAGTTTCATAACGGCGGGCAAAGTAGCTGCCGCTTTGGTTATCGATGCCAAGTCGTACACCGTTTCGTCGTCCACCGCAGCCGATTGGCTATTGTAATCCAATTTTCCAAACCCTTTGCTATAAATGACCACCCCGTTTTTGGCAACCAACACATAGCATCCCGGATAGGCTTTTTTTTGGATGCCTTCCAATGCAATTTTATCTATCGATTGAAGGGTGGTACCGGAGATGCCAACCTCTTCGGGAAAGGAATACGACAAGCGGTTTTTTTTGGTTTCTATACCCGCATTTACCCGGAAACTACCAACTCCCATCGGCAGTTTGCCACTGATGCCAATACCTCCAAAAACGCCTTGTGCAGCGGCTTTTTGTGCCATTGAGCTGTTGTCGTAAGCAAGCAAAACGCTTTTGGCATTGGCAACAGATGTTTTAAAATTGTTGAGTCGGTTGGGCGAAGTAAAGAAAAGCAATACCGATTGGTTACTATTAGTTATGTTTTGAAGTGCAGCATGGTCTGCCAACTTATCCGAATGGATAGAAAAAAAAATGAGGTCGAATCCGGATAATTTGGATTGCAATGCATTTAAACTTTCCATGGAAGGTGCATCGAAATAGGTGATTTCGGCATATTTTTTCAACTGTTTTTTGTACTCGGCACTTGCTCCGCCAAGGCTAACAGAGGCAATTTTTGTTTTATCTAACTCGGTAATTGGCAGCGTGTTTTGGTCATTTTTTAGCAGTGTGAGAGCTCCTTCATAAATTTTTTGTTGTACCCAATCCGTTTCCGAAGTTTGCAGTTGGCTAACAATTCTGCTCGTATTTATCGGTCTGAAATTATGCGCTCCCAAAATAAATTTGTAAGCCAATATTTTTTTCACTTTTTCCTCCAGAAGCGATGCAGAAATAACTCCTTTGTTTACCGCATTTTTTACCGAGTTGAACTCTTGTACCTGATTTACAACACCCAAAACAATATCATTGCCTGCCAATAGAGCTTTCACGCTCATATCGGGTTGGGTAGAAACTCCTTTCATCGCCATACCGTCGGTAAAAACCAATCCTTGAAAACCCATGTTTTCTTTGAGCAATTTTTGAATAACATTGGGCGAAAGCGACGAAGGCAATCCATTGGTTTGAAGTGCAGGAACATTTAAATGTCCCACCATCATTCCCGAAAAACCTTGCTCGATATACTGTTTGAATGGTTGTAATTCCACTTTTTCTAATCTGTCGCGGTTGTGCGTGATGGATGGCAATGTTTTGTGCGAATCTTCCGACGTATCGCCATGTCCGGGGAAATGCTTGGCAACTGCCATCACGCCACCATCTTCCAATCCTTTGGAATAGGCAATACCGCTTTTCGCCACATTTTGCACATCTTCGCCAAAAGACCTTGTACCTATCACCGGATTTCGGGGGTTGCTGTTTACATCCATTACCGGTGCAAAATTGATATGGATTCCCATTGCACGGCATTGTCTTGCCACCTCTTTGCCATATTCTTGGATGATGTTTTCGTCTTGAATGGCACCGATAAGAAAATTGCGTGGAAATTTGGGCGCGTCGGTCAATCGCATCGATAAGCCCCACTCGCCATCCAAAGCGATGAATAACGGGATGTCGGATATGCTTTGTGCATAATTGGTTACCTCTGCTTGCTGGGCAACCGTGCCACCCGAAAACAACAATCCGCCCACTTTTTGGTTGGAGATGTAGTTGTTGATTCGTCCTTTCCAACTGTTGTTGGGTTCGGCAATCGGCATAAAAAGTTGTCCGATTTTTTCGTCCACCGACATTTTATTGTACACAGAATCCACCCACCGATTCATTTCGGTTTGGTTGGCTTGTTTCATAAAATTGGTTTCTGTTTGCGCCCACAAAATTTGCGAGAAAAACATGAAACAGAAAAGAATATTGGTAATTTTTTTCATAATTTTGATTTTTCAAGAATAACATCCATACGACCAACGAAAGCACCTCTTCCCGATGTTTGGAAAATAGTAACCTCGCGGTTGTTGCTGTTTTTTACCTTTGTTGGTTTTTCCAGATAAGTGTGGCTATGCCCGCCTATGATGATATCTATATTTTCTGTTTGTGGAGCTAACTTTAGGTCATCTTCGTAGCCCAAATGCGATAGACAAATCACGAGGTCGCACTTCTCCTCCAATTTCAATTTCCTGGCGTAAATATTGGCTGTTTCAACCGGAGGTAAGAAATGCATGCCTTTGTAGTTTTCTACAGCGATAAGTCCGTTTGGTCTTACTCCTATGCCGATAATGCCTATTTTTATTCCCTCTCGTTTGAGGATGATATATGGTTTTATTTTTTTTGCCAAAGTGGGTTGTTCAAATTGATAGTTGCTGCAAACGATGGGGAAATTTGCTGCTTTCACCAATTTTTCCAATACTTCGATGCCGTAGTCAAATTCGTGGTTACCCAGTGTTACTGCATCGTATCGCATTCTGTTCATGCTTTCTATCTCTACTTTTCCTTTAAACAGATTGAAGTAAGGTGTGCCTTGCACAAAATCTCCCGCATCAAAAACCAAAACATTTTTATTTTCGCGACGTACCTGGTCAATGTAGTTTTTTCGACGCACCACACCGCCTTTGTTGGCATTGTGCTTGTCGGTTACAGGGATTGGTTCTATGCGGCTGTGGGTATCGTTTGTGTGCAAAATAACTATTTTTTTCTGCGCCATGGTATAAGCCGTAAGGCACAAAAACAGGAGCAACAATAATTGGAATTTATTTTGTTTCATTGTGGTTGGTTTTGTTATTGAATAATGGTAATTCGTCCGTCTAATACCGAGGTCAATTCTTCTCCCCGTCGGGTTTGTTCTCTCACGTAGTCTGTCATCAAATCGCGCAGCGTGATGCCGGTGTTTACCACGTTTTTACCCTGTTTCAAGGCTTTCATCCCGTTGTTGCCTTCGGCAAGGTAATCCAGTGTAACAATATGGTATATCCGGTTTTTATCTATCGGTTTGCCATCCACAGTAACACTATTTACTTGTCTGTCTTCTATTACCAATTTCACGTTTTTACTAACTCCGGCTCCACCCAAGTGGGCATACGATTCAAAAATTTTCATCAGATTTTCCCCGCTCAGTTCTAAAAAAGTGATGGTATTGTCGAACGAATAAATTTCGTACATGTTGCCAACCATAACTTTGCCTTTGGGCATATTGGCCCTGTGTCCGTTTACATTCATCAGTGCAACATCGGCTCCGGTAGGCAAATGCTCGTCGCCGTATGCCTTCATCACATCCGATGTGAAATTGGTGAGCAAACTTTCCGGTTGTCCGTAATCCATCAGTTGCGACGAGGTGGCAATTACCTCTTTCATTTCGTTATCGAGTTGGGTTTTATAGGTTTGCAACATGGCTTGCATTTTTGCATCGGGGTGGTTGTCGTAGGTTTCATTTATCTCTACTATTGTTCCGCTCACGGCAACTACCTGATATGGCGACCGGCAAGCGACAAGAAGGACAGAAATCCATACAAGAAAAAACAGTTTTGCTTTCATTTTATTCAGTTGTAGATACTACTTGTGGTTTTGGTTGTTCAAAAATACTTTATTTTTAATACTTTTGCAAGATTATCAAATAAAAAATGGCGAATGATTATTTACTTGCACAGTAAAAAGAAAATTGCTATCTTTGCGCCGCTTTTTTAAAGCCCCTGTCGTGTGATGGGAAATTTAGGGAGCACCTTTATTTTGAGTAACACAAATAAAATTTAGAAAATGAAAACTTATGAATTAAAAGGCGAAATCAGAGACGATTTCGGAAAAAAAGCAGCTCGTTCTTATCGTAGCGAAGGACTCATACCATGTGTAGTTTACGGTGGTCATGGCGAAGAAAACGTTAATTTTGTTGTTAAAAGCAGCGACGTACGCAACTTGGTGTACACACCCGAAGTATTCTTGGTAAATCTGGATTTGGGTAGCAAAAAAATGATGGCAACATTAAAAGATCTTCAGTTTCACCCGGTAAAAGATACTATTTTACACATCGATTTTCTGCACGTGTTTGACAGTGTTCCGGTTGTTATCGAAATTCCGGTTCGCCTACAAGGTTTGGCTGCAGGTGTTAAGGCAGGGGGTAAACTTTCTCTCGACTTGCGCAAGCTAAAAGTAAAAGGATTGGCAGCCAATCTTCCCGAGGTTTTAACAATCAATGTAGAGGCGTTAGAACTCGGAAAATCTATCCAAGTTGGAGAACTTGATTTTGAAAATTTGGAATTGTTAACTCCCAAAAATGCAGTTGTTTGCCGTGTTCAATTGACACGTGCCGCAAGGGGAGCCGCCGCCAAAGCCGGTTCAGCAGAATAATAAGGAATGAAAAAATTGATAGTTGGACTGGGTAATATCGGTACAGAATACGAAAATACCCGCCACAACATCGGATTTATAGTATTGGACGCCCTCGCTAAGGCGTCCAATGCTGTTTTTCAGGACAAACGATATGGTTTTGTTGTAGAAACGCGGCTCAAAAATAAACAGCTCATCCTGCTCAAACCATCCACTTACATGAACCTGAGCGGCAACGCTGTGCGTTATTGGATGCAGAAAGAGAATATCGCCAACAACAATGTTTTGGTTGTTGTAGATGATTTGGCTTTGCCATTTGGCACGCTGCGCCTGAAGCCGAAAGGCAGCGATGCCGGACATAACGGGTTGAAACACATTCAACAGCTAATCGGGCAAAACTATCCGCGACTGCGATTCGGGATTGGCAGCGATTTTCCTCGCGGTAGCCAAATAGATTATGTGCTCAACGATTTTTGCGACGAAGAAAAACAGCAACTACCCCAACGAATTGAAACAGCGATAGACATCATTCGCAGTTTTAGCTTGGCAGGCATTGACATCACGATGAATCAATACAATAACAAATAATATTTTTTCAAAAAAAAGAGATGGAAGAGACTCGTATCGACAAATGGATGTGGGCAGTGCGCATCTTCAAAACGCGCAGCATAGCCACCGATGCTTGCAAAAAAAGGCGCGTGTTGGTAGATGGAGTTTCGGTGAAACCCTCGCGAAATATTCGTGCGGGGGAGGTTATTCAAGTACGCAAACCTCCGATAACATTCTCTTTTCGTGTTCTTGCATTGGCAGATAAACGAATGGGCGCCAAGTTTGTGCCAGACTTCATGGAAAACATTACTCCTCCCGAGCAATATGAAATTTTGGAGCTCAACAAAATTAGCGGGTTTGTGGATAGACAACGAGGAACGGGACGACCAACCAAAAAAGAACGTCGCGATTTAGAACAATTTACAGACGATTTTAATTTCGATGATTTCGATTGGGAAGATTAACCGATTACCATTTTTTTACATTGTTTCAACGCAGTTTATCACGTTAAATTCACTTAATAAAACCTTTATTTGGAAAAAAGAGTGCAAATATTATTATTTTTCGTACTTTTGTGAGATATCAATTTTTTATTCACTCATAAAAATAAGGAATTATGAAAAAAATTATTTTACTCTTATTCACACTCCTTGCTCCGCAATTGATTTTGCAAGCCCAAA
>CAZVWS010000035.1:0-1846 GCA_964631255.1 uncultured Dysgonomonadaceae bacterium | reverse complement strand
CCCAAAGCTGCACCCGTAACAGTGAGATGGAATGCACCGGCAGCAAGTAAATCTGTCTAGGCAGATGGTATGCAGGTTACCAAACAAAACTACACCTACACGGTAACTCGCGATGGTATGGAATTGGTAACAGGACTCACCGAAACACAATACACCGATTTTGAGTCAAGCGTTGGCGAGCACGAGTATTGCGTGTTGGTAGTATATACCGAGCCGGATTGTACCTCTGACGAGGTTTGTGTTTTGAAAAATGTACTTGCCGTTGGCGATTGCAACACGGTAACCAATTTTGCGGGAACAGGCGAAATTTACAACAACACGTTGACTTGGAATAAGCCCGAAGTAAATCCATCAAGCAGCAGCACACTGTTGGGATATAAAATTTACAGAAACAACACTTTTCTTGTAGAAATTGAAGATGTAGATGTTTTAACATATACAGATTCTAATAATTTTGAAGGAACTCAAGAATATTGCATCGAAGCACTTTACGACGATTGTGTATCGGAACAAGTGTGCATTCAAATTGCTCCCGATTGCTTTCCTCCGGCAAATATTACAGCTACTATGGTTGATGCCGATGTCAGAATAGAGTGGGGCGACTCACCCTCCGGCAAACGACAAATCATGTTTACCGAGGATTTCGAAAACACAAGTACTTTCGGCGATTTGCCCGAAGGCTGGACTTCTTTGGATGCCGATGGCGACGGACTTAATTGGTACCCAACCAATCAATACGATATACCCGGTCATAGCGGTAACGGTATGATGACGTCCGAATCGTGGAGCGATGTGGCATTGACGCCCGATAACTATTTGATTACCCCAATGGCATATAATGCAGTAGCCATAAACTATTGGGTTAGCGCGCAAGACAACCAATGGGCAGCTGAGCATTATGCTATTATGGCATCCGATACCGGCACAGCAGCATCCGATTTTACTATCATTTTTGAAGAAACGCTTACTGCCAAAGAGAGCAAAACAGCAACACCACGTGGCACAAACGCGCAAGGAAATTGGTACGAAAGATACGTGGAACTGCCTACAGGCACAACTTATGTGGCTTTCCGTCATTTTAATTCTACCGACAATTTCAGAATCAATATAGATGATGTAACACTATATGAAATACTTCCCGGAGATTTCACTTACGGCTTGTTTAGAGATGGAGTTGAATTGGATGGCAACATTTATCAGAATCATTATTTAGATAAAAATGTTCCTGCCGGTTCGCACGAATATTGCGTGAGAAGATCGGCTGCACATTGTACTTCCGATTTCAATTGTACAACGTTAATTGTTACCAATATGGATAACGCGCAAATGGAAGGCGTAAAAGTTTATCCAAATCCGGCAACAGATGTTATTCATATTCAAGGAGATGTAAAAGAGATAATGCTATTTAACTCTTTGGGACAAGTGGTGAAAACAGGAGCGTATAACAACAACCAATTGGATGTGTCGTCTTTAACCAACGGCATCTATCATCTGGTTATGACAACCAATGGCAACAAACAAGTGGTTGAAAAAGTGGTTATTGCTAAATAGATAAAGGGTTATTAAACCATTCTCTAACGAAAAAATGAGATTATCCAAACGGGTAGTCTCATTTTTAATATGCCAATGGAATGGGTTTTTTAAAAAAATCCCCAAATCATTTTATTTAACTTTTTTATTGCGTATTGGATGTAAGATAGGTTTCATTGTAAGTTGCACAGATACTTGGAGTTTGTGAAATATGTAAAAATAGATTCTTCATTTCATTCAGAATGATAAGATGGGAGAATAGTGTCACGTCCTAAAAAAAGTGGACACTTTTTGTCAGTTATTATTCTTGTTAATT
>CAZVWS010000034.1:0-22398 GCA_964631255.1 uncultured Dysgonomonadaceae bacterium | reverse complement strand
TAGAGCATTAGCCTTCCAAGCTGAGGGTCGCGGGTTTGAGCCCCGTCTTCCGCTCCAAGTGAAGTATTTTTACTTCAAAAAAAGAGTTGATAAATGTCATAGTAAAAAAGCGTCCGGAAATTATTTTTCGGACGCTTTTTTTATAACTATATCTAAGCCCTTTTTTAGACAATAGAACACCTTGCAAATCAAATTTTGAGCAACAAACAAAAAACATTCCTATCTTTGTGGTTGTTTACTATGAAACAGATTTTTTATGACTAAAAACAAAATAAATATTGCCGTAGATGGATTTTCGTCGTGCGGCAAAAGCACCATAGCAAAAGGATTGGCACGAGAACTGGGCTACACTTACATCGATAGCGGTGCCATGTATCGGGCAGTGGCTCTGCACGCCATCAGAAACGGATGGATGACTGACACCCATATCGATGAAAACAGTTTACAACAGCATATTTCGGATATCCGGATAACGTTTAAAACCTCCAACCAAGGCGTGCAGGAAACCTATCTGAATGGAGAAAATGTGGAAGACAAAATCAGAACTTTGCAAGTAGCCAATGGAGCAAGCAGGGTAAGTACGATAGGATTTGTACGACGTGAATTGGTGAGGCAACAGCAAGAAATGGGTCGCGAAAAAGGTGTCGTAATGGATGGTCGCGATATAGGAACAGTGGTTTTTCCGGATGCCGAACTCAAAATATTTTTGACCGCCTTGCCCGAAGTGCGAGCCAAACGGCGTTTTGACGAAATGATAGAGAAAGGAGAATCACCCGTTTTTAGCGAGGTTTTAGAAAATGTAAAAGAACGCGATTTGCGTGACACCACACGTGCCGAAAGCCCGCTATACAAAGCCGATGATGCGATAGAATTAGACAATTCGTCGCTCACTATTGCCGGACAATTGCAATGGGCGATGGACAGAGCAACTGAGGCGATATCAAAAACAGGTTCCTAATTTAACAAGAGTTTCAAAAAAATGAAGATAGAGATAGACAGACATTCGGGATGTTGTTTTGGAGTAGCAAAAGCCATTAGCAAAGCCGAAGAAGAATTGAAAAAAGGAGGAACACTCTACTGTTTGGGCGATATTGTACACAATAATATCGAAGTAAAGCGGCTCGAAAAAATGGGTTTGGTAACCATCAATCATGAGCAATTTAAAGAGCTAAAAAATGTTCGCGTCTTACTTCGCGCGCATGGAGAACCACCCAGTACATACGAAATAGCCAAGCAAAACAACATCGAAATTATAGATGCATCGTGCCCCGTGGTACTCGGTTTGCAAAAACAGATAAAGAAAAAATATACTGTCGATCCGGAGCAAAATTCGCAGATTGTGATTTTTGGAAAAAAAGGACATGCCGAAGTAAATGGTTTGTTGGGACAAACAGACGGAACAGCAATTGTGATAGAAAGCAAAGACGAGATTGAGAAGTTGGATTTTTCCAAAAATATATCACTTTTTTCGCAAACTACCAAGCCGTTAGACGGGTTGCAAGAAGTAGGTGAAATCATTCAATCGAAAATGACAAACGGAGCCAATTTCGAGTATTTCGATACCATTTGCAGGCAAGTGTCCAACCGAGTTCCCAATATCCAGGAGTTTGTGGCAAAACACGATTTAATTTTCTTCATTGCCGGCGAAAAAAGCTCAAACGGAAAAGTCCTTTTTGCAGAATGCAAGAAAAATAACCCCAACTCGCACTTCATTCACAGACCGGACGAAATTGACCCCGCATTGATAAAAGATGGGATAAGTATCGGAATTTGTGGTGCTACTTCCACACCTATGTGGCAAATGGAATCTGTTGCCCGAAATATTGAGAAGTTAAAATCGGGAGCGATATAGAATGATTTATTTGAAAATTAGCAAAAAGCGACAGTAGTGTCGCTTTTTTGTTTTTTAACTCAACTCTAAAACTGAAATAAACCCTTTCCATTACTTCATATCCATCCTATTTATCCTAAAAAAAACTAAAATGTAACTTGGGTTACAATTTAGTTTCGTTCTAAATAATATCTTTGTACTATTAATCATCAATTTAAAAATTAAACAGATATGGCAATATTCGAAAATGCAACAATTTTCTCGATGGAAGATTCAATCGAATACTCATCGGGTGGTGTTATCAGCAAGCAAGTATTAAAAAAACAGTCGGGCAATGTAACGCTGTTTTCGTTTGATAAAGGGCAGGGACTTACCGAACATACTTCGCCATTTGATGCCATGGTGCACATTTTGGACGGAGAGGCAGAGATTCGTATCGACGGAAATCCACATCATTTGCACAAAGGCGATTGTATAATTATGCCAGCCAACCATCCGCATGCTTTGTTGGCTACAGAGAAGTTTAAGATGGTGCTTACAATGATTAAACAATAAAAACAACAACAAATATGAGCGAAATAATTAACAACTCGACCCAACGAAAAAATATTCTGAAACAACTACTTCTTCGTTTGCATGATGGCGAAAACCCCGATGTATTGCGCAAGCAGCTTATCGAAGTGCTCAGAAATATCCCCTACAACGAGGTGGTGGAAGTGGAGCAGGAACTTATTAGCACCAACGCGCTTACCGACCAGGAGATTCTGGAGTTTTGCGATTTACACACTGCCGTGCTCGACGGAAGTATCGACCTTGGTGGCGCAAAAACCGTGGCTGCAGGGCATCCGGTAGATACATTCAAAAAAGAAAATGTGGCTTTGAAAGCCGAAATTGTAAAGATAAAAGAGTTGTTCAAAAAAATTCCACAACTCGAAGATAGCCGCTTGCCCGGTTATATTTTGCAGCTCAGAACCATTTTCAATAATTTTTTCGATGTAGATAAACACTACAAACGAAAAGAGTATCTCATTTTTCCGTTTCTGGAAAAACACCTCATCACGGGTCCACCCAAAGTGATGTGGGGCAAGCACGACGAAATACGTGAACTGCTCAAAAATGCCATCGAAGCGTTGCAATCGCCCATTGCCACGGCACAGGAGCTTTCTTCCATTTCCGAATTGGTATTGGCTCCGGCGGTAGAGATGCTGGATGGAATGATAATGAAAGAAGAGGAAATTCTGTTTCCTATGGCTCTGGATACACTCACCGAGCAAGAGTGGTACGAGGTGTACAAAGAGACGCCCGAATTTGGTTACTGCCTTGTGGACCCGGACGATGTGTGGGAACCCACCGATGTGAAAATCGAAAAACAAGAATATATTAATGCCGATGCCATTCGCCTCTCTTCCGGTGCGTTCAATTTGGAGGAGCTGGAGGCTCTTTTCATTCACTTGCCTATCGATATCACTTTTGTTGATAAGAATGACAAAGTCCGATTTTTCTCGCACAGCCCCAACCGTGTTTTCGAACGAAATCGTTCCATCATCGGGCGCGATGTGCGCATGTGCCATCCACCCGGAAGCGTGCACGTGGTAGAGCAGATTGTTGGCGATTTCAAAAGTGGAAAAGAGAATAAAGCTGTTTTTTGGATGTCCAATTTCATGGGACGTTTCATCTACATTGAATATTCGGCAGTGCGCAGCCCCGAAGGCGAATACCTGGGCGTAGTTGAGGTTACGCAAGATATTACCCAGATGAGAAAACTGGAAGGCGACCAACGCTTGCTTTCTTACGAAAAAAGATAATATCGACGATGCAAATTACTCCAAACACCAAAGTGTACGAATTGTTAAAAGAATTTCCTCAGTTAGAGGAGATTCTTTTGCTTTACTCGCCTGCCTTCGCGGCATTGAAAAATCCGGTTTTGCGAAAAACGGTTGCCAAAGTAACTTCGCTGCAACAAGCTGCCAAAGTGGGCGGTGTGGATGTGGTAGAAATGGTAAACAAACTTCGGCAGGAAGTGAAACAACCTCCCTTGCAAAACGATTGTGTGGAAGAATCGGGTAACGATAAAAATATATCTTCAGCGGTTGTTGCCGATAAAAATATAACCCATCGATTGGATGTGCGTCCCATCATTGAGGCGGGTGAACATCCCAAAAACATTGTTTTGGAAGAAGCAGACAAACTGCAGCCCGGTCAGTGTCTCGAACTAATCACAGCATTTCCGCCCATCCCCATCATCGATTTGCTGCACAAAAGAGGATTTGTTACCACCTCGTCCACACAAGAGGCGGGGAAAATCAGCACATTTGTAGAGATTGATGTAAAACAGCATATTTAAAAGTGCAATAATTCATTTTAAAATCGTATATTTGGGTTCTAATCTTGCATTTTATCATTCTGATGCAAATAAAATGGTGCAACTATGAATAAAAAATATTTCTTCCCATCCCTCTTTCTGATGCTGATTGTAGGCGGATTATTGGTGTACGTTTTTACCGGTAGTAGTTCGATAAACGAGGTGCAAAACACAACGCCGCAGGTGTTATCCATGACAGCATCGGTAGATGTGCCCGATGAAATGACGTTTGCCGGCGAAAAAATTGTTTTCGACCGATACGATATAAGAGAGCGAATGGACAGGGAACTCAATAGTTTCACCTATTTCCACTCAACTACGTTGCTTTTGTTTAAACGTGCAAACAGAGTTTTCCCAATAATAGAACCAATCTTAAAACAACAAGGCTTGCCCGACGACCTCAAATACTTGGCAGTAATAGAAAGCAGCTTGTATCACCGGACCGTTTCTCCGGCTAACGCCGCCGGGTTGTGGCAGTTTATATCTTCCACCGGCAAATCTTACGGCTTGGAGATAACGAGCGAGGTAGATGAGCGTTATCACATAGAAAAATCGACCGTGGCAGCATCTGGTTATCTGAAAAAAGCCCGCGGTCAGTACGGTTCGTGGAGCGCGGCTGCTTTGTCGTACAACGGCGGGATGGGGCGCATCACATCCGAAATGAGCAAACAACAAACCAACAATGCGTTAGACCTTTGGTTGGTGGACGAAACCAGTCGCTACTACTTTCGTATGTTGGCGATAAAACTGATTTTTGAAAATCCGAAAAAGTATGGTTTTGTAATAGAACCCAATCAGTTGTACAAGCCGATGAAGTTCAAAGAGGTAAGAGTTTCTTCTTCCATCAACGACCTGACAGTGTTTGCCAAGCAAAATGGAATTACCTACGCGCAATTAAAAGATTTCAACTCGTGGTTGCGCGACAGCAAACTACTCAACAAATCGGGCAAAACCTACACCATTCTTATCCCTACAAAAGAGAGCCTTTATTACAAAAAAGGCGAAAAAGTAGTAGTGCATAATCCCCGATGGGTCAAGTAGTTCGCATTTTTTTGGTTTTTATCGTCGCGCTAAATATTAGTTCGGTATTTTTAAATGCCCGCTCTGCGCAATGGCATGGTCATACAGCGTGGACCGCCACCTCCGCGAGGAAGTTCCGAGCCATCGATGGTAATGACGCAGCTTTTGGATTTCGCTACATCAAATTTTCCTTCAATTACATCCCAGGCGGGTACAATTTCAAATCCTTTTTTGTTCAGCTCGTTCAGCGTGTTGATGTTTCTGGCGTAAGATAAAACTTTGCCCGGAGCAACAGCAAAAAAGTTGGCACCGCTATGCCATTGTTCTCTCTCTTGGTCCCATTCGTCGGCATTGCCACCGCAAATTACCGGTTCCAATTCCATTCCCAATTTTTGCATTATGCTCAAGATATTACCTTCGGAAGAAATTTTGGTTACTTTGCCATTGTCTATTTGCATGTGAACGGTTTGGTATGGCGAGCTGTCCAAAATGAGTGGTTTGTAAACCATGGCTTTGTCTTTGTCCAACATGGTGAAAACCATATCCAAGTGGATGAACGATTCGGGTTGGTGTGGCAATTGTTGCACGATGATGTGTTTGCGGCTGTTGTCTTTCAAACAAACTTGTTCTACAAATCTGTCAATAGCTTGTGTGCTGGTTCTCACGCCATTGCCAATAAGCAAAATATCCTCTCTTACCACCAACACGTCGCCTCCTTCGATAAATACGTTCGGATCGTTTTTGGCAATTTCGTTGAAGTTTACCTGTTTGTTGTCGAAGAAAAGATTGCTTTTATAAATGGCGTTCATGATGATGGATTCGCGCAAACGCACGTTGTTTGCCATTTTACAGATAACCGCTCTGTTGCCCACAACAACCGATGCGTCGCGGGTAAAATAGTAGTTGTAAAGTGGTTTTAGCGCGTAATACTCTTCGTGAAGAAAATCGGTAAGCGTATTTATTTGAATGGGCAGACCTTCAATCAATATTTTTGCCAATTGTGATGCCGACAAATCCATCAAATAGTCTTTGTAATTCTCTACCTCTTCTGCACGACAGATCTCATCTATAAGCGATTTTTTGCAAGTGTCGTTTTCCAAAACTTTCACCAACAAATCCGATATTTTATAAACTTTCGATAGTTTGTTGAGTACACCATATATTTGGTCGTATTCTCGTTGGGCGATAGACAAATTCAGTATATCGCTATATAAAGCTCGTTGCGCATTGCGCGGTGTCATGTTTTCAACTTCTGCACCCGGGTAATGCATGAGTACGGCTTCCAATTTGCCAATTTCAGATTGTACATTAAGTGTTAAAAGATTATTTTCCATATATATTTTTGTTGATTGATATCTTTTTTGCAAATGTACAAAATTAGTTAGAATTTCGGGGCAAGGATTCGCCATTTTCAATCTAAAATCGGTTTTCACTCTAATCAAATACATCTTTTTGTCTCTTTTCTTTTTATCGAAATCACAGCGGACGGACTTCTTTTTAATACAAAAAATAGCTTGTTAGATAAAAAGTGTAATCAAATTGAGAAAAATACAATCAAAATGAAATAAAAAATAAGATTTTAACGGCAGAAATCAATAAAATAATTTATCTTTGCCAGGTATATATTATTTTTGAATGCCGATAAAAACAACTTCCCAATTTTGGATTTTGACATTGGCTATTGACCGTTACCACTTTTACCCAAAGCACGAATTGTATGCAAATGCAGTTTGCTTCGGTTTTTTGCAACCCGATGACAGCCAACAGCCAATAACAAGAGTTGCCGGATTTTGAGAATTATTTTTGCCGGAAGTTTACGAATCAACTAAAAAAACTCTTTAAAATTATGAAAAGGAATGTCATTATTATTGGAGCGGCAGGAAGAGATTTCCACAACTTCAATACTTATTTCAGAGGAAACCCCAATTACAATGTGGTAGCATTCACGGCAGCGCAGATTCCGTATATCGATGGACGGGCTTATCCCGCCGTATTGGCAGGCGAAGAGCTCTATCCCAACGGAATACCCATTTATCTGGAGTCGGAATTGCCGCAGTTGATAAAAGATTTGCATGTGCATGATTGTGTGTTTGCTTACAGCGATATGCTTTATGCCAACCTGATGCATATCAGCTCCATTGTGAATGCTGCCGGTGCCAATTTTATTTTGTTGGGTCCCGACGAAACCATGATTAAAAGCACCAAACCGGTTATTGCCGTTGTGGCAACACGCACCGGCTGCGGAAAATCACAAACTTCGCGAGCCGTTGTCGAAGATTTGATGGGTCGCGGACTAAAAGTAATTGTCATTCGACATCCTATGCCGTATGGCAACTTGGCAGAACAAACCGTTCAGCGATATGCCACCGTGGACGATTTGAAAAAACACAAGTGCACCATTGAAGAGATGGAAGAGTACGAACCGCACGTGGTACGCGGAAACGTGATTTATGCCGGTGTGGATTACGAAAAAATATTGAGAGCTGCCGAAGCCGATCCCAATGGCTGCGATGTCATTTTGTGGGATGGTGGCAACAACGATTTCTCGTTCTACAAAACCGATTTAACCATTACAGTTGCCGACCCGCATAGGGCAGGAGCAGAGGTCAATTACTATCCAGGAGAAGTAAATTTGCGCCTTGCCGACGTGGTGGTTATCAACAAAATGGATACAGCCGCACCCGAAGGAATCCAAACAGTGCGTCAAAATATTGCCGAGGCAAATCCAAAAGCAATAGTTATTGATGCTGCCAGCCCAGTGGCAGTAGATAATTCCGAACTCATTCGCAACAAACGATGCCTCATTGTGGAAGATGGACCTACACTTACGCACGGCGAAATGAAAATTGGGGCAGGTACGGTTGCCGCCCAAAAATATGGATGTGCCCAGCGAGTAGATCCAAGACCGTATGTGGTTGGCGAACTCGGCGAAACCTTCAAAACCTATCCCAATATCGGAACTATTTTGCCGGCAATGGGTTATAGTGAGCAACAGTTGAAGGACTTGGAAACAACCATCAATAATACCGATTGCGATACGGTGGTTATTGGCACGCCAATAGATTTGAATAGGCTCATCAAAATTAATAAACCTACCGTGCGTGTACATTACGATTTGCAAGTAATTGGCTCACCAACGCTACGCGATGTGCTTAACGATTTTGTTGAAAAACATAAACTTTCCTAATTTCGGGCAAAGCACACGTTGCTAAACGAGGGAGAAAAATTTGGTTTCGGTTTACCGTTTCCGCAATCGGTTTTTCTCCCTTTTTTGTGGTTTCTAACTCTTTGAAATGCTTTTTTTACCTAATTTCGTCATAAGCATCTTTTTTTTTGCTTACTTTGCATAATACAAAACAAAATCTTTTTCGAGGAGTCAAATTACACCTTTTTTGGGCATCAGCCCAAAAAAGAGTTCTCCTTTTTATTTTTTAAAATGAGGACAACAATAGGAAAAAGTTAGAGTACCGATTTTTCAAATATTATTATAATTTAATCGATAAAAAACCATCGTAATGAAAGAATTTAGAACAGAATCTGACTTATTGGGTAGCAAAAATGTACCCAAAGATGCTTATTATGGCGTGCAAACTGAAAGAGCAATGGAGAATTTCTTTATCACCGGCTCCAAAATGGGTGATTATCCCGAGTTTGTGAGATCTATTGCTTACGTAAAATGGGCGGCTGCGCAAACCAACCATGAATTTGGATTGATAGACGACAAAATGTTGGCAGCTATCAGCCAAGCGTGCCAAGAGATTGTTGACGGTAAATTTCATGACCAATTTCCTGTCGATATGATTCAAGGAGGAGCAGGCACATCGGTAAATATGAATGCCAATGAAGTTATTGCCAATCGTGCACTCGAAATCATGGGTTACGAAAAAGGCGATTACCAACATTGCTATCCAAACGACCACATCAACCTATCGCAATCGACCAACGACGCTTATCCCACCACACTCAAATTGGCTGTTATCAGAATGAATGAGGCATTGATAGCCGATTTGAAAAAATTGGTTGCTGCTTTCAGAGCCAAAGGAAAAGAATTTGCCGATGTGATAAAAATGGGTCGCACGCAGTTGCAAGATGCTGTTCCTATTACTTTGGGACAAGAATTTGAAGCATATGCCACTACTCTGGAAGAGGAAGTAGCTCGCTTAAACAACAATGCCAACCTGTTTTTGGAGATAAATATGGGCGGTACAGCCATTGGTACCGGACTCAATGCACCCAAAGGCTTCCCCGAAGTGTGTGCCAAAAAACTTGCCGCGCTCACCAACGAGCCTTTCGTTGTTGCAGCCAACTTGGTTGAAGCAACCAACGATACCGGAGCGTTTGTTATCTACTCTTCGGCGTTGAAACGCATGGCTGTGAAATTGTCGAAAATCTGTAACGATTTGCGCCTCTTGTCTTCCGGTCCTCGTGCCGGATTCAACGAAATCAATCTGCCTCCAATGCAGCCGGGTTCGTCCATCATGCCGGGCAAAGTAAATCCGGTAATTCCGGAAGTGGTTAATCAAGTTTGTTTCAAAGTTTTTGGTAACGATTTAACAGTAACTTTCGCTGCCGAAGCCGGACAATTGCAGCTAAACGTGATGGAGCCCGTGATTTGTGAGTGCGTTGTGCAATCAATCACTTTCTTGCAACGTGCCATGAATACATTGCGCGAAAAATGCGTGGAAGGCATCACTGCCAATCGCGAAGTGTGCTTGAATATGGTAATGAACAGCATTGGTATCGTTACCGCGCTCAATCCGCATATCGGTTACAAAAAAAGTACCGAAATAGCCAAAGAGGCATTAGAAACACACAAATCTGTTCGCGAAATTGTTTTGGAAAAAGGTTTGATGACGGCAGAGAAATTAGACGAAGTGCTTGACCCGGCAAAAATGTTGGGCGAATAACGACACTTTTTTGTCTCTTCTTTCCTCTGATTTTTTTCTTCAGATATAGACAGAAAGTAGAAAAGGTTGTCTTAAAAACGAATTCCTTATTTCATTTTACAATTGAAATTGCAATGGTTGAAATTTTTGGAATACTTGCTTTTTTAAGACAACCTTCTTTTTTATTGATACCGGAACATTAAGCGAAAATCAATTCTCATTCAGTAATCAAACTGATATTGGCGAAAAATCCAGCTTCTTTTACTCCAATTTGAAAAGAACCGGTAAAGTATATTTTACCCGCACGTTTTTGCCTTTTTGTTTGCCGGGTTTCCAATTGGGCATCTCTTTGATTACCCGTATGGCTTCGTTATCCAACAAGGGGTCAATACCTTTAATCACTTTAAAATCGGATAAGCTGCCATCTTTCTCTACAACAAAGCCAACAGTAACACGTCCATCCATTTTTTTCTCAACAGCCTCTTTGGGATACGAAATGTTGTTTGCCAAATATTTCATCATAGCACTTTGACCTCCCGGAAATTCCGGTTGCTCTTCCACAACTACAAACACCTCGTTGCCCCTGTTCTGTTCCTCATCTGATTTGGCTTGTTTCGGTGGGGTGGTAGCTTTTTGGGCAGATGCGTTGTCTTCTCCTTGTAGTTTAAATAATACCGGAAGGGTGAATTTTACCCGCACGTTTTCGCCTTTTTGCTTGCCGGGTTTCCAGTTAGGCATACTTTTTAAAACACGTATTGCTTCGGCATCCAACAGCGGATCAACACTTCGTACAGTTTGAAAATCAGAGAGACTTCCATCTTTTTCTACTACAAAATTTACAACCACTCGACCCTGTATATTGTTCTCTTGCGCTTCGACAGGGTAAACCAATTGGTCAGACAGATATTTCATCAAGGCATCGACTCCGCCCGGATATTCGGGTGCTGTTTCTACTACCGTGAAAATTTCTCCTTTGTCTGCATCAGATAGAACGGTCTTTTCCGACGTAGTGGTTGCCGTTTGCGTTTGCATTTCATCAGTGGGCGCGTTTGCATTCTTGTCTTTGTTGTTAAGGCAGCTGTTTGCAACAATCAGCAAGCATGCAAATGGCAGTACCAACAGATATTTTACCAACTTTTTCGTGGGCGATTTTGTTTTGTTCATCATCATAATTCTTTTTTTTAATTGTGAAACATTGAAATTATTTCCTATCAGAACTGCAGTTTTGTGATAAGTTAGTTGGAGTAGGTGGTATTGGTATTCTTTGCCGTCGATGCCTTGTTGCAACACATCTAAATCGGCAAGATATTCCAAATTGATAGATATTTCTCTCTTTATCAACCACACAATCGGGTTCCACCAAAACGCCATAATTAGTAACTCGGCAATCAATATGTCCATTGTATGCCAATGTTTTACATGACTGTTTTCGTGTTTGATAATATGGTTCAATTCTTTTTCGCTGTGCGAATCGATATGTAGAAAAATCCATCTGAAAAATGAAAAAGGGGCTATCTTTTGCGAAACATCCAAAACAGGAATGCCCGATACCGTGGTTTTGCGGCTCTGTTTCCCGATTTTCAGAATGGTTGTTATTTGCCAAATCAGTTTGCTCAGAATAAATGCCGAACCAACCGAGAAAATGCCCAGGATTATATTTGCTATCGGAAATTGGTTATTGGTGGGCGTGTCATCTATAACCATTGCTTCCGTTTCGCCGATAGTTATCCATGCTGCGGCTTGTGGATTCGCACTGTTTGTGGGGAATAAATCGGCAAAAGCATCTACAACAAATAGTGGATAAACCAGTGAAAAAAGGATGGACAGATACCAATAATATCGCCGCAACTTATTGAATATATCGTTCCGAAACATCAACATATAGAGCAAATAGAACAGCAATAGAGCCAGATTCTCTTGCAAGATGTATAGGATTAGTTGCGCTTTCATTTTCTAAGTTTTTTAGAGATTGGTAATAATTTTTGCCCAAATAGATTAGTCCTTTTTCTTCTCGATGAGGCGGATAATCTCTTCCAACTCTTCGGTAGATACTTTTTGCTCTTTGGCAAAAAACGAAACCAACTCTTTGTACGAGTTGTCGAAATAGCTTTTTACTACACCCGACAGAAAGTATCGTTTGTAGGCTGCTTCTGTAATGCGTGGTGTAAACACCTTGTAGTTTTTGTTGCGCGATTTGTTCAGGTAGCCTTTGTTTTCCAAATTATTGAAAACCGATGCCACGGTTGTGTACGGCAGTTTGGGTTCACCCATTTTTTCGTGTACCTCTTTGATGGCGCATTCGCCAAGTTGCCAAACTATTAGCATGATTCGTTCTTCCTGCGGTGTTAATCTTTCCATTGTTTTTTGTTCTAATAATTAATCATTACGACACAAAAGTACGAATAAATCGTATATGCGCAAATCTTTTTGTTATTTTTGCTGTTAAAAAACAAAAAAATCCCGATAAAAAAGAATTTATCGGGATTTTTATTAAAAGTCAGATAAGTATTGTCTCTATTCAGACTACTTATTTTTGGTTTACTCTGAAAGTTTCGTCGCCATCGGCAAAGAATTTCACAATTTGGTTGGCAGCTGCCAAACCTGCGTTCACGTTTGCTTCGCCGGTTTGTGCTCCACATTTTTTGGCGGAAGCCAAGTAGCGTTTGCCAAATTTTTCAGCCATTTCGGCGTCGTTTGCCGGCTTGATGTCGGTGCCATATTTAAATTTGGGACGTTCTTCCATGATACGAACCATATCGGCTTCGTTTACTACCTCTTTACGAGCAGTATTTATCACGATACCGTTTTGTGGCAATTTGCTCAACAAGGCGTAGTTGATGCTGCCTTTGGTTTGGTCGTTTGCCGGCATGTGTAGCGATACGATGTCGCTTTTTTCGTATAACTCTTCGGGCGATTGTACGCCGATAACGTTATATGGTTTTCCGTTTTCGGGATTGCGAGCAAGTGAGGGCGAGTAGGCATAAACTTCCATTCCGAAGCCGTTAGCTATTTGTGCAACCAATTTGCCGATGTATCCGAATGCGTGCAAACCTAATTTTTTTCCTCTCAATTCAGAACCGCTTGCTCCGTCAAATCCGGAACGTGTGAGGTTGAGCAACATACCGAAAACCAATTCGGCCACCGCGTTCGAGTTTTGTCCCGGTGTGTTCATCACACAAACACCGTTGGCTGTAGCTGCTGCCAAGTCCACGTTGTCGTATCCCGCACCCGCGCGTACCACAATTTTCAACTCTTTTGCTGCGTCCAACACTTCTTTGTCTATGATGTCGCTTCTGATGATAATAGCGTTGGCGGTTTCTACTGCTTTCAGCAATTCGCTTTTATCAGTATATTTTTCCAACAGAATAGCTTCGTGTCCTGCTTTTTCTATGATTTCGGTAATTTGTTTAACCGCTGCCGGTGCAAATGGTTTTTCTGTTGCAATTAAAATTTTCATAATAAAATATTTATTTGGATTAAAATAATGTGGTGGGCAATTTGGCTATCGGCAATCATCCATTAATGATGCCGACAGCTAAAAGCCACTTTCTAAAAAATTATAATTAGTGTTTTTTCTCGAATTCGTTCATGCAATCAATCAACGCTTGTACGCCCGATTTTGGCATAGCGTTGTAGATAGATGCGCGGAATCCACCAATTGAGCGGTGTCCTTTGATTCCGGACATGCCTCTTTCGGTTGCAAATTTTTGGAATTCAGGCTCCAATTCTTTGTATTCGTCTTTCATCACGAAACAAACGTTCATCAACGAGCGGTCTTCTACATTGGCTGTTCCTTTGAAGATTCTGCTGCTGTCGATGGCATCGTACAAGATACCTGCTTTCTCGATGTTGATTTTTTCCATTGCTGCCAAGCCGCCCAAACCTTTCAACCAGCGAAGAGTTTCTAATGCCGAGTAGATAGGAAGTACGGGTGGAGTATTGAACATAGAACCGTCTTTGATGTGTGTGCGGTAGTCCAACATGGTAGGAATTGGACGGCTCACTTTACCCAAAAGGTCTTCTTTTACAATAATGAAAGTTACACCGGCGGGAGCCAAGTTTTTTTGTGCACCACCATAAATCATTCCGTATTTGGAAACGTCCATCGGACGAGAGAAAATATCAGAAGACATATCGGCAATCAAAGGTACCGGGCTGTCGATATCTTTGCGGATTTCTGTTCCGTAAATAGTGTTGTTTGTTGTGATGTGGAAATAATCTGCATCGGTTGGGATGGTGTAATCTTTCGGGATGTAGCTAAATGTAGCGTCTTTTGAAGATGCAACTTCTACTGCTTCACCAAACAATTTGGCTTCTTTCAATGCTTTGCTTGCCCAAGTACCGGTGTTCAGATAAGCCGATTTTTTTTCCATCAAGTTGTATGGTACCATGCAAAATTGTAGGCTGGCACCGCCTCCAAGAAATAGAACTTGGTATCCTTCGGGTATGTTCAATAACTCTTTAAACAAAGCTACTGCTTCGTCCATCACAGGTTGAAAATCTTTCGAGCGATGGCTGATTTCAAGAATAGAAAGTCCGATTCCGTTAAAATCTTTTACAGCTTCTGCTGTCTTCTCAATGGTTGATTGAGGTAAAATTGAAGGTCCTGCACTAAAATTGTAAATCTTCATAATGATAAATTTTTTAATAACTTTTTATTTTTATTTTATATAAATGTCAAATTTTCAGTTCTTCCTAAAAATAATGTTTGATTTCCGCAACAAATCTACAAATTTATTTGCAACATTAATAGGAAAACTCAAAATATATTTTGTTCGATTTCATTTTTGGGGATAAAATGGTTATTTATTTGTATTTAATCGGCAAAGAGGAGTCTGTTTGTGGTCGTAAAAGTATTTTTTGACTCAGTTTCTCGCTCAATTTTTTACACCAAATTTTTAGAAATTTCTTAGAATTGTTTAAACAGTTTATAACGGTTTTATATTTTCCTAATTCTCACACCTCTGACAAAATGACACTCCCCTTTTTCCAAAATCAAATCGGCACGAAAGCGTGTCGGCAAAATATTTTGTTCCAAATTGGGGAGGTTGATGGTTTCCCAAATTTGGTTTGCCAGTTTCAGCAACTCCTCTTCCGAATAGGAGGCATATTGGTGAAAATAAGATTTGGTGTTTTGGAATGCCGTTTGTTGCAACTTTTTAAAACGCTCTATATACCAGTTTTTTATGTTTTTTGAGCTGGCATCTACGTAAATAGAAAAATCGAAAAAATCGGAAACGAACACCCGACGACGCGGTTTCTTGTTGAGCGAGACTTGCAGCACATTTATCCCCTCTACCAAGAGAATATCGGGTTTTTCAAACTTGTATGTTTCGTCCGCTATAACATCGTAATACAGATGCGAGTAAACGGGCGTTTCCAGCGATTGGCGACCCGATTTTACTCCCGCCAAAAAGGCGAGCAACGCTTTGGCATCGTAGCTTTCGGGAAATCCTTTTTTATTGAAAATACCATTCTCTTCCAAATAGGCGTTTGGATGCAAAAATCCGTCGGTTGTAACCAATTCTACTTTCGGTTTCTCAGGCAGCATCGACAGCAATTTCTGCAACACCCTTGCCGTGGTGCTTTTTCCTACCGCCACACTGCCGGCTATGCCAATAATGTAGGGAATGGTTTGGCTGGGTTTTCTGAAAAAAACTTCCCGCTCTTTGTGTAAGTTTCTATAGTGCGTTATCTGTATTTGCAACAAACTGATGAGCGGCATGTAAATCTCTTCAATTTCTGCCATGGTAAGTGGCTCGTTGAGTGCCTGAAGTTGCGATAAATCGATATCGGCAATCGGGAAACTCGGGTGTTCCTCCAGTTTACTCCACTCTTTTCGGGTGATTGCTCGAAATGGAGAATACGTTACGTCGTATGGTTTGTGATTCATATCGGGGTCTATATAAACTACAAATATACATGCTTTCGGAATAATACGTTACAAGAAAACGAAAAAACTACCAAGAAAAGTCATTTTTCTACAGACAATTAAACTTTTAGTCTTCTCTTTTGTCCAAACCAAATACAATTTAAAAATAGGAAATTATGAAAAAGTTATTAATCTCATTGGTGCTGATAATTAGTTCGATAACTTTGTTTGCACAAGATTTTGATGTTTACGTAAGAGATATGAATGCTTATGTGAAACCATATTCGTCTAACCAAATAGCAGAGCTGTACAACCATTATTATGGCGTGCCACAAAAATCGTTGATTGGATTTTACAACGATTTTGGCAAAGATTGGGGAAATGTGGCGTTGGCACTCGAATTGAGCCAGATTTTGGGAATCCCTATGCCCGATGTGTTTGGCGTATATCGCGACGGTCATTCGCAAGGACAGGGTTGGGGCGTGATGGCAAAACGATACGGAATAAAACCCGGTTCGCCTGCTTTTCATCGGATGAAGAATAGTTTGAAAAAATCGAACAAAAATTGGGGCGGTATTTTTAGCGACTACGGAAAAAACAAAAATGCACAAATTGCCAAAAAAAGTATCTTTATCTACGATAATGGAATAATTAAACCCAACAACAAGGGCGATAAAAAACTGAAAAGTCTGCAGAAAAATGTGGATAAAAGAAATAAAAACGATAAAAATACCCGTCGGAGCAACAAAGAAAATCGCGGCAAAGGAAATGCCAAGAAAATGAAATAACAACCTGCCGTTGTACCCCGAAAAACTGAAAAGCCTGCTAAAGAATATTTTAGCAGGCTTTTTTTACTGTGTGCCGTTTTCGCTTAGAAGGTCTAAAGCAAATCTACGCTTCGTTTCACGAAGTTGCTCAATGCTTCTCCTTTGAGCATGCCGTTAGAAAGCAGAGCCAAATCAATCATCTGTTTCCATTTCTGATTGGACGCGGCATTTTCGGTTGCAGCCTCTTTCTCCTTGTCGTGAATATCGTTTCTAACTTGTTTTATCAGCGGATGATCCACGTTCAGAATCACCTGAAACATATCGGGCATTTCGCCATAAAAAGCCATGCCGCCACCTTGCATGGTCGCCATCTCTTTCATGCGTCTCGAAAATTCGTTTTGCGTGATTTGTATCGGTTTGGCATTTTCGCCCAACGCTTTGAAATCTACGTGAAACTCTGTTTTTTCGATAGTCGGAAGTTGCGATTTCACGGCTTCTGTCAGATTCTCTTTCTCTTTCTCTTCGAGCTGAACTTCGGTTTTATCTTCCTTCTCAATGATATGCTCTATCGTGTCGCTGTCCACTCGTACAAAACGGGTTTTTTCCAGTTTTTGCTCCAGAAGTCCCATCCAATGCACGTCTAATTGTCCGTCCATGATAAGCACGTCGTAGCCCATCTCTTTGGCCGATTCTATAAAAGTATATTGGTCGTTGCGGTCGTTTGCATACAGGTAAATGAGCGAACCGTTTTTGTCCGTTTGCGCGCTTTCTGTCAGGGTTTTATATTCGTCCAGCGTGAAGTATTTGTTGTCTTCGTTTTTCAGTAAGCAGATTTTGGATGCTTTGTCGTAAAATTTCTCTTCGGTAAGCATTCCGTATTCGATAAATATTTTCAGACTGTCCCATTTTTCTTCAAACTGGGGACGATCTTTTTTGAAAATATCTTCCAGTTTGTCTGCCACTTTTTTGGTGATGTGGTTCGATATTTTCTTCACGTTTTGGTCGCTTTGCAAGTACGAACGCGACACGTTGAGCGGGATGTCGGGTGAGTCTATCACGCCGTGCAGCAGAGTCAGAAACTCGGGCACGATACCCTCTACCGAATCGGTAACAAACACCTGGTTGCTATAGAGTTGAATTTTATTTTTTTGTAGCTCGATGTTGCTTTTCACTTTCGGGAAATACAAAATTCCGGTCAAATGAAACGGATAATCCACATTCAGGTGAATCCAAAACAGCGGCTCTTCCATGCTCATTGGGTAGAGATCGCGATAGAATTTCAGGTAATCTTCGCTTTTCAGATTTGCCGGTTTTTGTTTCCACAGCGGGTTGGGGTCGTTTATCACGTTATCCTCGTCTGTATCAACATATTTGTCCTCTTTCCATTCTTGTTTTTTACCGAAAACAACCGGAACGGGCAAGAATTTGCAATATTTCTTGAGAAGCGATTCTATTTTGTTCTTCTCCAAAAACTCTTTGTTTTCGCTGTCTATATGCAACACAATATCGGTTCCACGGTCGGTTTTGTCCGCTTTTTCCATCGTGAATTCCGGATTTCCGTCGCACGACCATTTCACAGCATCGGCATCCGGTTGGTGCGATTTGGTAATAATTTCTACCTTTTTAGAAACCATGAAAGTGGAGTAAAACCCGAGCCCAAAATGCCCGATAATGGCGTTGGCATTGTCTTTGTATTTGTCCAAAAACTCGTTTGCCGACGACAATGCAATCTGGTTGATGTATTTATCTACCTCCTCGGCAGTCATGCCGATGCCTCTATCTGAGATGGTTAGAGTTTTTGCCTTTTTGTCGATAGATATTCTCACCGAAAGGTCGCCCAATTCGCCTTTAAACTCGCCCATATCGGCAAGTGTTTTCAGCTTTTGTGTGGCATCCACCGCATTGGAAACAACTTCGCGTAGAAAAATTTCGTGATCGCTATACAGAAATTTTTTGATGATGGGGAATATATTGCCTGTGCTAACCCCAATTTGTCCTTTTTTTATCATAATGTGTGGTTTATTTTTGTTTTTTATGCATTCAGATATGCAAATAGTATGCCATGAAACGCCCACAAGCGAAAAAAAGATTTTTGATACACAAGAAGATATTTTTTGTCCGATGACGGATATCCTAAGTCCGGTGTTGCTCAACGAATGCATATACATTTTAGAACAATAGTCTAAAAGTCTTGTGTCTTGATTCTTTTATCTTTTATCTTCTATCATTTATCAGATTTCCCGGCTCTAAAAATAGGAACACATTTACTTGAAAGTTTACGAAGATGGCTTATCTTTGTGGAAAGGTTTGGACAGATACTTTCGGTTTTATAACCAAGAACGTCCGCATCAATCCTTGAATTTCAAAACTCCCGCTAATTGTTATTATGCAAACGTGGCTTAAAAATTTAGAAAAACTATCTTAACATAGAAAAACAGTCCAAATAAGTGGGAGTAGTATATAGAGCAAGTCCAAATTGAAAACACAAAGTTAAGATATGTCGCCGAATAATAATCAATTTTTAAAAGTAATAATTACATATAAAAACACAAACTATGGCAATCATTAAATTAAACCAACAACTACAAAGAGTTGAAATTAAAGACTTTGAAATCGAGAACAATGTTGTTTTCAACTACTTTAACAAACTTGCAGCTAACGAAAGAGATGAAAAATTAGTCAAAGCGCTATACATTGGTGTGTTGGCACTAATGGAAGACAGATTATCAGCATTTTTGTCGAAAACGAGCAATGAATTAGGAACAGAGCTCGAAAGTCTCAAGATGATTTTTGACATGAAAAAAGAATTGTTTTACAAGTCATCGGTTAAAGGGACTTTGGCGGAAGAGGACATTGCAGAGTTTCTTAATCAATATTTTGCAGATAAAAATCTTAAAGACAAGGCATCATTAACCGGCAACACAGCAGGCAATTTACCCAAGAATAAAACAGGAGATATTATTTGTGAAGTGAATGGAAATCAGGATTAATTGCCATTGAATGTAAGTTTGACAAAAGCGTCCAGTTGGGGGAAATAGCAAGTAAAGATGTTTTTACAAAAAAATCAGATACCGCATGGAGCCAGCTGATAGAAGCGCAAGCCAACAGGGGCAGCAAAGTAAGTTTAATTGTTTTTGATATTTCGCTGGTAGACAAATCAGTATTAAAAGTCTTTGATAATGTCGGCTATATACCGGAAATCGGTTTTGTAGCGATCGTTAATTCTCAAAAGGGAGATTACAGCAATTTAGCCATCGCGTATATGCTGGCTCGTGATATAGTTTTGAATGCAAAAGAAATTGAATTGGATAAGGATTTACTGGCAATCATGGTAAACCGTATCATTAAAGATATCAACGAAGTACTTACGATTAAAACACTTGTTCAAAAAAACATTGATAACAACAAAGATATCTTGAAACAACTCGAGAAATCGATATTGCTTATGGAGTTTAATCAGGAATATTTGAAACGCTTTTTAAGTCAAGGCACATTATCTAAAATAGATTTGCTGAATTTTTATACAGCCGAGGATATTAAAGCTAAATACGTATTAATTGAAAAAGACATTACGAATTTGTAAAAATATATGCACAAAAAGGCACAATAGTTAAATAAAATTAAAACAGGAATTGTTAACTTTAGTTGTACTTCTGATATTCAATGAATTAACATTTATTAATAATAAAACTAAATATTTCTCCTGTTACATATATATAAAGGGATGTTCAATTTGAAAAAAACGGAGAGAAACAGAAATTAGTAAGAAATAGCAGAAAAGAATAATAATACAAGTTTAATTGAATATAAATACAAATTAAAAAAAATAAAAATTATGGTAGACGATACAAATGATATAAATAAATATGAGGGACTATACAAAAATCTATTGGAAGATGATAACCTTGAAAAATTGGAAATAGAATTACAAAAACCTAATATTTTCAAAATTCTTGGAGCACATAGAATGGAAATTAGGCATTCCAATTTTTTAGCTTGGCTTCTTGACCCGAATGGCACACATGGATTAGGTAATAGATTTTTAATAAGAGTATTGCGTGATTTGGCATTAGAAAAAGGAAGTAAATTGAAAATCACAGAAATAGGAAAGTTGAATTTTGACAATGTGGAAGTAAAAAGGGAATTTCCCTATTATTATACCAATGAAGATATTTCTAATAATATCAAAGAAGGTATTTCTTCTGATTATAAAAAGACTTACAAAAGATTTATAGATATATTAGTCATATTTAATAATACTGAAAGAAGTGGAGACAATAAAAAGGGATCTCATAAAAAAATAGTTATATGTATTGAAAATAAAATAGATAGTGTGGATAGCGATAATCAATTAAAAAACTATAAAGAGTACATTGAAAAGATATATGATGCTAATTACGAAAAAATCTTTGTCTATCTTACTCCTTTTGGAAATCCTCCTAAAAATGATGACACGAATACATGGTATAAATATTCATACGAAGGAATAATAAAACATATAGAATATTTAGCAAAAGCAACAGATAATTTTTTAATAAAAACATATATAACAGATTACTTAACAACATTAAAAAGTGAAATTATGGGGACAAATAATGACAATGCTACAAAGTTGGCAAATGAAATCTATGAACAACACAAAGAAATAATTGACTTTGTTATGGACAATAAAGATAAGAATTTAGAATACCAAATAACATGGGAAAATGAATATCGTTGGATGATTGATTCTGTGAATACGATTAAGGATTTACTAACAAAACAAGACGAAGATAATGATTACGAATTAAATTATGCAAAAGATTATATTTCTCTAACTCGAAATGGTAAAAGAGCATATATGTTTTATGCACCGACACAACAAAAACAATATTCTATGGAATTTAGTTTTCTTGCAAGTGAAAATAAAGATCAGATTTTAGATGAAATTGACAAATTAAAGGTTAAATTCCCAAAAGACAATAAAGATATTCCAACTTGGAATAAGGAAGCAACATATTTTGTGATTAGAAACGCCATGAAACTTGTAGAAGAACATGTAGATATTCTAAAAGAAATAAACAAAATAAGATTTCAAATACAAGATTAATCATGACATACATTTCAGTTGATATTGAAGCAGATGGCCTTATTCCCGGAGACTTTTCAATGATTAGTTTTGGCGCTGTGGTGGTGGATAATAATCTTGATAAAACTTTCTACGGGAAGTTGAAACCCATTTCAGAGAATTATCACAAAGAGGCACTTGACATTTCAGGTTTTAGCCGGGAAGAAACGTTGCAATTTGACAATCCTAAGGACGTAATGCTTCAATTTGAAAAATGGATAACGGAGAATTCAACAGGAAAACCGATATTCATTAGTGATAACAACGGTTTTGACTGGATGTTTATCTGCTGGTATTTCCATCATTTCTTAGGACGAAATCCGTTTGGTTATTCTTCAAGGAGATTGGTGGATTTATACTGTGGACTGGTAAAAGATACGCATGCAAACTGGCATCATTTACGAAAAACACCGTACACGCACCATCCGCTGGATGATGCAAAAGGAAATGCCGAAGTAGTTCTTTATATGAAGAATGAATTGGGATTAAAAATAGATTTAAGATGAAAAATAATTTATAAAACAAGAAAAATATGGCAATCGGAGTAGCATTT
>CAZVWS010000033.1:20301-22792 GCA_964631255.1 uncultured Dysgonomonadaceae bacterium | reverse complement strand
AGGATGAAAATCAATAGCAGTTTGGTATATAAAGTGGGTGCAATATGCATTTTGGTAGCCGCCGCGGGGCATATTTTTGTTCCCGAAATAGCAAAATGGGTTATGATAGTTGGCGTGGTGGCTCTTTTCTTGGCTACGGCATACGCACCCTATCCGGGGAAAAGCATTCGAGGCAAAAGGCTATTCAATTTTCAAATCATATCGTGCATGCTATTGGCAGTGTCGGCGTACTTGATGTTCACCGACAATAATTCTTGGCCATTGGCAACCATTGCGGGAGCAGTTTTTTTGCTTTACGCGGCAATAATGATACCCAAAGAGTTGGAAAAAGAAAAATCTGCCGAGAAATAATTCTTCGTTTATCAGATTTTTTTTATCTTCGTATCTGTAAAAAGAAAATAACAAGTAACGTTCATATATGAAGCAGGCAAAGTGTTGGAGCCTGTCAATATAATTATTTGACATGAAAAATGAGTTGGGTTTTTGTAAACCAACCAAATAAAAAGTAAAATTAATGAAGCGTATTTTAATATTGGATGATAATTTAACGGTTTGTCTGATGCTTAAATCGTGGTTAATAAAAAAGAACTACAAAGTGGATACGGCGATTAGCGTAGAAGAAGCCAAAGAAAAAGTGAAGAACAAACCATTTGATTTAATACTTTCAGATATTCAAATGCCCGAAACAAACGGGTTTACATTTTTATCGTGGATAAAAAAAATCGACTCAGATATTCTGGTTATCATGATGACCGGCTTTGCCGATGTAGAAACTGCCGTGGAGTCATTGAAATCGGGGGCGGTAGATTATATTGCCAAACCAATTGAACCGGATGTTTTATATGCCAAAATTGAAGAGGCATTTCAAATGCAACACAACCAAAAAGAGTTGAAGAAAATATCCAACGATTTCCATTTTCCGCCACTTGACAAATACAAAGAGATATCCGAATCGATTTACGATGTGGCAATGAGCAACTCGCATTTGTTGGTTGTGGGCGATAAAGGCACCGGTAAATTATCGTTGGCAAAACAAATTTTTGAGAAGAAAGCCGACACCATGAAACCTTTCGTGATTTTGGATTGTAACGAAGTGGCTTTGAAAAATAAATTGATGCCAAACAACTCCGATTTGCCAACCATCGATGATTATTTTGAAATGGCAAAAGGCGGTGTTTTGTTCGTCAAAAACGTGAGTGCTTTATGCTCGAACAATCAAAACCAACTATTGAAAAATATACTAAAACAGAACAAAGACAAGGATTATCGGCAATGTATTTTGGGCAGCGACGCTACGTTGGCAGAGCTGAAAAAAATACTTCTTCCCAAATTATACAACCTGTTTGATAAAACAATAGAGCTTCCCCGATTGCATGGAAACAAAGAAATGATACTCTTTTTCTCCAACCATTTTATTCGATTTGCAAATAACGAAACCAACAAAAATATCCAACAAATGGATACGAAAGTAATCGACAGTTTGCTTGCTTATCCTTGGCCGGGAAATATTCAGGAACTGAAAAATACCATTTTTAAAGCAGTTTTGCATACCGAAGGAAATGAGATAAAACCCGAAGTAATTCCGTATTTGTTTCAGAAAACGCTGCCAACTGTTGATACACCCAATACCCCGGCTGCCGAAAATGGCAATACTGTGCTGAATTTGAGAAAGGAAAATTACGAAAAAGACAAAATAAGAGAGGCACTCGAAATTGCAAAAGGAAATAAAACCATTGCATCGTCCATTTTGAATATTGATAGAAAAACGTTGTACAACAAAATAAAGCTCTACAAATTAGACAATAACTAATTCAACCTTTTGCACGTTGTGGTATGAAAAAAATCCGCCTTTTCAACAATATAAAAAACATAGTTATTGTAGGGTATCTGCTACTCTTTATCGTGATGATATATGGTATTGTGCACATCTACAATAATTTGGTCGATTTTTCTGAGCGAAAAACAAAAGGCGAAGATTTAAAAGAGTTGGTCATCGTAAGCAATACTATCTCCAAACTTTTTGAATTGGAGTGCACGCAACACCTGATAACTACCGAAAAAGCATATCAGTATTTCGATAAATACAACGACATAAGACCACAAATTTTCGCAGATTTGGACACACTTAAAAGTTTGACCAACGAAACACAACGAATCAACAAGTTAGACACCATTATTCTGTTGCTCGACAAAAAAGAGAAAAATCTGAAAGAAATAACCGCACTTTTAGATTCCATACGCCAAGCGCCAACCATAAAAAGCAGCACGGTTAGCTCCTTTTTGCCGCGCAAAGTAAATAAGGATATTGATGAGCTCATGGCGCGAAACAATGTTTTTATTACCGAAGAAAATTCGGATACAACTGTTATAAAAGGCGAACAAAAACGATTGTTCGGACGGCTTCGCGATGCTTTTGCGGGAGTACAAGACTCGACCGTTATTGTAGATAACCGACCGCAAATAACCCAAGAAAATTTCTCGCTCGTGTTGG
>CAZVWS010000033.1:0-20291 GCA_964631255.1 uncultured Dysgonomonadaceae bacterium | reverse complement strand
ATACACCGAGAAATTGGATTTGGACAAACAAAAAAATCTACAATACCAACTCTTTCTCCGTCAGGTGGCAATGAATAACACCAATACGTTGCTTGCCACCAGAATAAACGAATTACTAAAAGGGATAGAGTTGGAAGAACTGAACAAATCCATTCAACTAATTCATGATAAAGAATTGGTGTTGTCCAAATCGCAAAAAACCGTGTTTCGTGTTTCTTGGGTGGCTATTGCTATCGCGCTCATCTTCGGATTGATGTTTATAATCGATATAAACAGAGATATCCGTTACAGAGAAAAGTTGGAATCGTCCAACAAAAAAATTAAAGACCTGCTTGAGTTGCGTGAGAAACTGATGCTGGCAATCTCGCACGATATAAAAGCTCCCATCAGTTCCATTCAAGGCTATATCGAATTGCTATCGAGCGACCACAGTGTAGATAAAAAGCGGAAATACCTGCAAAATATGAAAAACTCTACCAACCATATCCTGGATTTGGTAACCGATTTGTTGGATACCCGAAAACTTAACGATGGTTTGTGGCTTAAAAAAGAGATTACCTTCAACCTGCACGAGTTGTGTAACGACGTGATAAATAACTTTGTACCGATAGCACATACCAAAAATTTGGAACTGAAATACAACAACAATATTCCAACCAATTTTTATGTGTTTTCTGACCCGTACATGCTTCGGAAAGTGTTCCAAAACATCATTTCCAATGCCATCAAATACACTCCCAAAGGTTTTGTAGAAGTCCGTTGCGGGGTGGAGAACAGCGGGATTCAATTTGTCGTGAAAGATACCGGTTATGGTATTGCCAAAGAAGACCAAGAGCTTATTTTTCAAGAATTTAAGCAACTCAATAAAGCCTACTCCAACCATAAAATAGAAGGTGTGGGTTTGGGGCTTGCCATTGTAAAAGGATTAATCCACGAACTGAATGGTACCATCCGATTGGAATCTGAATTGAACAAAGGTTCGCAATTTATTGTGTGGTTGCCTCTTGAAGAGAAAAATATGCCCGCTGCCAATAAAAGTGCTGCCTCAAAAACCAACAATGTCAAATTAGATGGAATTTCGGTTTTAGCTATCGATGACGACCCCATGCAGTTAACCATGCTTTCGGAGTTATTAAAGCTTAAAAATATGCGAGTTACAACCGAAAATGTGCCCGAAAATGCAGTAAAAATTCTCAACAAGCAGAAGTTTGACATAATATTTATCGATATCCAAATGCCCAATATGAACGGCTTGGAATTGGTAAAAAAAATGTCTGAACTCAATCTGGAAACGCCCAAAATTGCCCTGTCTGCCAATTCCGAAATTTCGCTGAAAGATATTCGTAACCACGGTTTCAACGACTTCTTGCCCAAACCGTTCGATTTATCCACTATTTCCGGTTTCATTGATAAATATGTGAACAAACAAGCATCGGAAAACCAAAATACCGAACCAAAATCGCACGGTTCAGTTTTTAATCTAATCGATTTTGTGAAAGAAGACACAGCCAGTTCACTAGCCATACTCAACTCGTTTCAGGAAGAAACCACCCAAAACTTGTCGGCACTTCAAGTGGCATTTGACAAGAATGACACCTTGCAAAAAGCACATCTTTCGCACAAAATGATGCCGCTTTTCAAAATGATTGGTAACGATGAGTTGGTTGATATGCTCCTGCGATTGGAAGTGAAACAAGATATTAGTAAAGAGGAAGAGATGAGAATTATTCAGTTAATAAAAAGTGATATTGCTGAAGCAAAACGCCTGATTGACAAAATCCAAACAAAATAGCAAAATGGCAAAGCAAACGGTTGTCGAAAAGTACAAACGATATCTTTTGTTGGAAAAAAAACTATCGAAAAACACCATCGATGCCTATCTTACCGATTTGCAAAAGTTGTTGGCTTTTATTGATTCAGACCAAATTCCGATTCGCGAAGTCAAGTTGCAACACTTGGAGCAATTTTTAGCGCAAGTATATGACCAAGGTATAGGTGCACGCTCGGTAGCAAGAATTATTTCGGGCATAAAATCATTTTTCAACTTTCTGCTATTAGACGATTATATCCAAACTGACCCGAGCGAATTGTTAGAGTCGCCCAAAATAGGACTGAAATTGCCCGTAGTTTTGTCATTGCAAGAGATAGATTTGCTGTTGCAATGTATCGATGTTTCTACTGCCGAAGGCACACGCAATTATGCCATCATTGAAACTCTTTATAGTTGTGGCTTGCGCGTGTCAGAAGTAACCAACCTCAAATTTTCGGATCTTTTTCTCGAAAAAGGATTCATCCGAGTACAAGGAAAAGGACGAAAACAACGGCTCGTGCCTATATCGGAAATAGCAATTGAGAAGATAAACAATTACTTGTACTATCGTTCGCAACAAATAATAAAAAAAGGAAGCGAAGACGTTGTCTTTATTGGTGGACGAGGCACACCTATATCACGCATTACCGTATTTTACTATGTGAAAAAATATGCCGAAATGGCAGGAATTACCAAACAAATTAGTCCGCACGTTTTCAGGCACTCGTTTGCAACCCATTTGTTGGAGCGAGGAGCAAATATCCGGGTAATACAAGAGATGTTGGGACATGAAAAAATTACAACCACAGAAATCTATACACACATCGACCGCAATTTTCTTCGGCAAGAAATCATAGAATACCATCCGCGAAGCAAGAAAAAATGATTTTTGAACAACATTCAAAAAAAATCGCCACAACAGACCTTTTTAAAGCAGATAATTTTGTATATTTGCTATTTATATGGAGATGTTTTTTTGAGAAAAAAATGGCAAAACGTCTATACAAACCAACATACAAGTATATATAAAGGTATTATAGCTATTAGAACGAAACAATATCTCAACCAATTACGAAGAAAACGAATAACAAACAAAATAAAAAACCTCACGCATTATGAAATTTAAAATATCAAGCGCAACGTTTTTGCATCATTTGCAAGCAATAAGCAGAGTAATCAGTGCCAAAAATACACTACCCATTTTGGACTGCTTTTTATTGAATCTGAACGACAATGTTCTCACAATTATTGCTGCCGACAACGATACCCGATTAGAAACAAAAGCAGAAGTAGAAGAGTCGCAAGGCAAAGGTTCTTTGGCTATTAACGCTAAAAATTTGTTAGAACCGCTTCGCGAACTTCCCGACCAACCGCTCACGTTTGATATCAACGACGAAACGTTGGAAGTCTTCATCTATTACCACAACGGAAAATACAATTTTATTGGTTCAAAAGGCGATGAATTTCCCAATCCAAAAGATATAAAAGAAGACTCAGTAACACTAAATATCCCCGCTCAAATACTGTTTGACGGAATAAACAGAACCGTTTTTGCTACTGCCGACGACGAAATGCGTCCCGTGATGAACGGAATCTATTTTGACATCACAGCCGATAATATTACATTTGTTGCTTCCGACGGGCACAAACTGGTGCGTGTAACCAATAGCGAGGTAAAAGGAGAAGGACGCTCATCGTTCATTTTGCCAAAAAAACCTGCCAATTTGCTCAAGTCGCTTCTGCCACGAGAAACCGGAATGGTAGAAATCAAATTTGACGAAAACAACGCCCATGTGAAAATGGAAAATGTAATCATGATTTGTCGATTTGTAGAAGGCCGCTATCCCAATTACAACTCCGTAATCCCTTCCAACAATCCCAACCACGTTACTTTGGACAGATTAATGTTGATAAATGCGCTCAAACGCGTGAGCATTTTCTCCAATCCGTCGAGCAACTTGGTCAAATTACAATTGTCGGACGAAAAAATGGTAATAACTGCCCAAGATATTGATTTTCTGACATCGGCAGAAGAAACAATCCAATGCGAATATGCCGGTACCGTGATGAATATTGGCTTCAAAGCACTTTTCTTGATAGAAATTCTGAATAACATTGCATCGGCAGATGTGAAGATAGAACTCTCGGACCCATCCAGAGCGGGTATTATTTTGCCGGTTGAAAACGAGGAGAACGAAGAAGTCCTTACATTGCTCATGCCCATGATGTTGAATGATTAACAAGAGGTGTTAATCCGTTAAAAAAATAATTCATAAACAATGAAACTGAACCTGAAAAATCCCCTCGTTTTTTTCGATTTGGAAACAACGGGCATCAATATCGTAAAAGATAGAATTGTGGAAATAGCACTTCTGAAAGTGTATCCCGACGGAAAAGAAGAAGTGAAATCGCGACGCATCAATCCGGAAATGCCAATTCCGGCACAAGCAACTGCCATACACGGTATTACGGATGACGATGTGAGAGATTGTCCCACTTTTAAACAGATAGCCAAATCGTTGGCAGAAATGATGGAAGGGTGCGATATTGCAGGATTCAATTCGAGCAGATTTGATGTGCCGTTACTTGCCGAAGAATTTCTTCGCGCGGGGGTAGATTTTGATATGAGCAAACGCAAATTTGTGGATGTACAAATCATTTTTCACAAAAAAGAACAACGTACTTTAGAAGCCGCCTACAAATTTTATTGCGATAAAACCTTAGATAACGCCCACTCTGCCGAAGCAGATACGGTTGCAACCTACGAGGTGTTGAAATCACAATTAGATAGGTATCCCGATTTGACAAACGATATAGAAACACTTTCGAAAGAATATTCCAGCTTCAACAACAATGTAGATTTTGGTGGAAGAATGGTCTTTGACGAAAAAGGAGTAGAGGTTTTCAATTTTGGCAAACACAAGGGCAAAGCCGTTACCGAAGTTTTTCGCAACGAACCGAGCTACTATTCGTGGATGATGGAAGGCGATTTTCCATTGAATACCAAACAGATTCTTACCAAAATTAAGTTGCGCGAAATGAATAAGTAAACTTTTTGTATGACAAACAAAATACATCCGCTTTTTTGTGTCTTACTTTTGTTGGTTTTGTTGCTGCCATCTTGTAAAAAAAGCGAAGCAAACACCAATCAAATTGACGAACTGATTCCTCATTCGCTTTCGGTCAGAAAACAACGATTCACGGGGAATTACAACAAAGAATTTAACGACTTGCAAGATTTGCATTTGGCGGCAGCTTTAGAAAATGGAGTTTCACCTTTATCGTCGCGTAACGACACTTTGCATCTACAAAACGAACTGGTTCGCTTACCCGATGCATTGGAGTTGTACCGCATCTACAATCTGACGCACTCCATTCCTTTTTTAGTGCCGGCGGCAACTCAATTATTCATCGATATTGCGCAAAGTTTTCGCGATTCACTTTATAGTAAAAATATTCCCATGCATCGGCTCTATCTTACCAGTGTGCTACGCACCGATGATGATATGTCCACGCTGAGCAGGAGAAATATCAATGCCAGCGAAAATTCTACGCATCGGTATGGCACCACGTTTGATATTTCGTGGAAACGATTTGAACAGGTCGATCCCGATTCGGCAAACATTGTTTCGCCCGAACGATTGAAATTGGTTTTGGCACAAGTGCTTTTCGATTTCAAACAGAAAGAACGCTGCTATGTGAAACACGAACGCAAACAGGCTTGTTTCCATATAACAGTGCGATAAATCAAATTCGATTTTCTACAATTTTTTTTTCTACATTCTATTCCGAAAAACCGGATGCGCTATTTTATCACACTTTCATATAACGGGAAAAACTACGTAGGTTGGCAAATTCAACCCAACGGCAACAGTGTGCAAGAGACGTTGCAAAATGCCCTTTCCACTATTTTACGAGAAAAGATTGACGTAGTGGGTGCCGGACGAACCGACGCCGGTGTGCACGCCCGAAAAATGATTGCCCATTTTGATTGGAACGGTCATAACAAATTGGACGAAAATCAATTGGTGCAAAAACTAAATAGTTTTCTGCCTCGCGACATCGCTATCCATAATATCCGCCAAGTAGTTGAGGATGCGCATGCCCGATTTTCTGCAACCTCGAGGACCTATCATTACTACTTGACAACCAAAAAAGATGTGTTTGGCGGCGAGCAAAAATACCGTATTTTCTTCCAACCCAATGTGGAGGCTATGAATGCGCTGTGTCCCATCTTGAAAGAATACCGCGATTTTACCAGTTTCAGCAAGCTGCATACCGATGTGAAAACCAATAATTGTGTGATAGAATTTGCTCATTGGGAGCAGGATGGCGACGATTTTATTTTTACCATTCGTGCCAACCGCTTTTTGCGCAACATGGTGCGTGCCATTGTGGGAACACTTTTGGAAGCGGGTAGGGGACGATTGGATGAACGAGGTTTGCGCCGCATCATTGAAGCCAAAAACCGTGCTGTTGCAGGCGATTCCGTTCCGGGGCACGCGCTCTTTCTGGCAGATGTAACCTATCCCGACAGTATTTGGAAATAACTATTTCTTCGTGCTTCGCATCGCTTTCATTTTTTGGATGCGACTGTCGGCGAGCAAATTTTTATACTCCTCGGTTTCCATTCCGTAAATGGCGATTTTGCCGTTTTCGTTGTGATGAATACCCCAGCCGTAACGTTTGGCGAGTGGCGATGTCCGAAAACAAGGTTGTCCTTTCGAGAAAAATAGAGCCCGCTCTTCGGCATAATTTTCTTCGTTTATCGCGTTTCGTGTGGCGTGAATACGAAATAGCACATCGTCAGAATCAAATAGGTACGGATTTTCGCTGATTATTTCGTATTGGTAATTGGCAACCGATTTTTCTTTTTTTATCGGTGGAATTTCGCCTCTCGTAGCTTTCGTGTCTTCTGCCACTTCAATAAACGTATTGGTGTAATTGGTTGAATGGATTTTCATTTTTGTTTACGTTATTTTAAATCACTTTTTTTCTAAAAATATAACATCCCGCTTCCGATGGATGGTCTTGCGCATAATCGGTAGATTTTTCATCTTTGAGTAGATAAATAACCATGAAATCGCCGATGGCAGCTACGATAAAAAATATTCCCAAAAAAGTTATCAAATACCTGCCGATAACTAATCCGATTATTGTGGGGATAACACCTAAAAATATTGCCGGAGCAAGCGCGCCTAACCGGTAATGTTTTATCTGAAGTGGCTCTTTGCAATGGCAATAGGGAGCTAAATACTGCCACAAAACGCCAAAACGGATTGACCGAAATCCCCTTTTTGCAAACATGGCGAAAAAGATGCCGTGAATGAGTTCGTGCAGCACAATTCCGAGAAGCATGGCTATAAAAAACAACCCCAAATTTCTTACTGCATCCATTATGGTAAATTCGTTGCGAAAATAGTGCAGCAACTCATCTTTCCACAAAATGAAATGCAGCGCGGTAAAAAACAGAAATACCGGAATTAAAAGTGAAATTCCCAGTTTATTTGCTTTTTCTATATCGATGGTTTTTAGCTCTTTTTCGTAATCGTTTTCGTTGAACATGTTACATGCACTCTTTTGTATATGAAAACAAAAAAACAGCAAGTTTGTTTTGCTGTTTTTTCTATTATTTGTTGGAGAACGTTGTTGTTAATCGTTCATCGAAATCAAAAATTCTTCATTGTTCTTGGTTCTGCGTAAGCGAGTTAGAAGGAATTCCATCGCTTCAACCGAGTTCATATCCGAAAGGAAATTGCGCAATACCCACATTCTGTTGAGTGTTTCTTCCGACAAAAGCAGCTCGTCGCGGCGTGTGCTCGAAGCAACAATATCCACGGCAGGGAAAATTCGTTTGTTGGAAAGTTTGCGGTCTAATTGCAACTCCATGTTGCCCGTTCCTTTAAATTCTTCGAAGATAACATCGTCCATTTTTGAGCCGGTTTCGGTAAGAGCCGTGGCAATAATAGTCAATGAACCGCCGTTTTCGATATTACGTGCTGCACCAAAAAAGCGTTTTGGTTTTTGCAAAGCATTGGCATCCACACCGCCCGAAAGCACTTTGCCCGATGCCGGTTGAACCGTGTTGTAGGCGCGTGCCAAGCGTGTGATGGAGTCTAACAAAATAACCACATCGTGTCCGCATTCTACCAAGCGGCGTGCTTTGTTGAGCACAATATCGGCAATTTTCACGTGGCGTTCTGCCGGTTCGTCAAAGGTAGATGCAATCACCTCGGCATTCACGCTGCGCTCCATGTCGGTAACTTCTTCGGGGCGTTCGTCGATAAGCAGAATTATCATGTACACTTCCGGGTGGTTATCGGCAATGGCATTGGCTATATCTTTCAGCAACATGGTTTTACCCGTTTTCGGCTGTGCCACAATCAGTCCTCGTTGTCCTTTGCCGATGGGCGAAAACATATCTACCACGCGACACGAAAGATTGTCGTTGTGTCCTTTTGTCAGGTTGAATTTTTCGTCGGGGAAGAGCGGTTTCAAGTGGTCGAAAGGCACTCGGTCTCGCACGTCGTCGGGTTTGCGTCCGTTAATTTTATCTACTTTTACCAGCGGGAAGAATTTTTCGCCCTCTTTCGGCGGACGAATCGGTCCTTCTACCACATCTCCGGTTCTGAGTCCAAACAGGCGAATTTGCGATTGCGATACATAAATATCATCGGGCGACGACATATAGTTGTAGTCTGATGAGCGCAAAAATCCGTATCCGTCGCCCATTATTTCCAATACACCCGAAGTATTTAATATTCCGTCGAAATCGTAAGCCGGTTCTTTCTCTTTTTGCTGTGAATTATTTTGTGGCTGCGATGGTTGTTTTGACCCGTTCATTTGTTGTGCAGCTTGTGGTTGCTGCTGTTGCGATTGTGCTTGTTGCTGACGTGGCTGAATGGGAGCAGGCGTAACCAATTCTTGCAACAGCGAGGTTTTCTCTTCCGAAGCAATTTTTTGAAAATCTATCGTTGGTTTAGCTTCCTCATCCGATGCTCCTTCCGCTACTACCGGAGGTAGAGTGATGGGCGGAGTTTCCGTTTTTTTTTCGCGTTCGCGAAATTTACTGGAGCGAAACACCAGCTGTGTCGGCTTTTGTACATTGGTTTCGGATGCAGTCGGTTTGGTTTGTTCTTTGATCGGTTCTACAGTTGTTTTGGGCGTAGTGTCCGTCGGTTGGTTTTGTTGCTGCACTTCGGGTTTTTCCTTGTTTACCTGTTGTGGCTGTTGTATTGGTCTGTTTTCCGATTTTTTCTCCAATAGTTTAATTTCCGACTTTGCCAATCGATTCTCTTTTTGGTTGTTAGCAAAAGAAGTATTGTTCTCGATTGGTTTTTCGGGTCTATTTGTAGGCACGTTGGGTGCTTTTTCTTTGTCCTTTTTTATGGGTTTGTGTTTGAAATCTTGTTTTTTTGGACTGTCATTCAAATTCAGATTTTTGGTTCCGGCAATAGCCTGCTCATCCAGAATTTTGTAAATTAACTCTTCTTTTTTGTAAGCGTCAGGTCTTTTTATGCCCATGTCTTTGGCAAGTGCGCGTAAATCTTTGGTTAGCTTTTCGTTAAGCTCGATGATATTATATGCCATTTGAAATGTATTTTGATACTTTTATGGTTGTCAATTGAATAAGTAATGTTGATTTTTTTAGAAACTGTCTGAAATGTTTTTTTTCTGTACTGATTTTATTCTTTAAGATGCTTTTTGTATCAACCCAATGAATGTAAGGCACAACAGTTGAGAACAAAACTTGCAGAAACGAGCAAAAAAAGCATATCAATAACAGCTGAAAAAAATAATTTGTTTGTTTAAAAAGTTATTAGGATTATCAAAAAAATGAGTGCGATAAAATCTTGATAAAAACTAAAGAACTGTAGATTTCTTTTTTGATACCCAAGTCGAAAAACAGAAGTATGTTTTCGTTGAGTAATTGTAGATTCGACTACAAAGGTAATGTTTTTTTTGAAATTAGAAATATTTGTAATGATTTTTTGTACAAAAAGTGCTACTCCGGTGCCGATTTGTTGTCATTTGCTATGTGAACGGTCATTTGTTGGAATGGAACGTTTAGTCCTTTTTCACTAAGTCGTTTGTAAATGGTTTCATTTAAATCCCAATTTACACCCCAAAAATCGTCAATTCGTGTCCAAACTCTGAAAGTGAAATCTACCGAGCTGTTATTCATCTTGGTCATGCGAGCAAAAGGGACGGGATTGTCCAGTACCAACGGATGTTGGTTGGCAATATCCATCAACAAACTTTTTACTTCGTCAATATCGCATCCGTACTCCATATTCACGGTGATATCGGTTCTGCGCAACCCATCTTTGCTGTTATTGTTGATAATATTTCCGGTAGAAAGTGGTCCGTTTGGGATAAAAATAGTTTTGTTGTCGAATGTTTTGAGCGTTGTATAAAGAATACCAATATTTTCGACCGTACCTTCCAAACTTTGTGCCGTAATATAATCGCCCGTGCGAAATGGTTTGTTGAATAATATCATTACCCCGCCGGCAAAATTTGCCAAATTGTCTTTCACCGCCAAGCCAATGGCCAACCCTGCCGATGCAATGAGGGCTGCAATTGAAATGGTTTTTGTACCTACGGTATTAATTATTATCAGCAACAGTGCTACGTAGAGCAACGTAATGATTACGCTATCCAGAAAACCTTTCAATGTTTTGTCCATCATGCGTTTGTCCATGATTCGACGGATAATTTTACTGAGTTTGCCAATCAGAAATCGTCCAACTACAAACAAGATGAAAGCAAAAGCCAAACGACCGGCAAAATCTATGGACCAAACCAGAATATTCTCAGCAAAAGTTTCATAATTACCATCTTTTAGCAGTTTTCCCAAGGTGGGATTGGTGGTTGCCTGTTGCAGTTGCATTTGAAGAGAATCGACTAAATTGGTAGTTTGAATAAATTGCATATCGTTTCGTTATTATGTTTATTGATTAGCTGTCAGATAAAAAACAGGCAAAAGGTTGCAAAATTGAACAGAAATTATCGCATTTTTCGCCACTTTACCATTTTAAGTAAACAAAAATACAAAAAAAGAGTTTACATTTGCAATCGAGATGCCTATTTTGGGTAGGTTTCTGTTTTATTCAATAATTTTATCGGTATGAAATATATTTATTGTGTTTTTCTGTTTTTTTCAGCTTTGTCTCTCCGGGCTCAATCCACCGATTACGACAAATGGATATCCAAAGCCATGCAATTTGTTGAGACAAACCAACTCGATAGTGCTTCCCTTGCTTTGAACAATGCCATGGCAAGTGATCCGACTAATAAAAACAATTCTGTTCTGTTGCTCAATCAAGGCATTATTCAACGTCAACTACAAATGTACAACGAAGCATATATTTCCTTCACAGCAGCTTTGAGCAACACGGAAAATGCACCGTTGGTTTTGCATAACAGAGCTTCGCTTTTGGTAGAGATGGAGCGTTTTGACGATGCTTTGGAAGACTACAACGCCTTGTTGCAAATAGATTCGTCAGATACCGAAGCACTTTACCGTCGCGGATTGCTTTATCTGCAGCAAGGAAATCGTGCTCAGGCAGAAACCGATTTTGCCTCTGCTGAACGTGTCGCTCCCAATGACTTATTTACCAAACTGAGTAAAGCACTTTTGCTAAAATTGGACAACGACTGGCAAAATGCCGAAATGATTTATTCCGAGATTATCGCTTCCGAAATATATGAGGCAAATTCCATTTATTATCTCAATCGTGCCGAGTGTTATCTGAACACCGGGCAAACAGCCAAAGCCGCTGCCGATATAAGAGCCATTGAACGAGATGAAAAAGCAAATCCGTTTTTTTATATCCTTCGCGGACGATTGCGACTGGAGCAGTTTGATAAATTTGCAGCAAAAATTGATTTTGAAAAAGCAAAACAGTTGGGCTATGATGCCGATATTGCCAACGATTGGATAAAAAAAGCAAACACCAACTAACAAAAAAAGAGTGGAATAATAGCATTTTTACCAATTTCTGTAAAACAAAAAAAACTATTTTGTGTTTTAAGATTATAGGAGAACTAAGCAGAAAAAAATAAACATTAAAAAATACAATCGACAGATGAAATGGATTAACAGAAACGACAGTACGAAAAATTATGAAGATCGTCGCGGTCGTGGCACCGCTAAGCGAGGATTTGCTTTTGGTGGTATTGGAGCTATCATAATTGCCGTCATTGCCTTGCTGCTGGGGCAAAATCCGCTGCAAGTACTCAATATGGCAGGTGGAATTACGGGTGGACAAGGTTCGGAAGAGGTAATTGACCCATCTCGTGTGAACGAAAACGAAGATTTAAAAATTCTGACACTTGGCGTTTTCAATAGTGCCAACGATGTTTGGGCAGAAATTTTTGAATCGCAAATGAACCAGACTTATCGTGCTCCAACGCTTGTAACTTTTACGGATGCTACCACTTCGGGTTGTGGGCATGCTACCGCTTCGGTGGGTCCTTTCTATTGCCCTGCAGATGAGAAGGTGTATATCGATTTAAATTTTTTCCATCAGCTGATAAGAGATTATGGTGCTCGGGGGGAAATGGCAATTGCTTATGTTACAGCGCACGAAGTGGGTCACCACGTGCAAAAATTGTTGGGAATCTTGGATCAAGTGAACCAATATCGTGGCAGAGTGCCTGAAGCCGAATTTAATAAGTTGAACGTGAAAATGGAGTTGCAGGCCGATTTTTTTGCCGGACTTTGGGCAAATCAGGCGCATCGCATGCGAACCATTCAAATTGAAGAGGGCGATTTGGAGTCCGCCATTAGTGCCACAACCGCCGTGGGCGACGACACGCTGCAAAAAAAATCGATGGGTTATACCGTCCCCGATTCCTTTACACACGGTACATCGGCTCAAAGAACATTTTGGTACAAAAAAGGTTTCCAAACGGGCGATGTGCGTCAGGGCGATACATTTAATCAATAATTTTGCTGCTCGCCACATACGCTAAAAATAAAAAAACTGTCTCCAAAAGTTGGTTTTCTTTGGAGGCAGCTTTTTTGTTTAGCTAGAATAGGAAGTGTGCGTAGAAATTTGTTTAATCTAACTTCAGCACAGCCAAGAACGCTTTTTGCGGAACCTCTACGTTTCCAACTTGTTTCATCCGTTTCTTTCCTTCTTTTTGCTTTTCTAACAGCTTACGTTTGCGCGAAATATCACCACCATAACATTTGGCGGTAACGTCTTTTCGCACGGCTTTTACCGTTTCGCGAGCAATGATTTTCGCACCTACGGCTGCCTGAATAGCAATATCAAATTGCTGACGAGGTATCAGTTCTTTCAGCTTTTCGCACATTCTGCGTCCAAACGATTGGGCATTGTCTGTATGCGTTAGAGTAGAAAGCGCATCCACCGGTTCGCCATTGAGCAAAATATCCAATTTTACCAATTTGGATGGTCTGAAATCGTGGATATGGTAATCGAACGATGCATAACCTTTGGAGATACTTTTTAGCTTATCGTAAAAATCGATTACAATTTCTCCCAACGGCAAATCAAAAATAATTTCTACCCGGTCGCCCGAAATATATTCTTGCTTGATAAGTATTCCGCGCTTACCCAAGCAGAGCGTCATTATTGGTCCAATGTAGGTGGTGTTGGTAATGATGGATGAGCGAATGTATGGCTCGTCGATATGCTCAATAAGAGTGGGGTCGGGGAGTCCTGCCGGATTGTGTACCTCTTTCATATTGCCTTTTTTGTCGTACACCTTGTACGAAACATTGGGCACGGTGGTAATTACATCCATGTCAAATTCTCGTTCCAAACGCTCTTGAATGATTTCCATGTGCAACAATCCCAAAAATCCGCATCTAAATCCAAAACCGAGTGCTACAGACGATTCGGGTTGAAATGTGAGCGATGCATCGTTGAGTTGCAGCTTTTCGAGCGAAGCGCGCAAATTCTCAAAATCTTCGCTTTCGATGGGATAAACTCCCGCGAAAACCATGGGTTTTACCTCTTCAAATCCTTCGATGGCTTTTTCGCAAGGTTGTTTCACATGCGTGATGGTGTCGCCTACTTTTACCTCTTTCGATGTTTTAATACCCGAAATGATATATCCCACGTTTCCGCATTCTACCGTTTTACGTGGTTCCATACCCAATCGCAAAATGCCCACTTCATCGGCATCATATTCTTTGCCGGTATTCACAAATTTCACCAAATCGCCTTTCGAAATGCTGCCGTTCACTATTTTGAAATAGGCTATAATGCCTCTGAAAGCATTGAAAACCGAGTCAAAAATAAGTGCTTGTAAAGGAGCTTCGGGGTCGCCTTTGGGTGCGGGTACTCGCTCGATAACGGCCGACAGAATTTCTTCGATTCCCACGCCGGTTTTTCCGCTCGCGCGAATGATATCTGTGCGCGGACAACCCAGCAAATCGACTATTTGGTCTTCTACCTCGTCGGGCATGGCACTCTCCAAGTCAATTTTATTGAGAATCGGAATTATTTCCAAATCATTTTCTATTGCCATATAAACATTAGAAATGGTTTGTGCCTGAATGCCTTGCGCGGCATCCACGATGAGCAATGCTCCTTCGCAAGCGGCAATGGAGCGAGAAACCTCGTACGAGAAATCCACGTGTCCGGGCGTGTCGATGAGATTCAACGTGTATTCTTCGCCGTTGTATTGGTACTTCATCTGCACGGCGGTACTTTTGATGGTGATGCCACGTTCGCGCTCCAAATCCATGCTGTCCAGCATCTGCGATTGCAGGTCTTTGCTGTCGATGGTTTTAGTAAATTCGAGCAATCGGTCGGCGAGCGTACTTTTGCCGTGGTCGATATGCGCTATGATACAAAAATTGCGTATTTTTTTCATTTAAAAATTTTTCTCTATCCTAATCAAAACTCCGCGTTGTTGGGTGTTCTTGGGAACGGAATCACATCGCGGATGTTGGTCATTCCGGTTACAAACAGCATCAATCGTTCAAAACCGAGTCCGAAACCGGCGTGCGGTGCAGTTCCAAATTTGCGAATATCTATATACCACCAAATGGGGTCGATGTGCATATCCATCTCTTTTACCCGTTGCATCAATTTGTCGTAATCGGCTTCACGTTCCGATCCCCCGATGATTTCGCCAATTTTGGGGAACAATACATCCATGGCTCGAACGGTTTTGCCATCATCGTTTTGCTTCATGTAGAACGATTTGATTTCTTTGGGGTAATCTGTGAGAATTACGGGGCACTTGAAGTGTTTTTCAACCAAATAACGTTCGTGTTCCGATTGCAAATCTGTTCCCCAATGCACGGGAAACTCGAATTTGTGTCCCGATTCTTCCAAAATTTTAACCCCTTCGGTGTACGATAGACGAATGAAATCGTTGTCCACAACAAATTTGAGTCGGTCTATCAACTCGTTGTCGTACATTTTTGTCAGAAATTCGATATCCTCCATGCAGTTGTCTAACGCGTAGCGAATGAGGTATTTCAGGAAATCTTCTGCCAGATTCATGTTATCAACTATATCGTTGAAGGCTACTTCGGGCTCAATCATCCAAAACTCTGCCAAGTGGCGAGGAGTATTGGAGTTTTCGGCTCTAAATGTAGGACCGAAAGTATAAATCGCACCCAATGCCATCGCGCCCAATTCGCCTTCCAACTGACCCGAAACGGTGAGGTTGGTTTGTCTGCCAAAAAAGTCTTGCGAAAAATCTATTTTTCCTTCTTCGGTTCTGGGCAAATTATTTTGGTCGAGCGTGGTTACTTCAAACATGGCACCGGCACCTTCGGCATCCGAAGCGGTAATTATTGGTGTATGAAAATAGTAGAATCCCCGGTCGTTGAAATATTTATGAATGGCATACGACATGTGGTGTCTCATTCTGAAAATAGCACCAAACGTGTTTGTACGCGGACGCAAATAGGCTATTTCACGCAAAAACTCCAACGAATGACCTTTCTTTTGGAGCGGATAGGTTGTTGGGTCTGCCGAACCATATATTTCTATTTCACTTGCTTGTATTTCAACAGATTGACCTTGTCCTTGCGATTCTACCAAAATACCGTTTACATTGATGCAGGCACCTGTTGTGATTGGTTTCAGGTATTCTTCACCAAATTGTGCTATGTCTATAACTATCTGTATGTTATTGATTGTAGTTCCGTCGTTTAAAGCCACGAAACTTACGTTTTTATTTCCGCGACGAGTGCGAACCCAACCTTTCACGTTGATTTCTCTTCCTGTTTGTTCCGATTTTAATGCATCGGCTATCGTTGTTCTTTTTAATAGTTTCATATTCATCCTATTAACTCCTTTAATCTTCTTTATTTGCGAGAAAATTGGGAGCGATATTAATTAATTGGTTTCAATTTTTAAAATTATACGATTTTTTTCAGATTAAAAAATAAATCGGTATTCTGAAAGGGTTAATCGAATGCACCCATTCTGAGCATATTTACTTCTTGTTCTGATAGATAACGCCATTTTCCGCGCGATAGTTTTTTCTTGGTTAGTCCCGCAAAATATACCCGATCCAGCTTGAGTACACGATAACCCAATTTCTCGAAAATGCGACGTACGATGCGGTTTCTTCCCGAATGAATTTCGATACCCACCTGGCTCAAATCTTCTTCGGTAACATAACTGATAGCATCGGCATGTATTTCGCCATCTTCCAACTCAATGCCATCGGCAATAGCTTGCATGTGCTCCATGGCAACCGGTTTGTCCAACCAAACTTGGTAAATTTTTCGTTTTTCGTATTTGGGGTGGGTTAGTTTGGAAGCCAAATCGCCATCGTTTGTCAATAGCAGTACGCCGGTAGTTCCACGGTCCAGGCGTCCCACGGGATAAATACGTTCTTGACAAGCACTTTTTACCAATTCCATCACCGTTTTGCGGTTTTCGGGATCATCGGTTGTGGTTACGAATCCTTTTGGTTTGTTGAGCAATACATAAACTTTGCTCTCCAATTGGATGGGTTGGTCGTGAAACAAAACTTCGTCGGCACGAGTAATTTTTGTTCCCAATTCGGTAATAACCTGTCCATTTACTTTTACCACACCGGCTTCGATAAATTCATCGGCTTCGCGACGCGAGCAAACTCCGGCATTTGCCAAATACTTGTTGAGGCGAATGGGAGTGTTGGGGTCGGCACTCTCTTTGTATTTTATCTGTTTAAATGGTTTTTTCTTTTTCAGTTTTTTGGGTTGATGTCCTTCCTGCTGTTGGGGAGCTGTTCGGTTTCTGTTGTCGTAGCCACCTCCCTCGTATTGGTTTCTATCTCTGTCTCTATCGGCATAATTGCTGCTTGCCGTGCCGGTAGCATGTAGTCTATCGCCTACTCGTGGACGACGTTTTTTGCCTTCGCTATCCGTGTTGTTGCTAAATTTTCTGTTGTCGGATTGCGCGTAGTTGTTGTCGTACTGTCTGTATGGTCTGTCAGATGGGTTGTAATTGCCCGATTCGTTGGACGGTGTTCTTCGCTCGTTATAGTTTCTGTTTGAGAAAGAGTTTCTCTCTCTGTTCGAGTTGTCGAAATTACGTCTGGGACGTTGTTCTTCATTATTCGTTGCCATTGTTTTTTACTTATTAAAAGATTACAGCCTCACGGCTTTTGTTTTTTTTGATTACCTAAACTTAAATCTGTTTTTTATATTCCTGTATAATTTTGCGGTGTTATTGATTTTAGCTCCTGTTTCACGTTTTCGCTCACATGTAGTGTTTCTATAAACTCAGCAATGCTCTCTTTTGTAACATGTTGGTTGGTGCGAGTAAGTTCTTTTAGTGCTTCGTATGGTTTTGGATAACCTTCGCGACGAAGTATGGTCTGAATTCCTTCTGCCACAACTGCCCAGTTGTTTTCTAAATCTTTTTCCATCGCACTTTTGTTTAATAACAATTTGTTGAGCCCTTTTGTTATGCTTTGCAGTGCAATGAATGCATGTGCCAGTGGCACTCCGATGTTTCGAATCACGGTAGAATCGGTCAAATCCCGTTGCAGACGCGAAATGGGGAGTTTGGTTGCCAAGTGCTCTAATAAGGCGGATGCAATTCCTAAATTGCCCTCGGCATTTTCAAAATCTATCGGGTTCACTTTGTGCGGCATGGCAGATGAGCCCACTTCGCCCTCTTTTATTTTCTGTTTGAAATATTCCATCGAGATATATTGCCACATATCTTTGGAAAAATCTAACAGAATGGTGTTGATGCGTTTGAGTGCATCGAACGAGGCGGCAAAAGCATCGTAATTAGATATTTGGGTTGTAAACTCTTCTCTTACCAAGCCCAATCTGTCCGACAAAAATTGTTGCCCAAATTGTTTCCAATCGATTTGCGGATATGCCACATGGTGCGCGTTGAAATTGCCGGTTGCTCCGCCAAATTTGGCTTTTGCCGGTATGTGTTTCAATACTTCTATTTGGTTGCTGAGGCGGTAGGAAAATACTTGCATCTCTTTTCCCAGTCGGGTGGGAGATGCCGGTTGCCCGTGTGTGCGTGCCAGCATGGGAATATCTTTCCATTCGTTGGCAAAATTATTTATTTGCTCACAAAGCGAATCGAGCATGGGTGTATAAACATGTTGCAGCGCATCTTTCCACATAAGCGGAGTGGCTGTGTTGTTTATATCTTGCGATGTGAGTCCGAAATGAATAAATTCTTTGAATTCCTGCAACTGCAAGTTATCGAATTTTTCTTTTAAAAAGTATTCTACCGCTTTCACATCGTGGTTGGTAATTTTTTCTATATCTTTGATGCGTTGGGCATCGGATGTCGAAAAGTCGGTTACTATTTGGCGCAGCAGTGGATATTTTTCTTTATCCATTTTGTGCAATGGGCTGATACCCAAATCGCAAAGAGCGATAAAATACTCAACTTCTACCAGCGTGCGATATTTGATGAGTGCGAATTCCGAAAAATAGGGTGCTAATGGTTCGGTTTTATCTCTGTATCTTCCGTCGATAGGTGAAATGGCTGTGAGTTGGTCGAGTTTCATTTGAATCGTGTTTTATTTTTACTTTGGAGCTTCGAAGTGGGAGAAAATCACTTTTCCAACCACCTTCTTTTCATTATAATGTGATTTTCAAATGTTTTAAACACTTATTTATTTGTCAAAACAATAATTGAAAGTACAAAAATAGCGATAATAACAGTGTTTTGAAAATTTTTTTTTAAAATAATTGCAAAAATATTTTGCAGTAAAATAAAAAGGTTGTATTTTTGCATCGCTTTTAAGGAAAAGCACATTTTTCTTGAATGAATAATGGATAAATTTTTTCGGGCGTTTAGCTCAGCTGGTTCAGAGCATCTGCCTTACAAGCAGAGGGTCGGCGGTTCGAATCCGTCAACGCCCACAACACACACAAAGCACTGATAATCAATTTATAACAAATGATTATCGGGGCTTTTTTTGTCTATATACAGCAAAGATACATCCAAAATAACCACCAATTTTTGCCGTTTTTTGCCGAAAATTGCCCGATTTTGACCGAAATAAATGCAAATTAAATGCAAATAATTTGCGAGCAGGAAAAAATTAAAAAAGCAAAAACAGCAAAATTATGGCATCAGTAAAATTATACTTAGACAAAAGAAACAAAAAAAAGGACGGAACCTACCCGCTCAAACTAACCGTGTCGCATCAGCAAAAAGTTCTTCACGTAGCATTAAACATATCCATCCCCGAAGAAAACTGGATTGGCGACAAAATCGAGGGCGATTTGCCAAACAAAGCATTCTTCAACAATTTCATCAAAGCGCAGCTGTCCGGTGCCGAAAACCTGCTGCTGCGCCTTAAACTCAACGGCACGTTAGACAAAACCACACCGCAGCAACTGCAACAATTCATCCGCAACGGCAATACCGAGGAAGCTCCCGAAACCATTTTGGGCGAAAATTATCTGTTTTTGCAACACGCCAATTTATATATCGAAACAATCGAAACAAAAGGCACACTACGCAACTACAAATATACCTTAGACACCATCGCCAAACACCACGATTTGCAAACACTCAAATTCTCCGATATAGATTACAACTGGCTCGAAGATTTTAACAACAAACTACGCCACTCTTGCAAGGTAAACACACGCTCCATCCATTTCCGAAACATACGCGCCATATTCAACCACGCCCACAAGAGAAGATTGCTCTCTAAAGATATATACCCTTTCGATATGTTCACTTTCAAAGAGGAGGAAACACCGCACCGCAACCTATCTGTCGAGGATTTACGCGTACTCAAAGATTACCCCGTCGAGCCGTACCAAGAACGGTATCGCGACTTGTTCATGCTCCTTTTTTACGTTGTAGGTATTAATATTGTAGATATTCTGCACGCTACCGCTATCAAAAACGGACGACTGGAGTACCGACGCGCCAAAACTGGAAAGCTATACAGTATCAAGCTGCAACCCGAAGCAATGCAGATAATAAACAAATACTCGCCGAAGTAAGCACAACTACGGCTCACCGCTATTTCTTCTTTGACTTCTGTGATA
>CAZVWS010000032.1:0-23197 GCA_964631255.1 uncultured Dysgonomonadaceae bacterium | reverse complement strand
TTTACCACCTCTCATATTACCTGCTAAGACTAAATCTGTTTGATTTGTAGATTCATTCGGCTCAAAATATTCATACCTCATAAAATCAGTTTCCTTTGCCATTAAACAGTTAGATTTATTAACCATCTTTCTGCCTCGTCTTGTTTTAGAGTTGATGTTTTCGGCATCGAAGCATTCTCCAGGCTCTATCTCTACATAACCTTTTGCTGTTGCTTCAGGGATGAGTATTGCAGGACTTCTTGCATCAGTGTTCAGACATGGACTTATACCGTTTGCATCGTAGCATCTATTGTGCTGATACGGTTGGACACCCCCGCTTTCCTTTGATGGGTTCAGCTGCATTACCAAGTTATCTTTTTGAACGCTTGTAATAGTGTTTGTCTTTCCATCTCTGCGTGGCTCAAGTCGTTGCTCCGTTGGTGCTCCAGTTGTTCTATCACTTGGATTATCTGGGTTACGCCCTCGCATTGCAACGCAAACACTGAATCCTTGATGCCCTGATATACCTTTGTAATCACGAGATAACAATGCGGTTGCTTTATCGTTTTCGACCCCTTTATTTTTAAATGATATTTGACCTGCTATTTTTATATTACCAATATCTAACCTTTCTAATTGCCTTTTAGAGATATAATACTTCTCATCTACTTCATCCTCAAGAATATCTTTAAGTAAAATTCCTCTATCTTCTGGCTGTGGGATATCCGAATGGAGTTCACCAAACAGCCCTTCCTCTCTCACTCGTATGTTAGTCCAATATATTCTCTTGCGGTTCTGCGCTGAAACGAGTGCAGAATTTATATGCACACCATATACCCCTATTGCCTCTGATAGCACCCTCTCCCATTTTGCACCCATCTCCACGTTTTCGAGCAGGAATAGGACACCCGGGTTATATTTGCGTATATCAGTTAATATGCGCATATACTCCCAAAACAAGTAAGATTCACCCTCAAATTGGAAACCGTCTGCTTTCAGTTCTAAGTACCTTTCGAGCGTATATATTTCCTCGTTGCACGATGTTGTCATTCCGTTGCGCTTGCCAGCAAATGAAAACGACTGGCACGGACTGCCACCCATGAGCAGGTCAATCGGCTCTAATTGAGAAACATCCACTTCCGTAACGCTCCCCAACTGTATTGTATTTGGATAGTTGCTTTGCGTTACTTCAATGGCATATTTATCTATTTCGGAAGCGTAATATTTGTCGTATGTTATTCCGGCACGATTGAGCGCGATTTGTCCACACGACATGCCGTCGAATAAACTGAGTACGTTTCCTATATGTTTTTGTGTCATTGTAAATAAAAGCTGTATGAGTTAATGGTTTGCTTTATGGCAATTTTGCCTTCTTGTTTGAGTTGCTTTACTTGCTTTCGAAATTCTTCTTCGGGAAGTTGAGCGAGTTTTTTCACATCGAGAAGGAGCGCGCAATGTGGTATGCGCTTTTGTTCTTTCCTTTCGTCGATGAGTTGGGTTATTGCTTCGAGTACCGTCATAGTCTTTTTACCTTTCCGCTTTTTAGTAGTTCACGACCTTTTGAGGTGTCTATTTCTTTTTTTTCGTGTAGATCGGGCTTTTGCTTGGCTATTCGTTTGTATGTCATTATAGTGTGTATTTAGTATCCCGTATCGTTTAGTTTTAATTGTTCTTTCTCGTAGCTTAAAATTGATCGGAGAACGTCTTGCTGATGTTTTGTTGTTGCGTTAATCCTGTCTAACCAATCAACAAGAAATGCTTCGTCTTGCGCAATTGATTGCACGAGCGCATTTTGAGCTGTAGCAGACAAGTAATTTTCTTTTGCTATTTTGACAATTGTTTCGGATATTTCGGTTGCGCGCTTGGCTCGGTATAGTTTATTGGCCTCGGCAAGCATAAAGCCTGATCGTGCCTGATATACGTTTAGCTGTTTTAGACGTTCGATAATTTCCCCTACATTGTCGGAGCATTCGTCTTGCATAAATATCTGCATCTCCTGCGCTTCTGTGAATAGTTCTGTATATTTGCTCATGCGAAATGTGTACTTTGATGAAGTTTTACGAACCTGCTTGTATCTTTTCTGTTTCCTTGATAAAAATCCCATGCTTGACGATGGCTAAGGTGGCTCTCTATGCTTCCTGATGCATGGCAAAACTCTCCTTTTTCTTTAGCTATACGGATAGCCTGTTCGGCGCGTTCTTCGTCGTAGTTGCTTTCTATTGAATAAAGATCGTAGTCTTTGGCTGTGATGCCTTGAAGGTGTTTTGTGTCGGTTGCATGAATTATCTTATATCCGTTTATATCTAAGCGATAGCCGATGTTTTCAACGTCGTGAAATAGCTTAATTGTTGCTAATCGAAACTGTCCATAATTGTACCATTTAGCCAACTGATATATATCAATGTTATTCAGTCCGGATAGCAAGGAGAGCATCCACTCGCCGCAACCAATACGCACCGATGGGCGGTTGGATTGTAGTTTTTTGAGCGTGCGGACATTGATGTGATCTTTGTGAACATGCGTAAGAAGTACAATCTTGATGCTGTTTTCGTATTGCTTTATTAGCGAGTATGGTACTCCGCAGTCTATTAGGATTTGGTTGTTGTAAAGGACTGCATTTCCCTTGCTACCGGTGCTGATAACTTTATGCATTGCTTATAAATTTTCTAAATTGATTACTTTAGGTTGTGGCTGTTCTTGTGTAACTTCTTCTTCGGGTTCGTTTTGAGGAATGATCTCTGCATCCACCACTTGTCGCGCTGTATTGTTTGGATTGTCGTGATAATTGCCTTCGCTGTCGGTTTGATCTTTGGTAATAGCTTGTTGCATTTCCGTTGAGAGTATTCCGTAGCGATTAAGTAACAGTTTTAATACCGTTTTTCGTGCCATTGCGTCGAAGTCGTCATACCATGGAGAGGAGAATTTCCACATATCCTTTTCGGGGATCTCTCCTTTTTGTAGTTTTTGGTAGTTGTTCAACTTGAATGCCTTTGAGTATTTATCTGCGTGTGCTTCTACCTGTTCAGTGGACATGTAAAGAGACTGTTCAAAACCGTTAAGCAGTTTGATAAATGCTAAATATCCGATTACTTTGTTTTCGGGATATTCGCCAATAAATTCAATTTCTCCTGTGAACTTGTTACGCTTGATTTCTCCTTCTCTTACTTCTACGCTGTTGAGTGTTTTGTATTGGCCGGAACGGATTGCTAACTGAACAAAGCCTTTCCATCCAATTTGGAATCTTGGTTCAACTGTGCCGGCACGATTGTTTTTGTAGGGAATTACATAGGCATAGCCTAAGTTTTTGTTTAAAGGAAGATTGAGCGCGGTTGCGTTCATTGCGCACTTTATAAGTGCATCCGGAGCGCATTCTTTTAATAGTGCATCTTGCTCTGCAAGTGATATGATATTACTTACGAACTCTCCTTTGCGTGCGCCTAATTGTTGAGTTAGAAATCTATCTGTTCCCGAATGTGCGAAAAATTGAGATAAACTTTTAGGTTGATTTTGTACTACTTGTGACATGATTTTGATTGTTTAAATGTTTTTAAATTTGATGTTATTTGTTGTGAGAAATTGTTTTAGTGTTTTTAGTTGCTCTATGGTTGCTGTAACTGTGAAGCTTGCCGTGTAAGACGTTGGCGTTTCTTCTACCACCGGTGCTTTCAATGGTTCGTTATCGCTAATGGGTGTTTGTGCAGCCGGTTGTTGCGTTGTTTCGGATTGCTTTATTAGCTGTTCTTTTTTCTTCTTGCGGTCTGTTACGGCTGTTATTGACGATATTGCGTCGAGTGTTTTTTTATAATCGATCAGTACCTCTGCTCTAAATTCCTCGTCTTCTGGAATGATGCTTATGGTATCAAGATCTTTGCGTATATCGTCTAAGAATGTATCTATTTGGTCTTTTATCGATTTCTCGGATGCGGACAATGTTATGTTTAAGTTCATTCGAGAAAACGTTACAAAGTCTATTTCTTTTGTTTGTGCATACTCGTTGAAGTATGCTTCCATCTTTTCAGTTTTCTGACGCTTTAATTCGTCCTCGACGCTGTAAATTTTTACGCGTAATTTTTCGTCAGCATCTTTAAACTTGCTGGCAATTAGCTCTTTGTATTTGTTCTCAAACTCTGTGTATGGATTTGATATTGCTGCTTTTACGGCTTTGCGTTGCTCCTCATAGTCGTTAAACTCTTTATTTAGCCTTGCGCGCATTGCTTTTAAAACCTTAACGGTATCTTCATTTGCTACTTGTTTGTCGAGCTGCAGCGCGGATATGCGCTTATCGACCATTTCAGAAATTCCTTCAATTCCTCGATAATCTATTACCGGATGATTTTGAATGCGGATGAGTGTTGATGTTTTTATTTCTTCCATAATCTTTGTTTTTAAATGTTAGCTCCCGAACTCCGCAACAAAGGGATGTTCGGGTATATTGTAGCAACACGGTTTTTATTGTCCGCCAACCGTTAGGATAGTGCTAAGCACGTTGCTGTTGTTTCTCTATGTACGTGCTAAGGTTTATTTCCGCCACCTAAAGGATAGTAACCTTTCGGGTTACAGCCGTACTATCTTCGAGCTTCCAGTCGCTCTGTTATCCTTACATTTTCCGTAAGTCTCCAATATGTCAAAGAACCCTTATTTGTTCCCCGAAGTCGCACCAAAGGACTTCGGGGTTGCAAAGACTTTCACAAGCCCTTTTCCCGCTACTAATTATCAATTATGAGAATTACTCTATATCATTATTGCCATTGCCGCAAAATATATCGCCGCTGCGATAATTACTGACCAACAAATACGGCTATTTACTCTTTCGTTGTAAATGGTGCTATCTAATAGCCACATCCACACTTCTGTTATCTTTTTCATTCCGGGATATTTTCGTATTCAAACTCGACAAATAGGCAATTCAGTTTGTTTTTACGTGCGGTCGCTCTTTCTTTCTCTAAATCTGCGATTATTCGCCTTTCTCTTACAACCTCTTTATCGCCATTTGCAAGGTTGAAAACTGTTTTTGTAATTATTATTTTCATTCTATCTTAAGAAACCACCTCCTTAGGTGGTGGTAGTTTACATCACTTTATTCTTATTAAGGAGTTTGTCGATACTGTTAAGGTTGTAGTAAATCTTTGAGCCTATTCGAGAAAAAGAAACCTGTGCATCATCTCTAAGACCTTTCAAAAATTCATCGGAACAGTCTAAATATGCCTTCGCCTCTCTTGCCGATAGCCACGTTTTCTGTATTTCTACAACCTTACCTCTCATTTCTGCAACATTTTAATCACATCACTCTTTAGGATGCGATAGTGGGAGCGTTCGCCCTCTGTTTTAAAAGCCGGCAGAGTGCCGTCAACTACCATTCGCCTTACTTGTTCGTAGCTGAATTTTAGCATCTCTGCCACCTCCTTTAGTGTTAATACTTCGTCTTTCATTTCGTGTAAATCGCGATTAACCCTTTAATGTGTCCTATAAACTCCTTTTACTCATTTACGGTAGCTAATTTTTCATAGTACCATTTTTTATAGCTCTCTAATTCAGTTTTTAGCTTTTCATTCTCACTTTGTAACTCTTTTACAAGCAATTCTAAATCTTTTGTTTTGTCTGTTGTTTCCATATCTCAATAGTTTTAATTGTTAGTTATTTACCAAGTAGGATGTCTGTCTTCATATCCCAATAGGCACATTCTAAATAGTCTTCAATCTCTTGCTCTCTCTCGTATGCGTGTTCGTTCTCATATTCTTCTTTTCGTATTTCGTACAGTGCTGATATTTGCTCTCTTATCGCACTTTCTAAGGCTGTAATATCAACCCCTTTAGTACCGTCGCAAACAACCCATTCGTCTGCATGTTTTTGCACGAAAAAGAATTGTACATCTTCAATAATACCACCGCCCAAGTCGTTATATTCGACATCTATACACTCATTACATATTGCCACTTCGAGCTGTGCGTTGCCTGTTTCATCGAAACAGTCAAGCCTGTAATAAGCATTTGCAATCTCTTCACGAAATAGCTCTATCGCCTTTTCAGTTGTCAGACATTTAAAATTTGTCGTTTTTTGTTTTGTTTTCATAAATGTTTTCATACCTTTGTGATTGTTTATGTTTGTTTATGCAAAGATACAGACTATAATCTGTAATGCAAAGAAAAATACAGATTATTTTCAGTAAAAACACTTATTTAAAATCATTCTAAATAAGAAATAATATAAACCTTTGAAAATTAAATAGATATGAATACAATGTTTACAATTATGGTATTGTCCGGTGTGGCAGCACTCATTATTAATATAATAGTGCTTGTTAAATTCTTTCAGTTGTGTTCTGACGTGAGAACTCTAAACAAGGAATTATCAGAGATTAAGGCAATAAGTGCGACAAGTCTAAGTGAGGATGGCAGGTATTTTTATATGAAAAAGCGACTTTTCGATATATTGTTGCAAGAAAACACCTACTTGTCAAACAACACTAATGAAATGCTACAAGAGAGGATTGAAAAGATTATAGAGAGTCAATACAATAAAGAGATAACCAATGTTATAGATATTTTTGGTTTCTCCGAAAAGTACTCAACAGATGACTTTAAAAAGGAGTTGTTTGATGTATATAAAATCAATTTGTAAGCTAATTAAATGTAGATGTTCATACATTAGCGTTCTTTGATTTATTGCATCTATCGGTTTGCGTTGCGGATAGCAAGGAAGTTATTCCGTGTTGCTATCAACTGTTTTAGTTGGTCTTGCGCTAAAGACTTAACTTCACTCATAGGTTTAGAGTTGTCGCCGTTTGCGTTTTTGTGTGCATATACTTTTTTGCCTACAAGTAAGTTATCTATCTGTTCCCATAAGTCTATGTTTGCCCTTTCCCTATATATTATTGTAATAACGAATATAACTGTAATACTCTAACTAAGTAACCATCCAGAACCAGAGTGAGTGAGCCAAGTTCGCATAGTAAGCCCTATACCCAGTCAAGAATGGAGTTCTATCAGGGTGTCGGGCTTTTCGTAACTATCCGTCGCCGTTGTTCGGTCGCCAGATGTTCGACTGTTCACTAACACAATGGAACAGTTTCATTAGTTTTAAGCGTTGTGTCGCTCGCACGTGCATCTAACTTTCGTTTGCACCCTCTTTTCGTGCGCCCTGCCTTACGGCTTCTTCGAGAGGTTTAAGACAATAGCCCGAACGTTACTTCTCCGATAGCTGCTATTGAATAAAAAGAAACCCGATAACGCTAAAGAGGAAGGGCGTTACCGGGCAAGATTTATGTATATTCTCACACGTGAGATTTTATATTTTTTGTTGTCCTTCCTCTTAATAACGATGCAAATATACAGACTATAATCAGTAGTAGCAAATAATTTACTGAAAAAGTTATCAACAATTTTAAAACTATTTGATATGAATGCAAAAGAAAGACTGCTCGAATACCTGAAATATAAAGGAATAGGGCAAACAAAGTTTGAAGAGGTTGTGGGAATATCAAGAGGATATATAAATAATAATAAGGGTTCGCTCGGCAGTTCCACATTGGCAAAAATATCCGCTTGCCCTGATTGTAGCGATTTAGATATTGGTTGGCTAACCACAGGCGATGGCGAAATGCTAAGACATCCCGAAATAACCACCGAAGTAACCGCCGTTCCGGAGGAAACCTATATGATGGCTGAATTTGCAGTTTTAAACGGCAATGGTGGGCGTTTAGGGGGTGGGGATGTTGCTAACCTGCCCGAAACACAAACAAGGCTTATCCCACGTGAATACGAGAAAGGAAACTATCTTGTAGTTAAGATAACAGGCAATTCAATGAATGACGGCACAGACCGCTCAATTTCCGATGGCGATGATGTGCTTATCCGTGAGTTAGAACCTGATGAGTGGGATGATTTGCCGATTAGAACACGTTTATTCGTTATCACTTCGCGAGAGGGTAACGTTATAAAACAAATCACTGAAGTAAACAAAGATGAGGGGTATATTATGTGCCACTCCTTTAATCAGTCTTATGTTGATTTCAAAATACAGTTTTCCGATATATATCAAATCTTCGTAGTTTATAAGATAGTACAAAAACAAATAACATTGTAGGTCTATTTATGTAAAAACCCTGCAAATGAAAAATAGATAAATATAAACGCCAGAGAATTAGCACGTTCCAAAGGGTAAATAATGTTTCATAATCATGAGGTCGCGAGTTCAATTCTCGCTCTCGCTACTTAAAAAAATCAAACAGTTACAAGTTCAATATTTGTAACTGTTTTTTTATTACACAAAGAAAAAGGGCTGAATCCTCAACTGGTTTCAGCCCTAATTTTTTCATTTCAAAACTTTTTTATCGGACAGCAATAGTTTTAAAGCAACGAGACAATCTGTTTCTCCAGTTTAATCAAATCTTTGGTAAAATTGCGGATACCTTCAGCCAATTTTTCGGTTGCCATAGCATCTTCGTTCATCATCCAACGGAAAGTTTTCTCGTCCATTGGTACACGCTCCAATTCCATTGTTTTTGCTTTTTCGGCATCCAGTTTTTTCTCGAGCGTACCTTCGGTTTGTTCCAATTCTTTCAGCAAACTGGGCGAAATGGTGAGCAAATCGCTTCCTGCCAACTCACATATTTCACCAATATTGCGAAAACTGGCACCCATTACTTGTGTGGTGTAGCCAAATTTCTTGTAATAGTTGAAGATATTGGTTACCGAAATGACACCCGGATCTTCCGTTGCGGGTATTTCTGCAACACCACGATCTTTTTTGTACCAATCCAAAATACGTCCCACGAATGGTGAAATCAGTCGAACTCCCACTTCGGCACATGCAATGGCTTGCGCTTGCGAAAAAAGTAAGGTCAAGTTGCAACGTATACCCTCTTTTTCTAAAATTTCGGCTGCTTTTATGCCTTCCCATGTGGAGGCAATTTTTATCAAAATACGTTCGCGGAAAATGCCATTTTCTTCATACAAAGCAATGATTTCTCGTGCTTTTAACACGGTTGCATCGGTATCAAAAGACAATCGTGCATCCACTTCGGTAGAAGCTCTGCCCGGTACTATTTTCAAAATTTCCAAACCAAAATTTACCGCCAATTTATCCATTGCTTTGGTAAGTTGTTCGGTTTTATTTGTCGAAAATTTTTGTGCAAATGCAATCGCATCATCTATCAAATGTTTGTACTTTGCGTCTTGCGATGCGGCATAAATAAGCGACGGATTGGTGGTTGCATCTACCGGTTTATAGGCTTCGATGGATTGAAAATCGCCGGTATCGGCAACTACTTGTGTATAGTTTTTTAGTTGTTCGAGTAAATTCATTTGATGTATGTAGTTGGAAATTAGTATATACTATTGTTATAAATAATTGTGCAACGAATCGCTGTTTCGCCGAAATTATACACAACAAAGTTATCCAATAAAAATGAAAACACCTAAGCCAAATCCAAATTCTTTTCAACAAAAAGCAAACTCTTATTGAACGACAGATTTTGGCATAGTCCGGTTTTTATTCTAATGAACATGTGCTTCGAGTCCCTCTTCACGTGTTTTATGAACAGTGCTGTGCGGATGCTCTACGGGGGCATAAATGGAATACAGTTTCAGCGGTTTATCCGAATTGTTTTTGATATTGTGCCATTTTCCGGCAGGAATAAAGATTGCAAAATCGTCGGATACTGTTTGTTGGAAATCGAGATTATCTTCTACATCTCCCATCATCACGACACCACTACCCTCTTCTATGCGAATAAATTGGTCGATATCGGTATGCAATTCCAAACCAATATCTTCGCCCGGCATAATTTTCATTACGGTCATTTGCATGTATTTTCCCGTCCAAACCGCCGTACGGAAAGTCTCGTTTTGCAAAGTATATTCTTCTATATCAAGAATAAAAGGTTCGGGACCAAAGTCTTTAAACTCCACGGGTTCCGATTGGGTTGTGATTTCTTGTTGTGTTGATTTTTCGGATACGGGTGAGTTGCACGATACCAAAAACAGCAATCCAATCACGCTAATAAAAGTAAGAATTTTACTCATCATAATATGTTTTTAAAATTAATAATTTGATTTTTAATTGGATAAAAATAGATAAAAAAAATTGAACAACCAAATATGTGCTGAAATTTTATTGAGAAAATCCAATCTATACTTTTCAAAACTTCACGGACGAGATGGGCACGGAGATGTTATCTTCCAAATCCAACATCGAATTGATAAAATATACTTGACGAAACTGGCACAAATCTTCCACCTTTATTTCTCTTTCGCCAATTGTGCCATTATGCAGCATAAATTGTCGTTTCGTTCCGTTTAGTAGATAGGTTTTTGGAGTAAAAAATTCTCCCGATGGAGTTTCAAATACGAGATTACTATAGGACGAATCGGTTATTTCCCCGTTTTTTACAATAATAATATCATCGGCATCCTCTTTTTTTTCTAACAACCGGAGCAGCGATGTTCTATCTGTCGATTTGTAGGAGTAATCTATCGTGTTGTCTTCCACAATTTTCAACGATAAAATTTTCTTTGGTGTGTAGGGATGAAACTCCACTGAAATTATCTCTTTGTCATACAAAACACGACATTTTACACGTCCTTTTTTCAGATTTTCAGGCAGATTAGAAATATCCACTTCAAGTTTTGGTTTGGTGCCAAAATGGTGAAAAGCGGTCTGAGCCATCCTCTTCTGATGAAATTCTATTTGGTGAATCAGCCCGTTTTCAATTCTAATGGTTTCTACAAAAGTGGCGTTGTTCATGCAAAAGGCAGATATACTTTGTTTAACACCTCTTGGTATTCGTTTTCACAAATACTTTTGGCAGTAATGCCGCCGCCGCTTCTGAAATAAAAGCGATTGTCCTCTTGCTCTATAAAACGGATTAGTACAGCTGAATCCAACGTTTTGCCATCGAAATATCCGGCTATACCACAATAGTAATTTCTGTCTATTTCCTCAATTTCGCGCAAAATTTGCAATGCATTTTGCTTTGGTTCGCCGGCAATGGATGTGCCCGGAAGTAGCGAAAAAAGTGTGTCGCCAACGTTTTGTTTGCAATTATCGTGCAGCGTGCCCACAATTTCCGAACTCACTTGCAGCAGGTTTTTCCGGTTGGTTTGCAATTTGTCTATGTATCTGAAACGAACGATTTGTACGTCAGTGGATACCGCCTTTAGCTCGTCGGTCATGAGCCTGACGGTGTAGGTGTGCTCTGCCAACTCTTTTTCGTCGTCTATAATGGTTTGCGCGGCATTCGGAATATCGGCATCAATTGTTCCTTTCATGGGATTGGTAGATATTTTGCCGTCGGCAATCAGCACGAATCTTTCGGGCGAAAAGCAGACAAATCTGTTGGGAACATAGATTTGATAAATGGATTCGCTGAACGAGAATATATTTTCTAACGTGAGATTTGTTTCTATTTCTGTTTTATCGGTCAAGTTGGCGAAAGATAATTCTCCGTTTTGCAGATGGTTTTGCAACTTTTCAAACTTGCGTTGATATGTTTCGGGTGCGTTTGCAATTACCTGAAAACGGAATGGTTTGTTTGTAATCGGTTGAAATGGCTTGTTTTTCCCGCTCGGAAAATCAAAAAAAATTTCGGACTGATTAAGCGGATTTTCCACCAAATAGCCTTCTGTTTTTTCATAATTCACAACAAAGAAAAATGGTTTTGATTGGACATACAATCGGTTAATTTTTTCTTGCAGAATCTGGATATTTGTATATAGCATTGGTTTATTATTTTATTATATCAGATTGATTTTTATTTGTTTTACTTACAATTTTGCAGATGATATATAGGCATCGTGGTAAAAAATAAAGGTGCGTTTTTCTGTCCGACAAATATCGAACAAACGTTTTTTTTCTTCAAAAGCCAAGGCAGCGTGGTTATCGTATGCCGATAGCCAATTGAGCCGCAAATTGAGCGATGTAGGAGCCACATCGGCAGGATAAACCAGCGCATCGGTTTCGGTTTCAAAGAAAACCACGATTTGACCGGGCGTGTGTCCGTCAAACAGTTTCACACGGCAATTTTTTGTAAAAACCATCTCGTTTTCTACAAGCTGAAGTTGTCCGGCAGCAAGCACCGGTTCAATATTTTCGGAGAAAAAAGAATCTGCTTCAAAAGAAGGCGGGTTGCAATAATTCTCCCAATGCTTCTTGCTAACCCAGTAAGTTGCATTGGCAAAAGTAGGCACAATCTGGTCATCGGGTTGGATGTGTGTGCACCCGCCACAGTGGTCAAAATGCAAATGCGTGAGAATAACATCGGTAACGTCATCGGGATGGAAGCCTTTCTCAATAATAGCTTCCGCTATGTTTTTCGTTTGGTGAAAACCGTAATATTTTAGTTTAGAAAAATGCTTATCGCCAACTCCTGTATCTACCAAAATCAGACGCGATTCGGTTTCTAAAAGCAGACAACGCATGGAGAGCATACAAAGATTTTCATCGTTTACGGGATATTTTTTTGACCAATATCTCTTGGGTACGGAGCCAAACATGACACCTCCATCGGCATAAAAATTTCCCACTTCCAAAGTATGATAGTTGAGCATATTGTTGTAATTTTGTACAAAAATACGAAAAGTTTCGTGTCATACGTATAGGTTCGGCTGTAAATCGGTTTTTACCCGCCTCGAAAATAAAAAAACATGATGATTCCCGTAAAACAAGACAACATAGCGGAGTATCTGCTCTTTATGTGGCAAATGGAAGACATTTTGCGCGCTTTGCAGTTGGATATGGAAAAAATAGAGCAAACCCTGATTGCACCTACAAATGCCTCGGAAGAGGAGCAAAAAAAAGCGCGCGATTGGTACGAGGGTTTGGTTTGGATGATGAAATCGGAAGGTGTGCAAGCAAGTGGTCATTTGCAAATAAATAAAAACATCATTATTGATCTCACCGATTTGCATTTGCGTTTGTTGAGCGACCCTACCGAATCTGCTTATATTGCAACCTATTACAAAACTTTGCCGCATATTGTAGCCTTGCGGTCAAAATCGGGTCAGATGGATGTTTCCGAAATAGAAACCTGTTTTACTGCACTTTACGGTTATTTACTCCTAAAACTACAACAAAAAGATATTTCTACCGATACGCACACATCGGTCAAGCAAATCAGTAATTTGATGGCTTTGTTATCAGAAAAATACAAAACGGACAATACCCAAATCGATTAACAAGAAAAATAATTAAAGGCTGTCTCAAAAAGTATTGGACAGCCTTTTCACTTATTTAGATATGTGCAAAACTACTTCACTTCCCAACCCAATGCACTGGCGCCCAATACGGCAGCATCGCTCTCTTTGAGTTCGGAGAACAGAAGTTTCACTTTGTTTTTATAGATACGGAGCATATTTTTCTCCATGGTTTCGCGCATGGGATTCAGAATCAAATCGCCGGCTTTTGCCAATCCTCCAAACAGTATAATGGCTTCGGGACTCGAGAATGCCACGAAATCAGAAAGCGCTTCACCCAAAATATCGCCTGTATATTTAAAAATTTCTTGCGCCATTTTATCGCCTGCAATAGCGGCATCGCACACGTCTTTGGAAGTTATATTTTCTACCGGAATTTCCCGAAGCATGGTTTCCATATCGGGCCGTAAATCCAGATATTCTCTGGCAGTACGAGCAACTCCGGTAGCCGAAGTGTAAGTTTCTAAACAACCACTTCTGCCACAACCGCACATGCGTCCGTTATTGCGACGGATTATGGTGTGTCCGAGTTCTCCGGCAAATCCATCGTGTCCGTAAATGAGTTGTCCGTTTGCTACAATTCCGCTTCCCACACCGGTTCCGAGTGTGATAACGATGAAATCTTTCATGCCACGTGCAGCTCCGTAAGTCATTTCGCCAATAGCGGCGGCGTTGGCGTCGTTGGTCAATGCCACGGGTATTCCTACTCTTTCTTTCAGCATTTCGGCCAGACGAATCACACCATGCCAACGTAAATTGGGTGCAAATTCAATGCTTCCCGTGAAGAAATTGCCGTTGGGTGCGCCCACACCAATTCCTTTTATCTTGCCTTTGGTATCGGTCTCGGTTATGATTTTGTTTATCAATGCCGCCAACTCGTCCAAATAGTCTTCAACATTTTCGTGTGTGGAAGTTTTGATACTTCCGCTACGCAAAATTTGTCCTCTTTTATCAACGATGCCCACAACGGTATTTGTGCCGCCTACATCTATTCCAATTACATAGGGTTTATCCATTTTGTGTTTTTTTTATAATTCTAAATCTATATCAAACAGTTCGTGCCAAGGCAATCCTTGTTTGTTGAGTTGTTCCATGAATGGATCGGGATTAAATTCTTCTACGTTATACACGCCCGGTTTGCGCCACAATCCTTGCATAAACATTCTGGCACCAATGGTTGCCGGCACGCCGGTTGTGTAGCTCACACCTTGTGCGCCGGTTTCTTCGTAGGCGGCTTGGTGGCTGCAATTGTTGTAGATATAATAGGTGCGCTCTTTGCCGTCTTTTATTCCACGAATGCGGCATCCGATAGATGTTTCGCCGGTGTAGTTTTCTCCCAGTTCTCCCGGATCGGGAAGTACTGCTTTTAAGAATTGGATGGGAACAATTTTTTGTCCGTTGTATTCCACCTCGTCGATACGAGCCATGCCAATATTTTGAATTACCCGCAAGTGCGTGAGATATTCCTGACCGAAGGTCATCCAAAAACGTGCCCGTTTGATGGTAGGAAAATTTTTCACAAGCGACTCTAACTCTTCATGGTAAATAAGATAGGACTCTTTTGGTCCGATATTAGGATAGTTGAGTGATTTGTGAATTTCGTGCGGTTCGGTTTCTACCCATTCGCCATTTTCCCAATATTTCCCTTTTTGTGTAACTTCACGAATATTTATTTCAGGATTGAAATTGGTCGCAAATGCTTTGCCGTGGTCGCCCGCGTTGCAATCTACGATATCCAAATAATGAATTTCGTCGAAATGGTGTTTGGCGGCATACGCCGTGAAAACGCTGGTTACACCCGGGTCAAATCCGCATCCCAAAATGGCGGTCAAACCGGCTTTCTCAAATTTTTCTTTGTATGCCCATTGCCATTTATATTCGTATTTGGCTTCATCTTTTGGTTCATAATTTGCTGTATCCAAATAGTTTACTCCACACTCCAAGCAAGCATCCATAATGGTAAGGTCTTGATATGGCAGAGCCACGTTTATTACCAATTCGGGTTTAAACTCGTTCAGCAGTTTTACCAATTCGGGTACACTATCGGCATCTACTTGTGCCGTGCGAATGGTAACTCCGGTGCGTTCTTTCACATCTTGTGCAATGGCATCGCATTTGCTTTTTGTGCGACTTGCCAGCATAATTTCGGTGAACACATCGCTATTTTTCGCCACTTTATTGGCTACTACAGTGCCAACACCGCCGGCACCAATTATTAAAACTTTTCCCATATTACATTCTAAGTTTAAATTAGGCTTTTGGAATCGGCATCAAAAAAAAGAGGAATCCAAGAGCCAAACATTTTTTGTCTTCGCAAATATACTATTATTCTGTGAAAAGGAAAAGTATTTTGTTATCGAATTTTAATTCGACTAAGTAGGGAATAAAATTTCTTATCTTTGTAATAAAATAAATAACAACAGATAGAAATGAACGGAGAAGATATTGAAAAAATAACGCAATCGACCAATGTGATAAGCCAATGGTCTATACGTATTTTAAAAAATATTGGTTTTGAAGATAAATGGATTAATTATTTTAATCTGATTTTTTTGCTGATTCTGCTCGTCGTGGCAGTATTTGCCTTGCAATTGATAACTCGATACATTTTGCACCTCGTTTTCGCGAGATTAGGAAAACTTCCGCGTATGTCGTTTTTCAATCGGCTTAGGGCACATCGGTTTCCTCACTTTTTGGCAATGATTATTCCGTTTAGCTTGGTAAAAAGCAGTATTCCCATCATATTTGACCAGTTTCCGAAGTTGATGCTTTTTGCAGATAAGATAGCCGATATTTACCTGATTTTTTATGTTATTTGGTTGATAATGTCTTTGATAAACGCATTTGGCGATACGCTTCGCATCAAAGAAAGCATGCGAGACAAACCCATCGACAGTTACATACAGGTTGTAAAAATAGTTCTCTACTTCATCGGTTTCATCATTCTGTTTTCTATCCTTTCGGGCAAAGACCCGATGGTGTTTATTACCGGATTGGGGGCTTTGTCTGCCGTCTTGATGTTGGTTTTTAAAGATACAATTATGGGATTTGTTGCCAGCATTCAGGTTTCGGTAAACGATATGGTTCGCATTGGTGATTGGATTACCGTTCCCAAACACGACGCCGACGGCGATGTGGTGCAGATTACACTTACCACGGTAAAAATCCGCAACTTCGACAAAACTATTACAACTATTCCTCCTTATTCATTGGTTTCCGATTCGTTTCAAAATTGGCGCGGCATGCAAGATTCGGGCGGCAGACGATTGAAACGACAGATATTTATCAAACTCACGTCCGTACATTTCATCAAAGATGAAGAGATAAAACATTACGAAAAAATTCAACTCATTACCGATTATGTAAAAGAGCGTGCCAAGGAAATAGACGATTTCAATGCCGAAGTAAATGCCGACAAATCATTGCTCATCAATGGCAGAAATCTGACGAATATGGGGCTATATAGAAATTATATCCAAAATTATTTGCGTAAACATCCACACACCAACAAGGAGATGATGATTATGGTACGCCAGCAACCCATTGGTTCGAAAGGTATTCCTCTGGAACTCTATTTCTTTACAGATACAACCGAATGGACTAAATATGAAAGCATTGTGTGCGATATTTTTGACCACATTGTAGCAGCAGCTACCTATTTCCAAATAGAGTTGTTTGAAGATATGTCTGATTTGATGACGCCGATAAACAACAATTTGGCTTTGGAGTAGATTTTTTTTGAGTTTATTGAGCCTATATGACGATTCTTTTACTACTTTTATATCAGGAACAAACAAACAAAAAACGTATAACGATTTATTTGATTAATTTATACACTCTAACCAATTATTTTACACCGAAAGATTATGAAAAAAATATACAGTATTTTTACCGGAACCGGAAGCTACGCTCCCACCAAGCGCATCAAAAATGAGCATTTTTTGAAAAATGAGTTCTATGACTCCACGGGCGAAAAACTAATGACACCCAACGAGGAGATTACCCGAAAATTTGAGGAAATTACCACTATCGCCGAACGGCGTTATGCCGAAGACGACCAGGTTACAACCGACTTGGCAATCATTGCGGCTCAAAATGCCATAGACAGCGCTCAAATAGACAAAGAATCGCTCGACTATATCATTGTGGCACACAATTTTGGAGAAACAGCAGCCGATAATATTCGTGTAGATCAGTTGCCGTCGTTGGCTTCTCGTTTGAAAAAGAAATTGGGTATTGCGAATCCGTTTACAGTGGCTTACGACACACTTTTTGGTTGTCCGGGATGGATACAGGCTGTGATTCAGGCAGATTACTACATTCGCTCGGGCGATGCGAAAAAAATATTGGTAGTTGGAGCCGATGTACTTTCTCGCATATCTGACCCGCACGACCGCGATAGCATGATTTATGCCGATGGTGCTGCCGCAGCAATTATGGAAGCATACGAAAGCGAAACACCGGTTGGCATAATCGGACACAATTCGCGTAGCGATGCGTTGGATTACGTGAACATGCTTCACATGGGTTACTCTTACAATCCGGAATTGGCTAAAAAAAGAGACTATTACTTAAAAATGAATGGAAGACGATTGTACCAATATGCTTTAGAAAACGTTCCCAAATCCATTAAATCGGGTTTAGATAAATTGCAGTTGGGCATTGATGAGGTAAAAAAAGTGCTGATACATCAGGCAAACGGCAAAATGGACGATGCTATTTTGGCTCGACTTTTCAAACTATACGGTCAATCGGAAGTGCCGTCAGACATCATGCCAATGACCATTTCTTGGTTGGGTAACTCTTCCGTGGCAACCGTGCCTACCCTACTCGATATGATTTTACGCGGAAACATGGAAGGACATACCTTGCAATCGGGCGACAACATTGTTTTAGCATCCGTAGGCGCCGGCATGAACATTAACAGCCTGGTATATAGGGCTGTATAATATTTGCAAACAAATAAAAAAAAACACAAAGCCCGCGAGATATCGTGGGCTTTTTCATGAAGAGTAAAGCAATAATCCCACTATGCCCGACAAGAATATCAACAAAATTGGGTCTACTTTTTTTATGGATGCAATAAGTACTGCAACAAAAATAAGTATGCTTTTGTAATCGACAAAATTATAGGGTGTCATCAACAATAAAGCCGCAGAAGCAATTAGCCCAATCACAGCGGGTTTGAGCACTGAAAGTGAAGCACGCACCCAAGTATTGTTGTTCAGTCGGGCAAAAAATGCACAAACGGCAGTCATAATTATCAGCGAAGGAATACTCACCGCAAAAGTGCAAATGGCAGAGCCAATCACGCCTTGAAAAGCAGAGAAGCCCATTTCAGTAACCGATGTGTAACCGATATAGGTAGCAGAATTAAAAGCAATTGGGCCCGGTGTGGTTTGCGAAATAGCCACAATATCGGTAAAATCGCTCACCGATATCCATTGGCGTAGTTCCACCACTTCATACTGAATAAGCGACAACATGGCATATCCTCCGCCAAAACCAAACAGTCCGATTTTGAAGAATGTATAAAACAACAAGGCGTACAATTCCAATAGTTCCATCTGAAAATTATTGTGGTTATTTCCCCATTTTTCGTTTTACAAATGCTGTATATCCAATTCCTATCACAATAGACGCTATAACAATATAGATAGGAGAAATATGCAAAAGCCAAACCAACAATGCCACAGCAATGGGTATCCAAATAGTATATCGATTTATTTTTGCCGATTTTCCCAACATAAGCAACGGAGCGGCTATTAATGCCACCACCGCCGGACGTATTCCTTTAAACACCCTTTCTACTACGGCATTGTCTTTAAACTGTGTAAAAACGATAGCAATAAGCAGTATGGTTACAAATGAAGGAATAATAACTCCCGCTCCCGAAAAAACACTCCCTTTGAAACCCAATTTCTTGTTGCCAACAAAAAGAGCCGTGTTCAGAGCTATTGGTCCGGGCATGGATTGGGCAATTGCCAGCATATCCATAAATTCATCGTCGTCCAGCCACGACCGTTTAGATACCACCTCGTTGCGAATGAGTGGCACCATGGCGTAGCCTCCTCCGAATGTGAAGGCACCGATTTTAAAAAAAACGAAAAATAGTTCCCAATATCCTTTTATGGCGTTGCTGTTCATCTATTCCTATTCTTTACAACTGATTTGTTTTTCACTATCGACAAAAAAAATCGGCTCATCTTTTTTATCAATACAAAGATAATAGATTTCCTTATTCTACCTACAATTTTGATTACTTATTGCACTATTTTTACTATTTTTGTAGTCTAATAATGAGAATCAATTTACTGCAAACTACACAAAAAAAGTGTATCTTGCCTCTCTAAAATATGATAGATACTACCGTTTTCGAAAATAAAACTGCCGTTTATTATACCTTGGGTTGCAAACTAAATTTTGCCGAAACCTCGGCAATTGGCAAACAGTTGGCCAATGCAGGTATTACAAAAACCAGAAACGGACAGAAGGCTGATATTTGCGTTATAAACACCTGCTCTGTTACAGAATTGGCAGACAAAAAAGGGCGACAAGCCATCCGAAAAATGATACAAAAACACCCGGGTGCATTTGTGGTGGTTACCGGTTGTTATGCCCAACTTAAACCCGACGAAATTGCTCAAATAGAAGGTGTTGATTTGGTATTGGGAGCAGAACAAAAGTTAGATGTTTTGCAATATTTAGACGATTTGACCAAGCAGGAAAAAGGCAAAATCATCACTTCAAAAATAAATAAAATAGCCACATTTGTACCTTCGGTTTCGGCTAACGACCGCACCCGCTATTTTTTAAAAGTGCAAGACGGTTGCGACTATTTTTGCTCTTACTGCACCATCCCCTTTGCCAGAGGCAGAAGCAGAAACGGGTCTATCGAAAGTTTGGTAAAACAGGCAGAAGAAGTAGCCCAACAAGGTGGCAAAGAGATAGTTTTAACCGGGGTAAATATCGGCGATTTCGGACATACAACGGGCGAAAATTTCTTCGACCTGATAAAAGCATTGGACAACGTGGAAGGGATTGACCGATTCCGGATTTCGTCTATCGAACCCAATTTGCTGACCGACGAGATTATCGATTTTGTGTCTACATCCCGTCGCTTTGCACCACATTTTCATATCCCGTTGCAAGCGGGAAGCGACGAAGTACTACTTTTGATGAAACGCAAATACGATACCGCGCTTTTCAGACACAAAATTGAGAAAATAAAAAAGACCATGCCGCATGCTTTTATCGGTGTAGACGTAATAGTGGGCGTACGTGGCGAAACGGACGATTTTTTCGCGGCAAGCAAAGAGTTTATCCAATCGCTCGACATTTCGCAACTACACGTTTTCACCTATTCGGAACGTGCCGGCACACAAGCCCTAAAAATTGAACACGAGGTAAGCCCAAAAATCAAACACGAGCGCAGCAAAGCATTGTTGGATATTTCTGACGAAAAATTGCTCCATTTTTACCAATCGCAAAAAGGCACGAGTAGAAAAGTTTTGTTTGAACACACCAAACATGGCGACAAAATGCATGGATTTACCGAAAACTACGTGAAACTTTGTGCTCCATACAATCCGGCAATTATCAACAAAGAAACGATGGTTACAGTTGGCGAATACAACGAAGAGGAGATGGCAATGGAGGCATGTTTTATGAACCAAAATACCCATTCATGAAGCACCACGCGAAAAAAGGAATCGGCTATCATCTACTATACGTTACCACCAATTTGTTGGCGATGCTGCCTTTTGCTGTTCTCTATTTTCTGTCGGATATGCTCTATTTTTTGGTTTATCGACTGATAAAATACCGAAGAAAAGTGGTGCGTAAAAATTTAGTGCATTCATTTCCAAATAAAAAAGAGACGGAAATTGTAGAGATAGAAAAAAGATTTTATCGCCATCTGTGCGATTATTTTGTAGAAACAATAAAAATTCTGCGTATCTCGGACAAAGAGATTCAAAAACGCATGGTTTTCCGCAATCCTGAAATTATAAATAAGCTAACCAAAAGTGGCAACTCGTGCTTGTTGAGCTTGGGGCATTACGGCAATTGGGAATGGGTTTCGTCCATCGGCATGTACTTGTCGACCAAAATAGAACAGGGACAAGTGTACAAGAAACTATCTTCGGCAACGTTCGACGAATTTTTTCTCCGATTGCGAAGCAGATTTAGCCCGAAAAGCATCGAGATGCGTTCCATTTATCGCACCATTATCCGAAACTTGCGCGAAGATAAAGTGATGGCTATCGGTTTTTTGAGCGACCAAAGACCCCCTTTAGAAAACTCCTACGTTACCAATTTTCTACATCAAAGAACGCATGTTTTTACCGGATTGGAACGAATTGCCCGACAATTTGGCTTCGCGGTAGTTTATCTGGATATCAAGAAGGTGAAAAGAGGACATTACGTGGGCAATTTCTCTGTCATCACTGCCGATGCTAAATTGGAAGAAGAAAACGCGGTTTTGGAAAAATATATGCAAAAACTGGAAGAGACCATTTTGTACGACCCGGCATATTATCTGTGGTCGCACAACAAATGGGCATACAACACTACAACGGCCGAAGGCAAATAAAATGAAAAAAACAACGGTAATCATATTAAACTGGAACGGACGAAAATTGTTGGAGCAATTTTTACCTTCGGTAATGGCGCACTCCAACAACAACGATACCGAAGTGGCAATTGCCGACAATGCCTCTACCGACGATTCCGTTGAATTTGTAAAAGCAAACTACCCCACCGTTCGTCTGATTATTTTGGATAAAAATTACGGCTTTGCCGAAGGCTACAACCGGGCTATCGACAAAGTAGATTCAGAATACGTCGTGTTGCTCAATTCCGATATCGAGACTACCGAAAATTGGCTCAGCCACCTAACCGATTATCTCGATAAGCACCCCGATGTTTGTGCCGTTCAACCCAAAATATTGTCGCAAAAGCAGAAAAACTACTTTGAATACGCGGGTGCGAGTGGCGGTTTTATCGATAAATTCGGCTACCCGTTTTGCCGCGGACGTGTGCTCAATCACGTGGAGATGGATAATGGGCAATACGATACGCCGATACCTGTTTTTTGGGCAACCGGCGCTTGCCTTTGCATCCGACGAGAGGCATACATAGCAAACGGTGGTTTGGATGCCCGTTTTTTCGCGCACATGGAAGAGATTGATTTGTGTTGGCGACTCCATGCCCGCGGCTATCAAATCATGTGCCTGCCACGGTCGGTGGTTTACCACGTGGGAGGTGCGTCGCTCAACAAAGATAATCCGCGCAAAACCTATCTCAATTTCAGAAATAACCTACTTATGCTATACAAAAACACAGAACCGAAGCAATTCTCCCGTTTAATCGCCATTCGCACTTTTCTGGATGCTTTGGCAATGCTCAATTTGGCTCTGCAAAACAAGTGGCGAAGTGCCAAAGCGGTGTTGCTTGCCCACCGGGATTTTTACCAATTGAAATCGCAATTTGCCGCCGATAAAGCAGAAAACCTAAGCCTGACTACATCCCATTCTTGCCATGGAAAATTCAATGGTAGCATATTGTGGAACTACTATTTCAAGGGAAGAAAAACATTTGAATCGATTTACAATTCAAAAAAACAAGACTTTTTTTCGAGAGAGAAGTGAGTAAATGAAACTTTACTCGAAATTAAACGACAAAACTATCAGTCGTTGTGTGGCTTTGGATATGGAAAGCGCATATTTCATCAGTTCGGCATCTACCAAATCGGGGCGATTTTTTTCGTACAAATCGGTCAGGCTGAAGCAGAATTTCAGTTCGGGCGAGAATTTGAATAATGGTAAATAAAAATCACACCCAACTCCCACTTCAATTCCATAATCGTAAGGTTTGAGCAAAACAGGACGATTTTTTCGGGACGATAACTCCAAACTTCCATATCCGCCCAAAACGAGATACGGACGATAGTTATTAACCCTACCTGTTGCAAATTTCACTTGCAGTGGCAGTGTGAGGTAGTTGTTTCTGGTACCGGTTTTGAACTC
>CAZVWS010000031.1:0-24674 GCA_964631255.1 uncultured Dysgonomonadaceae bacterium | reverse complement strand
CATCAAACCACACTTCGTGAATTTCGCCGTATTCTGTAAGGATTTCAAACAACTGGTTTAGAAAATATTCGTTGTAATCATCCACCACGAATTCAAAAGTGGTTTTATTCTGAAACGGACGTCCATGCACTTCGCGCGGGATGGTGCGTTTGGTGTATTGGCTAAGATTGCCGTAAAGTCCTTCGGGATTTTCAATTTGGTACAAATCTGCCGGCGAAAGATAGACGCCCAATTTTAGCCCGTATTTGGCACAAGATGCCGATAAATCTTTCAAAATATCGCCATTTCCGTTTTGAAATCCGGTTGACATCACGCCGTGTTTTGTGTAGCGGCTTTGCCACAGAACAAATCCGTCGTGGTGCTTTACCGTAAGAATAACCATTTTCATTCCGGCGGCTTTCATTGCTTGGCACCATTGGTCGGTGTCGAGCGTTTTCAGGTCGAACACAGCCGGATCTTCCATTCCGCTTCCCCACTCCATTCGGGTAAAAGTATTGGGCCCGAAATGAATAAAAGCGATAAATTCGTTTCGCAGTGCATCCAACTGATTGGACGTTGGAACCACGCGAGCGGCTTTTTGGATAATCATTTCCTGCGAATCGCCGGCATCAATTGGAATGGTATTGCTTGTGGGAATGGTTTTTTGCGCGAAAAGTGATGTGGTGAAAAATAGTGCGCCAAGCGTGAATAAGAGAATGTGTTTCACAACGATTTATTTATTGTATCGATATAATCTAACATTTCTTCTCTACCTTGCATTTTTTCGGACGAAGTAACAAAAAGTGGCGGTAGCTCTTCCCATACTTCAAACAACTTCTCTTTATAAGACTCAATATTCATGCGCAATCTGCCTGTTCCCAACTTATCTGCTTTGGTAAAAACGATGGAAAAAGGCACTTCGTTTTCTCCCAACCATTCCATAAATTCGAGGTCGATGGTTTGTGGTTCGTGCCGGCAGTCAATCAATACAAAAAGCGAAGTCATGGTTTCTCTATTCAAAATGTAGCTCTCGATAATTTCTCTCAACCGCTCTCTGTTTTCTTTTCCTCGACGAGCATATCCATATCCCGGTAAATCGACCAAATACCATTCGTCGTTGATAAGAAAATGATTGATTAGCATTGTTTTACCCGGAGTAGAAGAGGTCATTGCCAACCCTTTTCTATTTGTCAGCATATTGATAAGGGAAGATTTTCCTACATTGGAACGACCGATGAAAGCATATTCGGGTTTTCCATCTTGCGGACATTTTTCGTAATCGGTATTGCTAATCACAAATTGTGCTGATTTTATATTCATAATGTTTATTTGGAAAGTTTTGGTGATGACTTGAATTTTGAAATACTCAACAACCACAAACCGAGACCGGTAAGTGTTGCATTTATCAATAATAACTCGTATCCTACGGTGTATCCGAAAATTTGTTTCATCAATATCTCGAATACAAAACAGATAATGGGTGCCACAATGGCAACATAAGGAACTAAAGTATCTATTGGTTTCACTTTGGTGTATAATCCGCAAAAATACAAACCCAACAAAGGACCGTAGGTATAGGATGCCAATTTGTAAATTGCCGTTATTATACTATCTGAGCCAATGGCTTTTATCAGTAAAATAACAACAACAAAAGCGGCAGACATTGCCACGTGTACCGTGCGACGCACCCGTATGTTTCTTTTTTCAATCTGTTGGTCGTTGCTCGTATTTTTCATATCCAAAATATCTACACAAAAAGAGGTAGTAAGGGCGGCAAGAGCCGAGTCGGCACTCGAAAAAGCGGCAGCCATCACTCCCACTACGAATATAGCCAATATAGTTAATCCCAAGTAGTTGCTGGCAATATATGGAAGAATATTATCGGATACGGGAGGCAAATCTATTCCTATGCGTTGAGCAAAAATGAGCAACAAAACACCCAATGATAGAAACAGTAAGTTGATTGGTGCAAATGCAAAACCATAGGATACTACATTTTTTTGTGCATCTTTGAGGGTTCTGATTGTCAAGTTTTTTTGCATCTGGTCTTGGTCAAGTCCCGTCATCACAATGGTAATGAACATCCCACTAAAAAATTGTTTGAAAAAATTTTGCGGACTCGCCCAATCATCAAAAACAAAAATTCGCGAATGCGAACTCTCTTTTATTATGGCAATGGTTTCTCCCAAATTGAGGTGCAGCCTGTTGGTAATTTCCCACAAAATAAGTACCAACGCAGTGATAAAAAGCAGCGTTTGTGCCCAATCTGTCCAGATGATTGTTTTTATTCCGCTTCGGTGGCTGTATAGCCATATTATCAGGATGATAGCTACTACGGTAACGGCAAACGGTATTCCCCACGAGTCAAAAACCAATCGTTGCAAAATAAATGCAGCCAAATAGAGTCTGGCAGCAGCACCCACAATTTTGGAAATAAGGAAAAACCAGGCACCCGTCTTGTACGATTTTCTACCGTAACGCTGCTCCAAATAACCGTAAATAGTCGTCAGATTGAGTTTGTAATACAATGGTAATAAGACGTATGCTATAACCAAATAGCCAAAAAAGAAGCCCAAAACCATTTGCATATAAGTCATATCCAAATTGCGAACCATGCCCGGCACGGAAACAAACGTTACGCCCGAAATGGAAGTTCCAATCATGGCAAACGCCACCACGTACCACTTTGACGATTTGTTGGCACGAAAAAAAGTGTCGTTGTCTGCTTTTCGCCTTCCAGTAAAATAAGATATGGTCATCAGCAATAAAAAATACAACGCCAACACAACGAGAATGAAACCTTCTTGCATAAATTTTGAATTTGGGATTTGTGCAATTTTTTATATCGAACGACAAGGGTGTTTGATTGATTTTATTCAGAAAATCTGAACTTTCTTAGATTTTATCGTTTCGATTTTATCGCAATAGTCAGATAAAAAAATTCTGCAAAAACACGTCTTGTATGCTTTTTAAACACAATTTTTTATGACTATTTAAATGCAAAAGTACAAACATTGCTCAAAAGGACAAATAATAGATTGTTAAAATGCTTTTTGATAAAATTTTTGTGCTATTTTTGTAAAAAACATCCAAGTAATGACAAAAACAAAAGTTTGTGTGATTATAAACCCGGTTTCGGGAACAGAATCCAAAAAAAATATACCGGAAGAAGTTGCCGCGGCATTCGACCAAAAAGAATTTGATGTCGTTTTTCGCATCACCGGCTACCCCAATCATGCAACCGAAATAGCCAAAGAAGCGTTAGAAAACGGCTTCAAATATATCCTCACGGCAGGAGGCGATGGCACGGTAAACGAAGTTGCCAAAGTGCTGGTTGAAACAGATGCCGTTTTGGGCATTATTCCTTTTGGTTCGGGCAACGGATTGGCTCGCGACTTGAATATCCCGCTGGATTCTGAAAAGGCAATAAAAATCATTTTAAACGGAAATACCCGAACCATAGATTACGGCTCGGCAAACGATAATATATTTTTCTGCACCTGCGGTGTGGGATTTGATGCTTTTGTGAGCGACAAATTTGCCGAAGAGAAAAAAAGAGGTCCGCTCGGTTATGTTCGCAACATTATGGAAAGTGTTATCGATTTTAAATCGGAAGAATATGAACTCATTCACGATGAAGGCATTATCAACGAACGAGCTTTTTTGGTAACCTGTGCCAATGCTTCGCAATACGGCAATGAAGCATACATTGCTCCGGGAGCAGATATGGAAGATGGAAAAATGAATGTATCAATCCTCAAACCACTCAATGCCAATGAAATGCCACACACAACCATTCAGCTTTTTACAAAAAATATCGACAAAAACAGCAAGATGACCACATTGCTCACGAGCAATTTGACCATCATCCGAAAAAATAAAGGTATCATGCACGTGGACGGAGAACCGGTAGAAACGGAAAAAAAAATCGAAGTCAAAATTTTTCCGAAAGGGCTCAAGGTGTTTGCTCCTCAAAAAACGGAAGAGAAAAAAGACAAAGAAAGTATTTTTGGCGTCATTACCCGATGGCTAAATGTTTAATACACAAAACAGATACAATTATATGAATTTCAAAGCTTTATTTATTCTATCAGCTCTTTTTTTAGTTACTGGCATTTTTGCCCAAAAACAAGAAAACAGATATGCTGAAATTACAGACCCCAATCTTACGCATATCAATAAATTACCGGCAAAAGCCACTTTTTATTCGTTCAGAAACAGCGAAGAAGCCATCCAAGCTCCATATTCATCCAAAGGAAGTGAATTTATTATGCTGAACGGCGAATGGAAATTTTCGTACACCGACCATTTCAATGATCGCCCCATGGAGAGCTTTTACGAAACCAATTTCAACGACGAGAAGTGGAACAACATACAAGTTCCGGGAAACTGGGAAACACAAGGTTTTGGAACACCTATCTATGTAAATGCAACTTATGAATTTACATCGCCCGGCAATCCGCCCTATTGGGACAGACCAAATCCACCACTCGTGCCCGAAGAGTTTAACCCCACCGGCACCTATCGCAAAGAATTTTACATTCCCGACACGTGGGATGGTAAAGATATTATTTTCTGTTCTGAAGGAACCAAAGGTGCAGCCTATTACTATATCAACGGAAAATTTTTGGGAATGGGCAAAGACAGTAAATTACCAACACGCTTTGATATAACCAATTACGTAAAACCCGGGAAAAATATTTTAGCCATCCAAATCCACCGATGGAGCGATGGGGCCTATCTTGAGTGCCAGGATTATTGGCGTCTATCCGGCTTAGAAAGAGATGTTTATATCTATGCTCAACCCAAAGTACATATTTCAGATATTTTTGCCAAAACACCACTCGACGAATCGTACAAAAACGGACTATTTGAACTCGATATAGATCTAGCAATTCCTCAAAACTCAAAAGACACCTATACGGTAACCTATCGTTTGTATAATTCCAAAGGGGTAACTGTGAGTCATGAAACTAAAACCACCAAAGGCGAAAGGCAAATTTCATTCGAAAAAGAGTTGGCAAATGTAAACACATGGACTGCAGAATCGCCCTATTTATACACTTTGGCGATAGAATTGACCAACAAACGAGGCATTGTAATGGAAGCTACATCCATTCAAGTTGGATTCAGAACCATCGAAATGAAAAACAAACAATTTTTGGTAAACGGACAACCGATTTTGATAAAAGGCGTCAATATTCACGAGCACAACGAGCATACCGGACACTATGTACAAGAAGAATTGATGCGAAAAGATTTTGAACTCTTCAGAAAATACAACATAAATACCGCACGCACAAGCCACTATCCACAACCCGAATTGTTTTACCGTTTGGCAGACGAGTACGGTATTTACGTGATAGATGAAGCCAATATTGAAAGCCATGGTATGGGCGAAGATATGCAAGTAGGCGGCACTTTGGCAAACAATCCGCTATTCTTAAACAGCCACATGCATCGCACCATTGGTATGATTGAACGTGATAAAAACCACGCTTGCGTCATTACTTGGTCTTTGGCAAATGAAGCCGGCAACGGATACAATTTTTATCACACGTACGATTGGATAAAAAAACGAGACAATTCGCGTCCGGTGCAATATTCAAACGCTTATCTGCAATGGAATACCGATATTTACGCCCCTATGTATCATCGACCCGAACAGATTGAAAAATATGCAAAAAACCCGAGAGCGGTACGTCCACTCATTTTGTGCGAATATGCACACGCCATGGGCAATAGCGTTGGTAATTTAGTCGATTATTGGGATTTGATTCGCGAGTACCCACTGCTCCAAGGCGGATGTATTTGGGATTGGGTAGATCAGGGATTGGCACAAACGGATGAGAAAGGACAAAAATATTGGGCTTATGGCGCCGATTTCGGACCAAACGGCACACCAAGTGCTGGCAATTTTTGCATCAACGGGCTCATTTTCCCCGACCGCACGGTAAAACCACAAACCGAAGAGGTCAGAAAAGTATATCAAAATATTCATTTCAAAAATTTTGATTGGGAATTGGGCAAAGTAGATATTTACAACGAAAATTTTTTCACAGATGTTTCGCCATACGATTTTCATTACACCATCCAATCAAATGGCAAACAATTGGCTTCCGGCAAGCTGAATGTAAATCTTGCGCCACAAGAAACCAATACTTTTCAGATTTCCGGTTATCAAAAGCCGGCTGACCAAAACAACGATATTAGCATCGTGTTTGAAGCGCGCCAACGTGCAGAAGAAAGATTGATTCCTGCCGGATGGATTGTGGCAAGAGATCAGTTTGTTAAAAACAATTGGACGAAACAAAACTATTTACAGGCACAGAAAGCATCGGTAAAAGAGGACAAAACAACCGTTACTATTCAAGGAAATCAGTTCTCGATTGTGTTCAACAAAGTATCGGGCATCATGACGTCGTACCAAGTAAATGGCACAGAATTTGTGAAGGACGGCTACGGATTTCGTCCGTTTTTCTGGCGTGCACCCATCGACAATGACTATGGTGCTCGTTTGCCTCAATTGCTAAAAAATTGGAAAGAGGCAAGTTATTCCGATTTAAAAGCTACAAATTTCCGTGTCGATAATGCAAAAGCAACTCAAATCACGGTTGATTATACATATCCTAACGTGAATACGACGTGGAGCATACAATATACAATAGACGAAAACGGCTCTGTGCACGTACAAAACAACTTCACGGCATCGGAGTCCGATACCAAATTGATTCCTCGTTTGGGATTGCGTATGCAACTGCCGGCAGACATAACTCGTGCCGAATATTGGGGACGTGGTCCGTGGGAAAATTACAGAGACAGAAAAACGAGTACTTTTATAGACAGATACTCAGCCAACATCCGCGATATGGCGACCAAATATGTGCTCCCGCAAGAAAATGGGCACCACACCGATACCCGTTGGTTGGCTCTCTCGCGAGACAATGGCACAGGATTGCTACTCATTGCCGATGACGTTTTTCAATTTAACGTATCCAATTATTTGTTGGAAACCATTTCAAATGGAGAATCGTTGCGCAACGACGACCCGGTAAGCGATGCACCACGCAACAAACATATCAACGATTATGTAGCCTCGGATAAAGTGGATTTGTTTATCGACTACGAGATGATGGGAATTGGTGGAAACAATAGTTGGGGAGAATTGCCTATGGACAAATATTTGATAAAACCGGATTCAAAACCAACAAGTTATGGTTTCACCATCCTGCCGATAAAAAACGACAAACAGATAGATAGTATTTTCGAGAATAAGGCAAAATAATTCATCTATCGTTTTTCATCTTGCAAATCGGTCAGTAGTTCTCTCATTTTTTTATTCAAAATGGGGTGGATTGCTTCCGGTGCAATTTCGCACAAGGGCAACAAAACAAACTCTCTGAGGTGCAAGCGAGGATGTGGAATGGTGAGTTGTGGCGTGTTTACAACCAAATCGTCTGCCAACAACAGGTCGATATCAATCAGTCGGTCAGAATAGAGCAGATTTTCACTTTTACTCGTCCTGCCTATCTCTTTTTCAATGGTTTGCGTTAAGCGAAGGATTTCGCAAAGAGAGAGTTCAGATTGTACTTCGCAAACCGAGTTTACAAATACATTTTCAGAGTCAAACCCATTGGGTTCAGTAACATAGAAAGCGGAAAGGGAAATAATTTTCCCAATCCGTTCTTCTATTTTTTTATAAGCAGTTTCTATATTTTTCTGCTTGTTTCCCAAATTGGAGCCAAACGCCAAGAAAACGGTTTGTGCAGACATTTTGGTTCGGTTTTTTTAGTCAATAATCAGCAAAGCATCGCCGTAGGCTGCAAATTTGTATTTTTCTTGAATTGCAACTTCATAAGCTTCCATTATTTTTTCGTAACCGCCAAAAGCTGCCGTCATCATCAAAAGTGGCGATAGGGGAAGGTGAAAACTGGTAATCAGCGCATTGGGCAACACAAAATCGTAAGGAGGAAAAATAAACTTATTTGTCCATCCACTTTTTGGTTTGATATGTCCATCGGTACTAATTGTTGTTTCGATGGCGCGTAAAACAGATGTGCCAACCACACAAATTTTATGTCCGTCGTCCTTGGCTTTGTTCACTCTATCGCACAGTTCTTCGGGAATAATCATCTGTTCGGAATCTATTTTGTGCTTCGTTAGATCTTCTACATCGATGTCGCGATACGCACCCAATCCGTTATGCAGAGTCAGAAAACCATAGTCAATATTTTTAATCTCCATGCGTTTCATCAGCTCTCGGCTAAAGTGCAATCCGGCAGCGGGAGCAACTACTGCGCCCTCGTTTACGGCAAATATATTTTGGTAACGCTCGGCATCGTCTTCCTCTGTTTCACGCTCCATATACTCGGGAAGCGGAGTTTCACCAATCGAGAAAAGCAATTCCTTGAATTCATCGTAAGGTCCGTCATACAAAAATCGGAGTGTACGTCCACGCGAAGTTGTGTTATCAATTACTTCTGCAACCAACTCTTCGTTTTCGCCAAAATAGAGTTTGTTTCCGATTCTTATTTTGCGTGCAGGATTTACCAAAACATCCCACAAATGTTGTGTTGGGTTGAGTTCACGCAAAAGAAAAACTTCAATTTTTGCACCTGTTTTTTCTTTGTTACCAAACAGTCGGGCAGGAAAAACTTTCGTATCATTGAAAATAAAAAAATCTTTGGAGTCAAAATAATTCAAAATATCTTTGAAGACCAAATGCTCTATTTCATTCGATTTTCTATGCACCACCATTAGGCGAGATTCATCACGATGTGCTGCCGGATATTTGGCAATTAACTCATCCGGCAAATTAAATTTGAATTGTGAAAGTTTCATTTATGTAAATTTATTTTTATATTATCCACTAAGAATCAAAACGATATGACTCTATAAAACAGGGAGAGATACTTTTTTATCATTCCAAAATATTCTCGATATGAGTGTCTAGAAATTGGTCTAAATCATCTACTTCCAAACAGTCAGACAACGAAAAGTCGCCCACTCTTGTGCGTTGCAATTTGGTAAGGTGTGCTCCTGAGCCCAAACCGGCTCCAATATCTCTTGCCAAAGCCCGAATATAGGTTCCTTTGCTGCAAACCACACGGATGGTTATTTTGGGCATCTCCACCGACAACAGCTCTATCTCATCTATAACCAACAACTTGGGTTTTAGTTCAATATTTTCGTTTTTTCTGGCAAACTCATAAGCTCTTTTTCCATCTACTTTTACTGCCGAAAAAACCGGTGGCACTTGTTCAATCTCCCCTTTAAATGTTTGCAAACAGGCTTCAATCATTGATTCATCTATGTGATGCGTGTGAAATCGGGCATCTATTTCTGTTTCCAAATCGAAAGAAGGAGTGGTTGCGCCCAATTCAATTTCGGCAATGTACTCTTTTACACCTGCTTGCAAAGATTCTATCTGTTTGGTTTTTCGCCCGGTACAGATTATCATCACGCCTGTAGCCAATGGGTCGAGCGTGCCGGCATGTCCTACTTTGAGTTTTTTTATTTTAAGTCTTCTGCAAATTTTGGCGCGAATGATATTTACAACACGAAACGAAGTCCAGTTTAGCGGCTTGTTTACACAAATTATCTCTCCTTCGATAAAGTCCATCTCTATTTTTTTGAATGTAGTAAGGCGCTTGCCGCCAAAAGCAATCCTCCGCCTATTATATATAAAACACCTTGATTTTTTCTTTTCCCATTATCGGAAACAGATGCGGTGGTCTGTCTTTTTGGAACAATCCTTGCTTCTGCAGAATTGTCATCCGGCAGTTGTTGGGCGGCATTTTCAATGACCGTTTCCAAATTTCTTTCCCTATCTTCTTTATCGTTTGTTTCTACAATTGTTGAGCTTTCCTCATTCGTTTTTTCAATACCCCGGGTATCAAATTCATCGTGCAACAAAACGGGTTCAAAATGGGCAAAAGGCTTGTTTACCAAATCTCGCAATTTTTGGTTAGGAAAAAACACGATAATGTCTTGTTCGGCATGTTGATTTGGCGTTTGCTGAAAAGTACCCAATCCGGTAATATCTACACTATTTTGATTTTGCAATGTGTGTGTAACAACCGATTGTAATTCAACCAAAAAATTTTGCGCATCTTCACTTGAAAATTTTGATACGGAAGCCAACAAATCGGCCAAATAGTTGGGAGTAGTATGGTTTTCTTTCTCGCTCGATGGCATGTGAAAACCGTCTATATTGGGCGTGATAAACGAAACAATAATAGCCGGAGGATTTAAAAATCGTTGTTGGGTTTCGATATTTAAGTAAACGGTTTCTGCCTTTTTTTCGGCTCGGAACACGCCTAAATCCAAAAACGGAATTTCTTTGTTATGTGCCAATTTTTCACTTATCAATTCCACCATAGTTTCTATGGTTTGTAAAACTTTCGGGTGCTCCCACGAAAGCCTATTCGACAGTTCCTTAGTCCATTCTTTGTTGTTCATCATATTGCAAGGATTTCAAATTTTCATAAAACGGTTTTCATTTTTCCAAACAAATCAAACGGCATGGAGTCAGTAATATTTATTTCATAGAAGTTGCCAATTGTCAGTGGATTTGATTTATCAATCAACACTTCGCCATCCACTTCGGGAGAATCAAATTCGGTGCGCCCGATGTAGTAATCGGGATCTTCGCGGTCGATGATCACCTTCAGTGTGCTGCCAACTTTGGACTCGTTTATGGAAGAGGCGATTTTTTCCTGTACTTCCATCAGTTCGTCCATCCGCTCTTGTTTAACGGATGCCGGAATATCATCGGTATAATGTTTGTCGTTGTACGTGTCTTCTTCGTGCGAATAGGGAAATGCGCCGAGGCGTTCGAATCGGGTTTCGCGCACAAAATCAATTAATTCGCGAAAATCGGCTTCCATTTCCCCCGGATGTCCCACCATCAGGGTTGTGCGCAGATGAATACCGGGTACTTCTTCCCGAAACCGGCGTATCAAATCGATGGTTTGCTGTTTGGAGATGTTTCGACGCATGGTTTTCAGCATATTGTCGCTGATGTGCTGCAAGGCGATATCCAGATATTTGCACACGTTGTCGCGTTCGCGTATCACCCGAAGCAAATCCATCGGAAAATGTGCCGGATAGGCATAATGCAAACGAATCCACTCCACACCTTGAATATCCGAAACACGTTCTACCAGTTCGGGCAACTTCATTGATTTGTACAAGTCTAATCCATAATAGGTTAAGTCTTGTGCGATGAATTGAAATTCTTTTACACCATCGGCTACCAAATGTCGGATTTCTTCTACTATCTCCTCCATGGGGCGCGATTTATATTTGCCCGTAATCAGTGGGATAGAGCAATAGGAGCAAGTTCGGTCGCAACCTTCCGATATTTTCACATAGGCATAATGTGGAGGTGTGGAAAGCGAACGGTCAAATTCGAGGTCTTTATAGTAGGATTTTCCCAAATCGGCAATCAACGCTTTCCAATTGAATTTACCGTAAAATTTGTCCACTTCCGGAATTTCTTCCGACAACTCCTTCATATATCGTTCGGATAGACAGCCCATCACGAACAGTTTTTTCAACTGGTTGCGTTTTTTTGCCTCGGCAAACGATAAAATCATGTTGACAGATTCTTCTTTGGCATCTCCGATAAAACCGCAAGTATTGATAACAGCAATTTCGCCTTTCGGCGTTTCGGGATCGTGTTCAATGGTATAGCCATTCGCCACTAACTGCCTCATCAGCAATTCGGAATCCACCAAGTTTTTAGAACAACCGAGGGTTATTATATCGATTTTATTCTTTATCAAAACTATGAATTTTAATCTTTAAACCTTAAACACATCATGCCGATTTCACTCCCCAAAAAGCGAATCTACAAACTCTTTTCTACGAAAAACTTGCAAATCTTCCATTCCTTCGCCCAAACCGATATATTTTACCGGAATTTTAAATTGATCCGAAATACCGATTACCACGCCGCCTTTGGCTGTTCCATCCAGTTTGGTAATAGCCAGAGCAGAAACTTCGGTTGCCGCGGTAAATTGTTTGGCTTGCTCAAAAGCGTTTTGTCCGGTAGAGCCGTCCAGCACCAGAAGCACTTCGTTAGGCGTATCGGGGACAACTTTGCTCATCACGTTTTTAATTTTGGTGAGCTCGTTCATCAGGTTTATTTTGTTATGTAAACGTCCGGCGGTATCAATGATGACCACATCAGCATTGTTGGCTTTTGCCGAATTGAGGGTATCAAAAGCAACCGACGCCGGGTCGGAGCCCATTTTTTGTTTAATAACCGGCACTCCCACTCGTTCGCCCCAAATTACCAGTTGCTCAACCGCTGCAGCGCGAAATGTATCTGCCGCTCCCAAATAAACCGATAATCCTTTCTGTTTAAATTGGTGAGCCAGTTTACCAATGGTAGTGGTTTTCCCTACTCCATTTACACCAACTACCATTATCACGTAAGGTTTTTTATTTTCGGGAACAGCAAAATCTTCTAAATCAGACGAATTGTTCTCCATGAGCAGATTCACAATCTCCTGGCGTAAAATAGACGTTAACTCATCCGTTCCCACGTACTTATCTTTCTCTACGCGCTTCTCAATCCGGTCAATAATTTTCAGAGTAGTATCCACACCCACATCCGATGTAACGAGTATCTCTTCCAATTCGTCGAGCACATCGTCATCCACTTTTGATTTTCCTGCAACGGCACGGGTAATTTTTGAAAAAATATTTTCTTTTGTTTTTTCGAGACCTTTGTCTAAGGTTTCTTTCTTTTTTTTGGAAAAAAAATCGAATAATCCCATGAAGCTTATAATATTTAAACGATTATTATTTTAGCTATTGGCTTTGCGTGAAACCGACGAATCGTAACTGAAATAACTGAAGTTATCTGTTAAAACCAAATTACTACAAAGCTACAAAATAGTCAATAAAAAACTTCCCCGTGCCTTGGCACAGGGAAGTTTTTATGTATTTTTAACTATATTATTTAGAAAAATAGTCTTTTACTTGGTCGTTCAATACCATTTCTTCTTTAAATGAGTATGCGCCGGTTTTGGGCGATTTTACCATTTTAATCACTTTGGTATGACTACGCCCTGTAGTCGTGTTTTTATCGCGGAATCCCGCAACTGCTTTCTTTGCCATAGTTTATGATTGTTTTTACTTGATTTCTTTGTGTACAGTCATTTTCTTAAGAATCGGGTTGTATTTTTTCAACTCGAGTCTTTCTGTAGTATTTTTTCTATTTTTTGTGGTGATGTATCGCGATGTGCCGGGCATGCCACTTTCTTTGTGCTCGGTACATTCCATGATTACCTGCACTCTATTTCCTTTTGCTTTTTTCGACATTTCTTATTTCTCCCTTTGATATTATGCGTTTAAATAACCTTTAGAAGCCGCTTGTTTCAATGCAGCATCCAATCCTATTTTGTTGATTGTGCGCAGACCCGATGCAGATACATTCAGGCTGATCCAGCAATCTTCTTCTACCCAATAAAGTTTTTTTCTAAACAAATTCACATTGAATCTGCGTTTAGTTCTCTTATTTGAGTGGGCAACGTTATTACCTACCATTGCCTTTTTTCCTGTAATTTGACAAATCTTAGACATTGTGCTATAGTGTATTTTATTATTTATCTATTAAGTTATTTGTATCAGAATAGTTCCTACAAATTAGGGCGCAAAATTAGCCATAATATTTAAGAATGCCAAAATATTTGACGAAAATTTTTCAAAATAATTTATTTCTTAGCCGGATAAACTTTTCTGTAACAGTTGTTAGATTGGCGCGGAAGTCAATAAATACTCTTCATCTCGTCATACAATTGGTTGAAAAACGATAAGGTAGAATTTCTAATATTTTGTTTCAAAACTTTATTATCGCCACCGGCAGAGGCTATTGCCGAGTCTGAAATGGTTTCTTCGGCAGGGAAAGTTGTGTTTTTATCGCGCACCAATTGGTAAGTAACATCTCTGATTACCAGCATACAGCCAACATTGGTTATGGATGTGTCGTATCGATAAGTCATTATCACTTTTTCTTTGACTCCGGCAGAGTTTTCGGGCAAAACCAATTCGGTTTTAGCACTCACGGTCATGCTATTTTGCTTATCATCGAACCTAATTCCAATTAACGACGGGTTGCCGGTATATTTCTTCTTTCCCCATTTATTTAGTGAGGTATATTTTTGGGCAGCAGACATCTCTTTTTCCACATATACATATTGTTGGAAAACAACTTTGCCGTTGTGCACCGGCACAGTAGAAAAAACCGGTTGCGCCTTACTCATAACGATACCGACAATGGCAAAAAACAGGAATATGGTGATTTTTTTGGTGTTCATATTTTTGTACTTTTATTGATTAAATCACTACATACGACTACAAATTTACGCAAAAGTTTAATGGATGACAACACTTCTTTGAAAATTTATTGAATTATATTTTATTTATCATTCAAAAAACCTTACTTTTGTAACCCGAAATTTAACAAGTAATATTTAAAAATATGTCTAAGAAACATCAGAGTCCGGACAAAACCGAAAAAGGTTTTGAAAACATTGACGAAGCACTGTCATCATCCGAAAAATTTTTAGAAAAAAATCAAAAAACCATTCTGTTAGCACTAATAGGTATTATTATTGTGGTTGGAGCTGTGATTGCATACAACTACTTGTATAAAATGCCGAGAAACGAAAAAGCACAAACAGCCATTTTTATGGGAGAGAAATATTTTCAAAACCAACAGGACTCTCTTGCCATATTTGGCAACGGAAACGATTATATCGGATTTGAAAAAATAATTGACACCTATAGTGGTACAAAAACTGCAGATTTGGCACATGCTTACGCGGGCATCGGTTACAGCCGCATGGGTAACAACGAGAAAGCATTGGAACACTTGACTAAGTTTAAAGGTGGCGATTTATTGATTACGCCCGCTGTCGAAGGTTCTATTGGCGATATTTATATGAATATGGGAAAAACCGACAAAGCAATTTCTCATTTTACCAGTGCCGCCAAAAAAGCAAACGACCAAATGTTGAGTCCTATTTACTACAAAAAAGCAGGATTGGCATATTTATCTGCAAAAAACTTCGATAAAGCCATCGAAACTTTCAATTACATCAAAGAAACTTACATCAACTCGCCCGAAGCACAAGAGGTGGATAAATATATCCAAGCTGCACAACTTCAAAAATAGGGGTTAAAAATCATGGCTACAGAACTTCAAAACTTATCTTCTTTCGATTTGAATACTATCGAAAAAGACGAAGAAGCAAAAATTGGAATTGTTGTATCGGATTGGAATACAGCCGTTACAGGAAGTTTGCTGGATGGTGCGGTAAAAACACTTCAAAAATTGGGTGTAAAGGAAGAAAACATTGTTGTAGAACATGTTCCCGGCAGTTTTGAGTTGACTTTTGGTGCAAAAATTATGGCAGAAGTCAGCGATGTGGATGCTATTATTGTGTTGGGTTGCGTGATTCAGGGAGAGACACCCCATTTTACTTTCGTTTGCCAAAGCGTAACGCAAGGCATCACCGAGTTGAATTTGCAATTTGATATTCCTTTTATATTCGGGTTACTTACCACCAACACTTTGGAGCAAGCCAAAGCACGCTCCGGCGGCAGACATGGAAACAAAGGCGACGAAGCAGCCGTTACGGCAATGAAAATGGTTGCATTGAACAACAAATATTGCGATATTTCCAACTTGTTCGACTAATTTACTCTATCTTGTCGAGTGAAATAGTCAATCGGATAATACAAACAAAAAACAACGGATATATATGGAAAAACATATTATCCGTTGTTTTTTTCTATACAGATGAAGAGCTATTTTACTCCTTTATATATACTCTTTTCACTCTTGATGATACAGAAGTCAAAATCTCGTATGGAATAGTGCCGATGCTTTCTGCCAAATCAATTACAGATAAACCTTCGCCAAAAACGACAACACTATCGCCCTCGTTGGCTTCGATATCGGTAACATCTACCATGCACAAATCCATGCAAACACTACCAACAATGGGTGCATATTTGCCATTTATCAACACCTTTCCTTTTCGGTTGCCAAATTGTCTGTCCAAGCCGTCGGCATAACCCATCCGGATAGTCGCGATGCGTGCATTTCGAGTTAAAACTTCCTTGCGCCCATAACCAATTGTTTCGTTTGTTGGCACCTCTTTTATTTGCAAAATAGTGGTTTTCAGCGTGCTCACATTCTTAAGCCCACTCAAACCGCTGGCACTCACGCCATACAAACCAATTCCCAGCCTCACCATATCCCATTGGTTGTCCACAAAACGCTCTATGCCCGATGAGTTGAGTATGTGTTTCCAAATTGGATATTCCAACCCGGATTCTATCTCTTTGTGCACGTTTTTCATCATCTCTATCTGCATCTGCGTGAATTCGTCGAAAGCCCAACTCTCGCTCGCCGCCAAATGCGAATAGACCGATTTCACTCGCAACCCTTTTTGTGATTTTATCTGCTGAATTAATTCGGTTATATGTTCGGGCAAAAAACCCAATCGGTGCATACCCGTATCTATCTTGATGTGGATGGGATAGTTTGTCAAACCGCGGCGTTCGGCCTCTTTGGTAAAAGCTTCTAAAATTCTGAAATTGTATAAAGCCGGTTCTAAATCGCAAGAGAAAAGTTCTTCGAAACCGTTTACTTCGGGATTCAGAACAATAATGGGAGTGGAAATGCCTTCTTTGCGAAGCTTAATGCCCTCCTCGGCAACGGCAACAGCAAAATATTCGCATCGGTGATATTGCAATGTTTTGGCAATTTCTACCGCTCCGGTGCCATAACCATTGGCTTTTACCATGCAAACCAATTTGGTTTTAGAAGAAATTTTTGATTTGTAGTAATTAAAATTGTGTACAATGGCATCCAAATCAACCTCTAACACGGTTTCGTGTACCCGCAACTCTAACAATGCACTAATTTTTTCGAAATGATATTTTCGTGCTCCCTTCAGCAGAACAAGCTCGTTATCAAATTTTTTCCAAATTTCGGATTGAATAAAATCGTTTGTATTTTGAAAAAACATTTTCTCGGGAATGTTAAAGAGCTCGCTGTTGTTATATATATCGGTACCAATACCAATCAGTTTTTCGATACCGCTTTGATTGATAAGCTCTGCAACGCGCTTGTATAGCGACTTGGGCAAGATTCCTGTTTGCAGAATATCGGAAAGAATAAGCGTTTTTTTGAAGTTTTTTTGTACATTTCGCTGTTGCTGAAAATCTATCGCTATGATAATAGAATTGATATCAGAGTTATATGCATCGTTGATGATGGTGCAATTGTTTTTTCCTTGTCTCACATCCAGTCGCATAGCCACGGGCTCCAGTTTCATCATTCGCTCGGCAATGGTTTGAGGCGGCACATGCAAATAAATAAGTACACCCAGGCAACTGATGGCATTATCGATGGAGGCTTCGTCAACGAAAGGGATGGATGTGGAATATTCTAAATTTAAGAACGAGTAGTGAATGGTTGTTTTATTCTCTTCCTTTACAATTTTTTTGATAAAAAGATGGGCATCGGTATAGTTTTTGGACCACAGAAATGACTTTTGCGACAGCACCATCATTTCTACCGAGCGATTAATTATCTTGTTGTCTTCTCCGTAGATAAGGACATCGGAATTGGTAAAGAGCTCCAATTTTTCCATCGTTTTCTGTTGCAGAGAGGTAAAGTTTTCTTGGTGCGCTTCACCCAAAGTGGTAAAAACACCGATAGTTGGCTTGATAATGGGTTCTAACAGTTCCATTTCGTCGGGTTGCGAAATTCCCGCCTCGAATATAGCTAACTGGGTGTCTTCTTCCATCTGCCAAACCGAGAGTGGCACGCCAATTTGCGAGTTGTAGCTGCGTGGCGAGCGTACGATATTGTAATCTTCTTCGAGTATTTGGTAAAGCCACTCTTTCACAATTGTTTTGCCATTGCTGCCCGTGATTCCGATTACCGGAATTTGAAACCGCCGCCTGTGATATGCTGCCAGTTTTTGCAATGCCGACAAGGTGTTTGGCACTAACAAAAAATTGGCATCGGCGTATGCATTCCATTGTGGCAATAGTTTCGAAACAACAAAATTTCGCACTCCGGCAAGATATAATTCGTCGATAAATTTGTGTGCATCGGTATTTTTAGTTTCAATTGCAAAAAACAGGGATTCTGCCGGATTGCTCAATTTGCGACTATCGGTAAGCAGAATTGAAATGTCCGGATAAACATTTACCGGAATTTTCAAATCCAAAATTTGCGCTATTTTTGATATAGAATATTTCATGAATGCGAAAGGTTTATTTTTTCTAATAAATTGTTTTTTTCTTGTCCGAAATTGATTTCGGGATATTTTTTCTCTATTTGCAATACTTTTTGCCAAGTTTGTTGCAAAAAATGCACATAATTAGCGGTTTCACCACCCAATGGTTTGTGCTCGATGGTTTTTTTTATGGGACTCCAGTCTTGGATAAAATTTTTGGTTTGGCCTGTAAAATAGGTTTCTGCAAATCTTTGCCAAATATAATCTACTGCCGTTTCGGATGGATGAATCATATCAGGGGCATAGAAACGATAATCGCGAAGTTCGTCTAATAATATTTCGTATGCACAAAAATAATCGACCACATCGCCAAATATGGTCTGCAACTGCTCAATAGCCAACATCAACGTAGCTTTGCTAATTTGGTTTTGGTGTGCGCCATCTTTCAAATGTCGATTGGGACTGACGGTAAAAATAAATTTTGCTTGAGGATTGGCAGTGAGCACGGTTTGCAACAACTGCGTCCAATCGGAAACAATGGAATCCACCGAAAGCCTTTCGCGCTCGAAATAGGCGGGAGGAAATTTGTGGCAATTACCAACCACTTCGTTATCCGATTTGAGTTTGAATACGAAAGAAGTGCCGAAAGTAATCAGAAACAAATCGGTTTGGAGAATCCTATCGGCTGCCGCGTCAAACGATTCAGAAATTGCAGCCAAACAAGCATCCTTGCTTGCATTAGAAAACTTTCCCTGGTGCATGAAACTCTGATAAGTTTGGTTATGAAAAACGAGGTCTTCTTTGGTAAACACTTGTTTGTGTATCAATCGCCGCATGGCTTTTGAAATGGAGAGCGGGTTGTATAATATTCCGAATGGATTGAGGAGAACGTCCAATTTGTTGTCTGACAATTTTTTTCCGATATTTTCGGCAAAGCACGAACCAAACAGCATTATTTTTTGCCGGTGGTTTATCTTAAATTCTGAATTGGGAATATCGATATAAGTTCTAAAATCCATGTCAAAATAAATTATACACAAATATAGCAATTAATAATTACAATATTCTGACATGAAAAAATTATTTACACATATATTTGGTGGAAAAAACGTGTATGGAAGTAACTTGCGTAAAAAAAGAAAGGTTGTCTCACGACAACCTTTTCTTCATTGTTAACCTTAAATCTAATACCATGAAAAACACGATGCAAATATAGTGCTTTTTTCTGTTGTAAAACATATTTTCGTCTGTTTATTTTCAATTTTAATATCATTTAACATACATGGACTGCTTTTCGCAGAAAACAGTTGTTCCCCATCATTCAATATACAAAACAAGCCCTTTGAGATATTCTCCCTCGGGATGAAAAATATTTACCGGATGGTCGCATGGTTGTGTTAGTTGGTGCAGAAGTCGCACTTTGCGTTTGGTAATTGCAGCGGCACTGAACACAGCCAGCCTAAACTGCTCTTTACTGATGGCTTGTGAACAAGAAAAAGTGAACAATATACCACCGGGAGCTATTTTTTCCATTGCTGCTACATTGAGTCGTTTGTATCCTTGCAAAGCGTTGCCAATGGCTCCGCGGTGCTTAGCAAATGCCGGCGGGTCCAATACGATCAAATCATATTTGTCTTTGGGCATATCTCTCAGATACTTAAACCCATCTTCCGCAAATGAAGAATGACGACTTTCGTCGGCAAAATTTAGTTGCACATTTTCGTTGGTAAGCATTACCGCTTTGGAAGAACTGTCAACCGAATGAACCAGCTGTGCACCACCACGCAAAGCGTAAACCGAAAATCCGCCGGTATAGCAGAACATATTCAGTACTTGCCGATTGGCTGCATATTTTTGAAGCAAATTTCTGTTTTCGCGTTGGTCTAAAAAGAATCCTGTTTTTTGCCCTTTGAGCCAATCTATGTGAAACGAAATTCCATTTTCCACAGCCACAGTATCTACCTCTTCGCCACCCAACAAGTAACCGTCGCATGGTTCGATATTGGCTTTATAAGGCAATGTACTTTCTGATTTGTAATAGATATTACTCAATTGTTCTTCACCAAAAACATTAATCAATGCTTTTGTTATCAATTCCTTATCGCTATCCATCCCAACCGAGTGCGCTTGCACTACAGCCGTTTTACCGTAAATATCAATAATGAGCCCGGGCAAATTATCTCCTTCACCATGAATAAGTCTGTAGCAATTGTTATCGGGGCGAATGAGTCCAATATTTTGACGCATTTTGTAGGCTTCCGACAAACGATTGGTATAGAAATTTTCATCGATTGGCTCATCTTTGAAAGACAAAACCCGCACCGAAATACTGCCGATTTGGTAGTGTCCTACCGCCAGAAATTCGCCTTTGGCTGAAAATATTTTTACCACGTCGCCCTCTTGAAGTTGAGGTGGCATTTTGGCAATGGCTCCCGAAAAAATCCATGGATGAAATCGTTGCAACGATTCTTCTTTTCTTGGCAACAGATAGATGTTGTTATTTTTATCCATTTGTATCTTGTTGTAGTAAATGACAATAAATTTGCAAACATGCCCATGCATCGATGGCTGCATATTGTTGTTGGGCGGGCGATAAGTCTTCGGCTTCCCAATTAGAAAGACGTTGATTTTTAGATATTTTTTTCCCAAACAAAATGGCATAGATGCGCTGCAGACTGTTGTCATCTATACCATAATTGTCGGCAAACGATTGTAGGTCGATAAAATTTTGTGGTTTCTTGTGCGAACGTTTTCTGATTGCCGCAAAATCGTCGCGCAAAGAAAGACCGATTTTCACAATATCCGGATTGCAAATAATTTCGTCGAGCACTTCCGGATACCCAATTTTGTTCAATCGGAACAGGTAGCAAGTATCTGCCGATGACAATTGCAAAAGTGCGACTTTGTGCACCTGCCCGCGCTTGAAGGCGGGTTTTGTTTCGGTGTCGAAACCCAAAACTGCGTGCTGTTTCAAGTCGTTTATGGCATTTTCTATCTTGCTTTCCTGATCTACAACGACAATATTTCCTGCAAATGTTTCCTGCGGCAGCTCGGCTACAATCTCTTTTGTTATGGTTAGTCCCACATTTCCTCCTCTTCTGAATCGTTATTTAAAAAATTGGTTTCGTCATTTGCAGCTTTATATATTGCATGCAACGGGCGCAGAACATTCACCAGTTTTTGTCCCCAAAATTGATAAAAATTCTCTTTGCAACGTAGAATGGCATCGTTCATTTGCTCCGACAAATTGTATTGATAAACGGAAACAAAATTGCGAATGTCCTGGTATATATCGGCTATGTTTTCTGATACAAATGACGAAATTAGGCGGTCGCTGTATTTCATATCTTCCACAAAAACATCCAGATAGGTATTTTCGTCGCCCATTATTTCAGTTATCTTTTTTTCGACATAGGCATAATCCATTTCGTTGACAAACGTTGCCGGAAAATCATCATCCATAGCAACCGTTTCGGGCAAAAGCATCGCTTTTACGTACATCAACGGAAATATTTTTAGCATATTGCTCACCCACTCCTCTCTGTTGCCCGGATTTTCTGACTCCACCAGTTTGCAAAACTCTACCGATATAGCTACAAATTCTAAAACTGCCGGAGCATATATAATCGTGTTTTCTTTATTTGCTGACATAATATTTATTTGTTATGCAAATGTACACATTTATTTTGTAAGCCATTGTAACTCGGCTTTCGATTTTATATAGCTAATTGGATTTTCATCGGAAGAACTCCAGTAAAAAATAGAGTTAAATACCGTTAATATTGTTTTTCGTATACTTTTAAATAATATATTTGCAATATCATTTTAATATCATTTTAAATATTCAATTTATGGAAACAAAAGAGATTAATTACAAAGGATTTAAAGCAAACGGTTTTTTGATGTTTTTTTTATTGCTGCTGTTTTTAGGGGCAAACGTATGGCTTTTTTTACAAGGGAATTGGGGTATGATTGCGGGAATAGGTTTGACGATAATCTGGTTCATACTTTTGATAGGATTCATGAAACTGGAACCAAACGAAGCTTCGGTTATGGTTTTCTTTGGAAAATACAAAGGCACGTTTAGGGAAACCGGTTTTTTCTGGGTAAATCCGTTCATGACCCGAAAAAAACTATCGATGCGTGCCAGAAACCTAAATGTAGAGCCCATCAAAGTGAATGACAAAGTGGGTAATCCGGTGCTCATCGGCTTGGTTTTGGTGTGGAAACTCAGAGACACTTACAAAGCGATGTTCGAAATTGACTCACAAACCATGGCATCGAATACCGCCACCGGCGCCATTGTAAACAGTGTTGCCAATAAGATGAAAGCTTTCGAAAACTTTGTTTCGGTACAAAGCGATGCCGCGTTGCGACAAGTAGCAGGTCAATACGCCTACGACAACAACGTGGTTTCGGACAATGAACTCACTTTGCGTTCGGGCGGTGATGAGATAAATGACGATTTGCTCAACGAACTAAATAACAGACTTTTGATGGCTGGAATAGAAATTGTAGAAGCCAGAATCAATTATTTGGCATACGCGCCCGAAATTGCGGCAGTTATGCTTCGTCGTCAACAAGCGGAAGCCATCATTTCGGCAAGAGAAAAAATTGTGGAAGGGGCAGTTACCATGGTTAAAATGGCTCTCGACCGCATAGACGACGAAAACATTGTGGAACTCGATGCAGATAAAAAAGCGGCGATGGTGAGCAATTTGCTTGTTGTGCTCTGTGCCGACGAATCGGCGCAGCCGGTACTGAATACGGGAACGCTGTATCAGTAATTTGCCGTTCGGCTCAAACACCACTTTTATTGAAAAGAATAAAATGGCGAATAAAGAAAAAACAACCAAAAATTTTGCCTTGCGATTGGATGCGGAAACAATGGCAGCTATCGAAAAATGGGCTGCCGACGAGTTTCGTAGTGTGAATGGACAAATCCAATGGATTTTGGATCAAGCACTGAAAAAGAACAAGCGGTTAAAATAGCCAATCCAATACTTTAAAAGCTGTAACGATAGCATTGCTTCAGACCTTTTTCGGGGATTACAAGTGGAGATAGTTACTTCTCGCCTTATAGGAAAATGGTTGTGAAGTCTGCTATCGATACAGTTTCTTTTTCAAAAAAATCTAATAGCCGTAGGCAGCCGCACGCATCTCTTTTTCTGAGCGAAACGGTGTAGGCGGATTCAAGTATTTTTCTAAAAATTTGTGGATTTGGTAGCGTATATCGGTAGCCTCTTTGCTATCGATTCGGTCAAATCCATGTCCGCCCGATGCATCTTGAAACACTTTGTATTCGAAATTTTTACCGTGTTTCTGCAATGTTTCAATCATCAGTTGCACCTCCTCTACATACACATCGTTATCGTTGGTATTGGTGTAGATGAGTAGCGGCTTGTCGAGATTTTGAGCATAATAAGTTGGCGAACGACGCGCATATTCGTCGGGATTTTTCTCGATGCTTTCGCCAATATGATAAGGTGCGGTAAAATATGCCGAATAATCTTCTTTGTGCGATGCCAATCGGTTTGCCAAATCACTCACGGGCACACCGGCAAATGCACAACGGTATTGGTCGCCATGCTGCAAAATCTGCATCAATGCAATCATACCACCATGGCTCCAACCAATCACGCCCACACGCGATTCGTCCACAAAATCATAGTTCTCAATCATATAATCGCGACTAACGAGCACATCATCGTTTTCTCGACCACCATAATCAATATTTTCGTAAGTGGCTTTACCATAACCGGTACTCCCCCTATATTCTGCCGAAACCACCACATAGCCTTGCGCTATCAATTCGCGCACAATATGCGCATAATAGGTCGAAAAATTGGCATGTATACCACTGTGCGGCAACACAATGAGTGGATATTTTTTATTCACATCTATTGATTTGGGAATAAAAACATAAGTATAAAATTGCAATTTGTTTGCCGCAAAACGGTCGGTAGCATCTTTGGGTTTCCAACGTGCAGTGCTTGTGAGCCGCACTTTATCTATGTGGGCAATGTCTTCGAGACGACGAAACCACATGAGGTCGTCAATCTGTTTTTCCAGCACATCAAATCGGTGTTCATAGTCGGAAATTTTTTGTTGCAACTGCTCCATTTTTTTCAGGAGAGTGGTGTCTGTCTGTGCAGTTACCGATGTGGTTACCAAACAAAATAGAATAAAAACCGGGATTAAATTCTTTTTTCTTGTCATTCGAACGAAAGATTTATTTTGTTTCATAGTTCAAAGTTAATGATTCTTTCTAAATATGGTTATACAAATTGTGCAGAAAAGAGATGCAAACCCAAATTGAATATCTAAAACATCCGAAGCATCATTCATATCCATTTCAAGTAAACAAAACTGGGCAATAGTTGTTTTATCATTGCCAAATATAAAAAGGCAACTAACTTT
>CAZVWS010000030.1:0-24682 GCA_964631255.1 uncultured Dysgonomonadaceae bacterium | reverse complement strand
CTATTCCCTTTTCCCCATTTTGTAACCGAGCGTCTGACCGATTGCCGGTCTGACGGATAGAGTAAAAGATTGAAACTGGCAGTAAAAACATTAAATGCCGTTCTGAAAACCAGCCACGCGCCACATCTACCAGTCTATCAGTCCAACAGCGAAGCAGTCTAATATTCTATCAGCGCAGCGGTCTAAAAAATATTTTCATCTTCCGCCACTTTTTGGCAGAAGCCTGTCGTATATTTGTACTGCAAAATAAGATGAAACGAGTAGTAGAAACATAGCATGCCGTTCTGAAAACCAGCCACGCGCCACATCTACCAGTCTATCAGTCCAACAGCGAAGCGGTCTAATAGTCTATCAGTAAAGCGGTCTAACCGTCCCGATTCATCCGTCAGACCGGTAATCGGTCAGACGAGGTGGTAAAATATTTTCATCTTCCGCCACTTTTTGGCAGAAGCCTGTCGTATCTTTGTACTGCATAATAAGATGAAACGAGTAGTAGAAACATAGCATGCCGTGCTGAAAATCAGCCCCGTGCATATCTATCAGTCCAACAGCGAAGCGGTCTAAAAGTCCATTAGCGAAGCGGTCTAATAGTCTAACAAAGCGGTCTAACCGTCTTCTCTCTTGTTCCCAAAATTAAAATAACAACGCAAAAATGAAAGAATACCCAAACTCTATAACTCCTCCCAAAGGCAGAGGTTTTTTCGGAATAGGCATAGAGTGTGCTGCCATGTCCCGAAATATAGGCACAATATGGCGTTCCGCCCAAGTGCTGGATGCCGATTTTATGTTCATCATCGGCAAACGTTACGAAACGATGAAAACAGACACGATGAAATCGTGGCGACATACACCCTTGTTTGAATATCCCGATTTGGCACATTTCGTGGCATCCATTCCAAAAGATACCACGATTATTGGTGTGGAATTGGACGAGCGAAGCCATCCATTGATGAGCTACAAACACCCCCAACGAGCCATCTATCTGATGGGTTCGGAAGACCGCGGATTGTCCAAAGAAGCTTTGGATGTTTGCCACGAGGTAGTACAAATTCCCGGAAAATTTTCGTTGAACGTATCCGTTGCTGCTTCGATAGTATTGTATGACAGGATGTTGAAAAGAAATCTGTAATCACATTCCCCCTTTTTAACAACCCCAAACCCTAAACATTAAACCCTAAACATTAAACCCTAAACTTTAAACATTAAACATAAATATATGAAATTAGCCTACAAATATCGTTTCTGCATCTGGTTGGTAGATACGCTCATTCAAAAACCGATGACTTTTGCCGAAATCAGCAAAGAATGGAAAAAAAGTTCTGCCAATGTAGATACTGCTGTTATTACCGAACGAACCTTTAATCGGTATAAAGCGGATGCTGAAATAATGATGAATCTTGATATTGTGTGTGACAAATCCGACGGCTACCGCTACAAAATAAAAGTACAGGATTTTGATATACATACAAAAGCATCGGAATGGATGCTCTCCGCGTTTCGCATCTCCAACCTCACTGCCGGCATCAAGCAAAAAGGGCAAGTAGTGTTGGAGTCGGCACCGCCCGGGGCGCATTTTCTGGTTACCATTGCCGAAGCCATCGACAACGGTTTTTCGTTGAAATTTGCCTATAAATCGCACTATCACAGCGAATTTAAAGAGACGGAATTGATTCCCGCATTTGTGCGACTCTACAAGCAGCGTTGGTACGTGATTGGGAAACTCAAAAACGAACAGACAGCCAAATCTTTTGCTTTTGAACGAATAAACGACTTGGAAGTAGTTCGAGAAAAAGTAATGTTGTCCAAATCGTGGCAAAAGCAATTGTCGCCCACCGAATATTTCAAGCATTGCTACGGCATTATTCGTCAGCACGAACCGATAACGATTTCTTTTCGTGCCTTTTATCCGCAAAATGCCTACATCCGCGATGTGCCGCTTCACACTTCACAAAAAGAGTTGTACACCTGCCCTGATTACACCGATTTCGAGATATTTGTACGCCCCACTTACGATTTGAAACAAGAATTGCTGTGGCATCGCGACAAGCTGGCGGTGCTTTCGCCCGATTCGTTCCGGCAAGATATGATTCATGTGCTGAAAGCAACAGTAGATAATTACGAAACGGGCAATTACCACGGCGTGGATGAGTGAGTTGAAAGAATAGTGATTCTCAACTTTTTCATAGCAAGAAAACCGTGGTAGTAAAAACAAGAGAAATATTTTGGATAATTAGAAATTATACATATCTTTGTACCAGAAGTTGTACAATTAAAAACATAAAAATGATTGTTGTAACACCTGCCGAATTTCGGGCAAATCAAAAGAAATATTTCGACATGGCTGATAAAGAAACGGTTATTGTGAGTAGAAAAAACGAAAAACCCATTATTATCAAGCCGTGGGAGGAAGACGATATTCCCACCCGCGAGGAATTGCTGGCTATTCAGGAAGGACTCAACGATATTCGCGAAGGCAGAATCACGTTTGTAAATCCGGCAAATATATGGGAAAATATCGAGTAGCCATTACCGACCGGGCAAAAAATGATCTGATAGCGATAAAAAAAAGCGGACAAAAAGCAACTATCCGGAAAATTGAACAGATTTTTCTCGAACTATCAGAACATCCCTACATGGGAACAGGGTATCCCGAACCATTGCGCTACCTAAGAGGGAATATCTGGTTGCGCCGCATAGATAAGAAAAGCCGTTTGCGGTATATCGTTCAAGACGAAGTGGTTGTAGTTACCGTTGTCTCAATATTGGGACATTATGACGACAAATAGCTCTTTGTCAAATATAAACCCAAAAAGGATTCGAACAAAAGTCATTTTTTCTCATTCACTCACAATCTCCCAGTCTCAAAATCTCCCAGTCTCAAAAATCAATCTAACAGTCCAACAAAAATGGCCAAACTAAAAACAACCTACTTTTGCACCCACTGCGGCAACGAGTCGCCCAAATGGATGGGCAAATGCCCTGCCTGCGGCGAATGGGACTCGCTGGTAGAAGAATTGGTGCGAAAAGATTCGGCATCTAAATTTACCGATACCCGCTCGTTCGAAGCTACCAAAAGCCAGCCACTCCTGCTGAAGGAGATACGAGCCGACGAAGAGCCGCGCATCGATATGCAAGACGAGGAGCTAAACCGGGTGTTGGGTGGCGGATTGGTGCCTGCCTCCATGGTTTTGATTGGTGGCGAACCGGGTATCGGCAAATCGACACTCGTGTTGCAAACCGTACTCAAACTATCGGGCATAAAAACCCTGTATATATCGGGCGAGGAGAGTGCCCGACAAATCAAATTGCGTGCCGACCGCATCGACGAGCAGAGCAGCGACTGCCTGATTGTGTGCGAAACCAACCTCGACCAAATATTCACCCACATCAAAAATACATCGCCGCAACTCGTTATTATCGATTCCATACAAACCATTTACAGCGATAATCTGGAGTCGTCGCCCGGCAGCATTTCGCAAGTGCGCGAGTGCGCGGCCTCCATTCTCAAATTTGCCAAACAATCGGGCACACCCGTTATCCTCATCGGACACATCACCAAAGAAGGAAATATTGCCGGGCCCAAAGTGTTGGAACACATTGTAGATACGGTTTTGCAATTTGAGGGCGACCAGCATTATATGTACCGCATCTTGCGAAGCATCAAAAACCGGTTTGGCAGCACATCGGAATTGGGTATTTATGAAATGAACCAATCGGGACTGCGCGAAGTAAACAACCCGTCGGAACTGCTGCTCACGCAAAATCACGAGGGATTGAGCGGTGTTGCCATCTCGGCAGTGATAGAAGGGGTACGCCCTTTCCTCATCGAAACGCAAGCCTTGGTGAGCACGGCTGCCTACGGCGGAAATCCGCAACGCTCGGCTACCGGTTTCGATATTCGTCGGATGAATATGTTGCTTGCCGTGTTGGAAAAACGTGCCGGTTTTAAATTGGCACAAAAAGATGTGTTTCTCAATATTGCCGGAGGCTTGCGCGTGAGCGATCCGGGGTTGGATTTGGCAATCATCAGCTCGATACTCTCGTCCAATTTAGATATGACGATAGACCGCGACACGTGCTTGTGCGGCGAAGTAGGGCTTTCGGGCGAAATCCGCCCCGTTAATCGCATCGAACAGCGCATCACCGAAGCCGAAAAATTGGGCTTTTCGCGCATCATCATCCCGGCAAATAACCTGAAGGGTTTCAAATCGAAAGTGAAAATAGAAATTCAGCAAGTGCAAAAAGTGAGCGATGCTTTCCGGTTGTTGTTTTCGTGATTTTGACTATTAAAAAGGGTGTTTTTTGAGTTAAAGAAGTAGTTTCATTCAACAATTCTTCTGTTCTCAGCAAAAATAGAAATGGCGATGTACGCCAATATGCCCCACGCGATACCTACAATGCCCCAAAGCGATACAAAGGCAATCATGACAACCACCAGCAGCAACTGTTTTTCGTTGCCGCGTATGGCTAATTTTTTTATTTTAAAGGAAAAAAGGGGTGTTTCTGATACCATGAGTGCCGATAGTACGAGGATGAATCCGATGGTAGAGTAGAATAAGTTTTCGTTGAGGATGCTTGTTTGCCGGATGCCATAGCAATAGCTGACCCAAAAAAGGGCGTTTGCCGGAGTTGGCAGACCCAAAAAATGCGAAGTTTGTCGGTCGTCCAGATTGAATTTTGCCAAACGATATGCCGAGAAAACAGGAATAAGAAAAGCGAGATAGGGAATAACGTTTTGCAGAGGCTCTACCCAATCGGGATAGGCACTTCTGTTATCCAACAGTACGAAAAGCGCGCAAGCAGGTGCAACACCAAAACTAACCACATCGGCAAGCGAATCCAATTCCACACCCAATTTGGAAGAGACGCCCAACAAACGGGCAGCGAAACCATCGAAAAAGTCAAAAACTGCCGCAACTATTACCCAGATAACCACGGCTATAAAATTTTCTTGAAAAGCCATCACAATGGCTATGCATCCCGAAAAAAGATTTGCTAACGTAATGATATTGGGTATTTGTTTGCGCATAATGTCTATGTTTTTTATTATTTGGGAAGGTGTGCAAGAAACGATTCATTGGCACGAACTTCGTCGCCAATTTGAACCAAAATTTCGCTGTTCACGGGAAGATACACATCCATTCTGGAACCCAATTTGATGAATCCCAACGGCGAACCGATATGCAAATTTTCGCCCTCTTTCACGTAAGTTACAATGCGTCGGGCAACAGCTCCGGCAATTTGTTTCGTGAGAATGAGGTGGTTGTCGGGCGTTTCAATCAGGATATTGGTATGCTCGTTTTCGTGACTGGATTTGGGCAGGTAGGCTGCATGAAAATTGCCATCTACGTGCGAGAAATGGACTATTTTTCCCGTTACGGGCATCCAATTGGCATGCGCATTGAAAAATGACATGAAGATTGAAATTTGGATGCATTCGTCGTTAAAAAACTTGTTTTCTCTCACTTTTTCTATGACAACCACTTTCCCATCGGTGGGCGAATTTACCATGCCAATCAAATCGCCTTGGTAAACCCGTGTCGGCTTTTTGAAAAAATTGAGCATGAGCGCGTATATCAGAAGCGATGTAGCGAACACGACCATGAAAAGTATCGAACTTGGTAAAAAATAGTGTAAAGTGGCATTTATCAATAATATGATGATAAACAGGTATGTCAATATTTTTTTTCCTTCTTTGTGAATAGCCATTGTTTTTTTGTTTAAATGGTGTCTGTTTTGAAATATTTTTGTTGAAAAGCGGAATCGATTTTCGCGGGAGGAATGGCGTTTTCCTCTATCTTTTTACGGTATTCTTCGGGTACATATTTTTCCCAACTCTCTTTGTTGAGATAGGGCACAATAGCCGGAATTACTGCCTGAACGCCTTCGTAAAAATAGGAACTCTCTTTGATATTTGGTTTTATTATTTGTTCTCTGCTATCTACCATGAGAATTAGATTGACAATCAAACTCAATATAATCATGGTGCTCGATAAGGCGATGACGCTTCCCAGCACGCGATTGATAAAGTTCAGATTTACTGCTTTGAAAAGTCCTTGTACAAGTTTCGCCACAAACGAGATGACCAAACCAATTCCCACGAAAGCAATGACGTAAGAGATAAATGTGGCGATATTGGGAGTTAAATCCGGGAAAAAGTTTTGCAACTCGGGCAAAATCATTTGAGCCACACGCCCTCCGAAAACTGCTGACAAGATAATGGTTATCAAACCTGCCAATTGCATCACCAGACCTTTTCTGTAACCGTTTATGAGAGCGATTAACAGCAGAATCAGGATTATTATGTCGAACCAATTTGTCATTATATACGCGCGTTTTTTTAGGGAATGGTTGTTTTTTGTACTTCGATGGATTCGTTTAAGAAAAGCAGTGCCTGTTCGGCAAATTTGGCTGCCGAGTCGGTTGTGAAATATTGTACCGAGCTGTTCTTAGAGCATTTGGCATCCATTTCCGGATGGCGTTTCAAATAGTCTTTCAAACTCGCGGCAACATGTTTTCCTTGCGAAATAACTTGGATTTTTTTTGGCAGAAACTCATCAATTTTTTTTATCAACAACGGGTAGTGTGTGCATCCCAAAATAATGGTATCTATTTGGTTGTCCCTTTTTATCAGGTTGTTGATATGTTGTTTCACAAAATAGTCGGCACCGGGCGTGTCATACTCTTTGTTTTCTACCAACGGAACCCACATGGGACACGATTCGCCAACCACTTGCATGAGAGGATGATACTTTTCCAATTCAATCTCGTAAGAGCGCGATTTGATGGTTCCTTCTGTCCCGAAAACTCCAATGTGTTTGGTTTTAGTAAACTCCGAAACTATTTCAACCGTGGGTCGGATTACGCCCAAAACCCTTCTGTGGGGCGATAGTTGGGGCAGCATTTTTTGTTGAATATTTCGCAACGCTTTTGCCGATGCCGTGTTGCACGCCAAAATCACGAGATGACAATTTCTCTCAAAAAACCATTTCACTGCTTCTAACGTGAATTCGTAAACCAACTCGAACGAACGGTTGCCATAAGGAGCGCGAGCATTGTCGCCCAGGTAGATATAGTCGTATTGCGGCAGCAACGATTTTATTTCGGACAGCACGGTAAGTCCTCCGTATCCTGAATCGAAAATGCCGATAGCACCGGGCGTTGTGTCTGTGTAAATACTCACGATATTGGGTATTTGATTGTTTTTTTATTACTTGATGCCCAATTTTGCTTTCACAAAAGCGTTGACATCGATGGCTTCGGGCGTAACAAAGGCAATTGCCGGGTTGTCGGCATCGTAAATTACCGTGAACTTATGTTCCAAACCAACCGCTTGAATGGCTTCTTTTATTTGCTTTTTGAGTGGCTCAATCCATTCTCTCTCCTGCTGTTCTATATCGGCTTGCGCCAATTGCATAAACTGCTGCATCTTGTTTTCCAACTCGGTGAGCTCTTGCATGCGCCTAAGTTTGATATTCTCCGTAAGATTGGTTTGATAAGTGATATACTCAGAATACTTTTTGTTGTACTCGTTTTCCATCATCTTGAGTTCTTGTTGGTAATTTTCGTTAAGTTGTTGCAGTTTTTGTTGGGCATTTTTTTTCGCGGGTATAGCTTCCAGCAATTGTACTGAATTAACATAACCCACTTTATTTACCACGGCTGTTGCTTCTTGCGAAAAAACGCCAAAACTCATTTGTAAAATGAAAATGCTCAGTAAAAATGGTTTCAATATCTTTTTCATAATAGTCTGTTGTTTTGTTATTTACAGCTGCATCCCAATTTGTTTTAATAAAAAATGGGATGCGACTATAAACGGGAACAATATTTACTACGACAATTTTTTCCGGGAAATCTTTTTTATTCTGTACAGAAAATTACTTACTTTTTTTACAATGTTTTCTTCACTTCAATCTCTTCGTAGCCTTCAATAATATCTCCTACTTTTATATCGTTGAAGTTGCGTATTCCGATACCGCATTCATATCCGTTTGCCACCTCTCTGACGTCTTCTTTGAAGCGTTTCAGAGAATCCAGCTCTCCGGCAAAAATCACGATACCATCGCGGATAAGACGAATTTTGTTGTTGCGTTTTAGTTTGCCGTCGCGTACCATACATCCGGCAATGGTGCCAACTTTCGATATTTTGAAAACATCCAGTACCTCCACGTTGGCGGTAATCTCTTCTTTGATTTCGGGCGAAAGCATCCCTTCCATTGCCAATTTTACCTCTTCTATGGCATCGTAGATGATGGAGTACAGACGTACATCCACGCCTTCTTTTTCGGCTTCTTTGCGTGCTCCCAACGATGGACGAACTTGGAAACCGATAATAATGGCATCGGATGCGGCTGCCAGCGTGATGTCTGATTCCGAAATCTGACCTACAGCTTTGTGGATTACATTTACTTGAATTTCCGGAGTCGATAATTGGATGAGCGAGTCGGAAAGAGCTTCTACCGAGCCGTCCACGTCCCCTTTCACAATGATATTCAACTGTTGGAAATTGCCGATGGCTATGCGGCGACCAATGTCGTCGAGCGTAAGCAATTTCTGTGTGCGGATAGACTGTTCGCGTTGCAATTGTTCGCGTCTTGAAGCAATGTTGCGCGCGTCTTGGTCGTTGTCCATCACGTTGAACGTATCACCGGCTTGTGGTGCGCCGTTTAGTCCCAAAACAAGAGCCGGTGTAGATGGTTTGGCTTCCGTGATTCGCTGGTTTCTTTCGTTGAACATGGCTTTCACGCGTCCGTAATATGAACCTGCCAAGAGGATATCTCCCTGTTTCAATGTGCCGTTTTCTACCAAAACGGTGGCTACATAACCCCTGCCTTTGTCCAACGAAGATTCTATGATTGAACCGGTCGCTTTGCGATTCGGGTTGGCTTTCAGCTCCAGCAAATCTGCTTCGAGCAGTACTTTTTCGAGTAGCTCTTCGATTCCCAGACCTTTTTTTGCCGAAATATCTTGCGATTGGTAATTTCCTCCCCAATCTTCCACCAAGTAATTCATTTCGGCAAGTCGTTCTTTTATTTTTTCGGGGTTGGCTCCCGGTTTATCTATTTTGTTGATGGCAAAAACAATGGGCACTCCGGCTGCTCCGGCGTGGTTGATTGCTTCCACGGTTTGTGGCATCACGTTGTCGTCGGCAGCAACAATAATAATTGCCACGTCGGTTACTTTTGCCCCGCGTGCACGCATGGCGGTAAATGCTTCGTGCCCGGGAGTATCTAAGAAAGTGATTTTACGGTCGCCCAACTGAACGTTGTATGCTCCAATGTGTTGGGTAATACCTCCGGCTTCGCCTACTATCACGTTTGTATTTCTGATGCTATCCAAGAGCGATGTTTTTCCGTGGTCCACGTGTCCCATAACGGTAACAATGGGTGGTCTGGATTGCAAATCTTCGGGTTTGTCTTCCTCTTCCGAGATGGCTTCGATTACATCGGCACTCACAAATTTGGTTTTAAATCCAAACTCGTCGGCAACAATATTGATTGTTTCGGCATCCAAACGTTGGTTTATAGCCACCATCACGCCCATGCTCATGCAGGTAGAGATAATTTCTGTAACCGAAACGTTCATCATGTTTGCCAAGTCGTTGGCAGTAACAAACTCGGTGAGTTGCAAGATTCTGCTCTCTTTTTCTTGTTGCAGCAGTTCCTCTTGTTGTCTTTGAGAAACGGCTTCGCGTTTTTCTTTTCTGTACTTGGCACCACCGCCTTTTCCGCGACGTTTTTCGGTAAGGCGAGCCAATGTTTCTTTTACTTGTTTTTGAACATCCTCTTCGCTAACCTCTGTTTTTACCGGTTTTTTGTAAAGCGACTTTCTGTCTTTTTTCGTGTTGTCGGCAATATTTTTTTGTTTGTCGATATTTACTTTACTCTTATCGATGCGTTTGCGACGTTTCTTTTTGTTTTCGGCATCTGCTTCGGTTTCCGGTTTTTTCTTTTGCTCGTCGATGGTCTCTTTTTTGAGAAGTTTTATTTTCTCTTCTTTGAGTTTTTTGGCGTTTTGCTCTTTTTCTAATTCGATACGTTCTTTTTTGCGTTGCGCTCTCGATTTTTTTGCCGGTCGGGTTTTGTCGTTTATGGCTTCCAAATCAATAGTGCCTTTCACCACAATGTTCGAATCGATTTTATTTTTATTCAATCGGAAAACTTCGCCCTTTTTCTTTTCGGTTTCTGAGGTATCTGCTGTTTCTGTCTCTTGCGGCTGTACCGCTTGGGGTGTTTCCTTTTCAGCAGTTTCCGTTCTAGCCGATTCGGCTGCGGGTTGTTCTACAACAGGTTCTGTTTTAGCCGGTTCCGGTTGGGGTGTTTTAACCTCCGGTTTTGTGGCATGTGGTTGCTTCGATTCTACAGGATGGGGTTGTTCGGGTTTTGCTTCCGATTGTGTTTTCTCTTCTTTTTTTGTTTCTTCAATCGAAACTTTGGGTTCAGTCTTTATCTCAGGTTTGGCTTTTGGTTCGGGTTTTTCTTCTGTTTTTACCTCAATTTTTGTCTCTTCTTTTTCGGGTTCGCCGGCTTTTGGAGATTCTGTTATCGGGGTTTCTACGGTTGGTTCCACCTCGGTTTTGGTATCCGTTTTGGTCTCTTCCGCCACTTTCGCCTCTTGTTTGGCTTCTACCTTGGTCTCTGCCTTTATTTCCACTTCGGCAGTTTTTGGTTCGGCATCTTTTTTCGATTTGTTATCCAAATCTATCGAATTTACCACGTTTATTTTTGGCAGCAAATCGTCGGGGATTTCTGCTTTGATAACCTCTTTTTCTGCTTTTCTTTTTGTCTTTTCTTCAACAATTTCGTATCCTTCTATGGCTACGGTTTCTCTTTTGTCATCTTTGCGATGCATTTTCTCGAGATTTTCTAAAGCTGCTTTTTTGAGGCTTTTGTCTTTGCTAAACTCGGCAATTAGTATGTTATACTGCTCTTCACCTATTTTTGTGTGTGGTTTGGCGGCAACTTCAATACCTTTTTTCTGTAGAAATTCGGTCAAGGTGCCGATTCCCACATTTAAACTTCTTGAAACTTCTATTAATCTTATGGACATATTTATGTTTTATCCTTTTCTTCTTTTTTTGTATGGTTTGAACAGTTTTTTCTTTACCCTTTTCGGTTATTCTTCTGGATTGGCAGGCTCTTCGTCGTAGTCTTCAAACTCGCTGCGCAAAATCTCCAACACTTCATCTACAGTGCTCTCTTCCAAATCGGCATCCCGGATGAGTTTTTCGCGTGGAGTAGCAAGCACGTTTTTGGCAGTAGAGCATCCTATTCGTTTCAGTTGGTCAATTACCCATTCATCAATTTCGTCTTTAAATTCTTCCAAATAGATATCTTCTTCGTCAAAATCGTCAATATCTCTGAATACTTCTATGTTGTATCCGGTGAGCATGGATGCCAGTTTGATGTTTGCGCCACCTTTCCCGATAGCCAAAGATACTTCATCCGGATGCAAGAATACTTCGGCACGGCGTTCGTCTTCTTTGATGGAGATTGAGTTTACTTTTGCCGGGCTCAAAGCACGTTGCATGTATAGATTGAGGTTGTTTGTATAATTGATTACGTCGATATTTTCGTTGCGCAATTCGCGAACGATACCGTGAATACGAAATCCCTTCATTCCCACGCAAGCACCTACCGGATCGATGCGGTCGTCGTAGGCTTCTACAGCCACTTTGGCACGTTCGCCGGGTATGCGGGCAATGCCTTTGATGGTGATGAGTCCGTCGGCAATTTCGGGTATTTCCATCTCAAAAAGTCTTTGCAGGAACACGGGCGATGTGCGCGAGAGGATAATTTTGGGGTTGTTGTTTTTGTTTTCCACTCTTGCCACAATAGCGCGTGCGTGGTCTCCTTTGCGGAAGAAATCGCTGGGTATCTGTTCTGTTTTAGGCAAGATGAGCTCGTTGTGCTCGTCGTCTAAAAGGAGTAGTTCTTTTTTCCAAACTTGATACACTTCTCCCGAAACAATTTCGCCAACCTTCTCTTTGTATTTGTTGTACAAATTATCTTTTTCCAATTCCAATATCTTGGACGCCAATGTTTGGCGCAGGTTGAGGATGGTTCTTCTTCCAAAATCTTCCAAAATCAGCTCGTCGGTTACTTCGTCGCCAACTTCAAAATCTTCATCTATTTTTTGCGCTTCGCTCAGCGTGATTTCCAGATTGTCATCTTTGAGCTCGTCATCTTCTACCACGGTGCGGTTTCTCCAAATCTCTAAGTCGCCTTTGTCGGGATTGATGATGATGTCAAAATTCTCGTCGGTGCCCAACGATTTGGCTATTACGCCTCGGAAAGATTCTTCCAATACGCTTATCATCGTGGCTTTGTCAATGTTTTTCAATTCATTGAATTCCGAGAATGTATCTATAAGGCTGATTGTTTCCTTTTTCTTGCCCATAATTGTATTATTTTCGATTTTTTTTAGATGAGACGAGATGTAATCTCCTGTTTTCTAATTTTTTTCAACAATTTATTTTGTCTTTGTATATTGGTTTTGTAAGTTGCTAAAAACGAATGATGTATTTGGTGTATTTCACCTCGTCATACGCCAAAGTAATATTTTCAATTTGCTCTGTTTTGCGTTTGTTGCCCTCCAATTTTACCATTTTTGAAATGGCTATGGTAAAATCGTTGTCTGTCGATGATTGGAGTACGCCTTTCATTTTTTCTCCTTTCTTGGTCAAGACCTCCACCTCTTTGCCCTCGTACTTTTTGTATTGGCGAGTGGTCTTGAATGGCGATGTAAGTCCTGCCGATGTAACGGTGAGCTCAAAATCTTCGACATCTCTGTCCATCCTCGACTCCAAAAAACGACTCAACTCGATGCAGTTGTCTATGTTTACGCCCTGGTCGTTGTCAATCTCAACCGTAATCAAATTGCCCGGTGCAATGTGGATATCTACCAAGTAGTCAGACGACTCTTTTAAAAACTCTTCCGCGAGTGTTTGTATGTTGTTTTTCTCCATCATTTCGCAAAAATAACAAAAAAGGAGCAATCGTTTCGTGCTCCCCCTCTTCGTTTATTTCTGCAAAATTACTATTTTTTAGTGGATTGACAAAAAAAAATGCTGTTTTTCTATTCTATTTGTTCAAATGGTTGCATTTTTGCCATTTGGCGATGTGTTAAATCTCTGTTTGTTAAAAGTTGCAGTAACAAATAGTTGCCCGCGTATTTTATACAAATTGGATATTTTTGTGCTAAAACTTCCAAAAGAGACACGCCAATTCTTATTTTTTTTGCATCTTTGTAGTTGTTATGGCATGAAAGTGAAAAAAGGGTGATTTCGCCGCTTTTTTTATGCCGTGCGCGATTTGGAAAACAATCGGAAAAGTAGAATAAACCGTTTTATTTTAAAAAACTCATGATTCGGTGTAGATAAGCCAATTATTGACCGAATTGATATAAAACCACATGTATGAAAAAGCAATTATTATTAGGAGTTGAGGCTTTGGCGCAAGGCGCGATAGATGCCGGTATTTCGGGCGTTTATGCCTATCCCGGTACGCCCTCAACCGAAATTACCGAACACATCCAGAACTCTCCCGTTGCCAAAGAACGCAACATTCACAGAGAGTGGTCTGCCAACGAGAAAACCGCCATGGAGTCTGCCTTGGGCATGTCTTATGCCGGTAAACGAGCTTTGGTTTGTATGAAACACGTGGGCTTGAATGTTGCAGCCGACTGTTTTATGAATGCCGCCATAACCGGTGCAAATGGTGGATTGGTAGTTGTTTCTGCCGATGACCCATCCATGCACTCTTCGCAAAACGAACAAGACTCGCGCGTGTACGGCAAATTTGCCCTTATCCCAACATTGGAACCCTCCAACCAGCAAGAGGCGTACGATATGACAAAACACGCTTTTGAACTTTCCGAAAAATTGGGTACTCCCGTTTTGCTGCGCATCACAACCCGTTTGGCTCACTCCAGAGCAGGCGTAGAAACACAAGGCGAAGCCAAAGCCGAGAACGTGTTGAAATCGCCCGAAGACAAACGCCAGTACGTGCTTTTGCCCGTGATTGCAAAAAAACGATACAATATTTTATTGGAAAAACAGGTGCTTTTCGAAAAAGAATCGGAAAACGCGCCTTTTACCGAGCTGATTATCGGGAATGACAAATCCAAAGGCGTGGTTGCTTGCGGTATTGCCTACAACTATCTGATGGAAGCTTTTAAAGGCGAAGTGCCCTATTCGGTACTGAAAATTACGCAATATCCCATCCCTCGCAAACAGATGCAACAGCTATTTGACAGTTGCCAGGAGATTGTGGTATTGGAAGAAGGCTACCCGGTTGTGGAAGAGTTACTCAAAGGTTTTATCGGTGGCGAAAATATCCACGGCAGATTGGACGGAACGTTGCCCAGAGCAGGCGAATTGAATGCCGACCACGTAGCCAAAGCATTTGGCTTGCCCACATTCAACGGAATGCCTATTCCGGATTTGGTTGCCGGTCGTCCGCCCGCGTTGTGTAACGGCTGTAGCCACAAAGATGTGTATAGCGCACTGAACGAAGTGTTGCAAGACTATCCCGAATCGCGCGTATTCTCCGATATTGGTTGCTACACATTGGGCGCGTTGCCTCCATACGAAGCTATCAATACTTGTGTAGATATGGGTGCATCCATTACCATGGCAAAAGGTGCTGCCGATGCCGGGTTATATCCTGCCGTGGCAGTGATTGGCGACTCTACATTTACCCACTCGGGAATGACCGGTCTGTTGGATGCCGTGAACGAAAAATCGAATATTACCGTCATCATTTCCGATAACGAATCTATCTCCATGACCGGAGGGCAAGAATCTTCGGCTTTTGGAAAAATTGAAGCCATCTGCAAAGGCATTGGAGTAGAACCGGATCAAATAAAAACTTTGTTACCGGTACCGAAAAATAAAGAGGAGTTGCGTAAAATAATAAGAGAAGCAATCGAGTACAACGGCGTGTCTGTAATAGTGCCCAGCCGCATTTGTATACAGAAAAATCGCCGGGATGTGAAAATAAAAAGAATGGCTAAAAAATAATTAAGAACAAGATGAAAACAGATATAGTTTTAGCCGGAGTCGGCGGACAAGGAATTTTGTCAATAGCGGCAGCATTGGGTTCGGCCGCACTTACCAATAATTTGTACCTCAAACAAGCCGAAACCCACGGCATGAGCCAACGTGGAGGCGATGTACAGTCGTATTTACGCATTTCGGATAAGCCGGTCTATTCAGACCTTATCGCGCTGGGAACTGCCGATATTATCTTGTCGGTAGAGCCGATGGAGTCGTTGCGCTATTTGCCTTTCCTCAAATCGGACGGGTACGTGGTAACCAATTCAGAACCGTTTGTGAATATCCCCAACTATCCCGATAAGGAAGAGTTGATAGCCAAAATTAAGGCGCTGCCACATCACGTTCTTATCGATGCGGACAATATTGCCAAAGAGGTAACAGACAATGTGCGCTCGTCCAACTTCGTGATGTTGGGTGCAGCTTCGCCATTTATCGAGATTCCATTCGATTATTTGGAGCGAGGCACCGAAGCTATCTTCAGCAGAAAAGGCAAAGAGGTAATAGATATGAATCTGAAAGCCTTGAATGCCGGACGCGAATTTGCCCTGAAATACGCGGCAAAATAGAAATAATTAGTTGAAACTAAAACCGGGGCAACTTTCATTTTCTTTTGAAATGTTGCCCCGATTTTTTATGCAAAATTGCCGTTTTGTTCAGATATTATTTCTTATTTCTATTGAAATTGTAGCTCAATCCCAAACTGATGCTTGCCGTATTGAAATAGGCATTGGGATTGTTTTGCTTTTTGATAGTCAAAGCTTTTATGTCGTAACCCCCGCTAATCGATGAAACAATGTCAAATTTTTCATGGATAGCGTAGCGTAATCCTATTTGAGCGAATAACGTAAATTTTAGGAAACGTTTTTTTCCATCTATCCCTACGAAAGATTCGGGGATGGCGGTGTCTTGCGAAAAAACCAGTTTCTGTGTGCCCGGACTTGACAAAGAAAAACCGGCACCATAGTAAAAAGACAGTTTATCGCTTGTAGCACCTTTCAAGTTGAGAGATATGGGCACGTAAAGAAATTGCTGGTTAATTATTCCAACGCCGAAATCATACTCTTTTGTAGCATTTCTGTTTTGCAAGCCAATTCCGTATTGCAAAAACAGATATTTGTTCAGCGATGTATCTTTCGTTACGAGCAAGTCCATCGAACTAAACGAATTTGCAGATTCGTAGTCTGAGCTGTTGATTTGTTTATAAAACGAAGGAGCAACAGATACCGAAATCTGGGCGTTGCAATAAGCGTAGATTGCAATGAAAAATAGTGTAAAAACAAACTTTTTCATAGATAATAATAAATTAAAAATTTTCCGACTTTCAGATTGTTTGTTTCAAACTTAGTCGCTGTTTCGGATATTCCGACTAAGAAAGATTGTGTGTTCATTTGGCAAAGGTAGCAGTTTGGAGAACGGATGAATCAAATTTTCGGTTAAGATATTGTTAAGTATCCTTTATTTGTTAAAATGCAGCAAATATTAACTTCTTAAAGGACAAAAGTGCGTAGTACTCAATATTTTTTGTTCGGAAACGATGTTACAGAAAGTATGCGAAACACCTTCTTTTTTCGACAATAGCACCACAGCTAATATAAAATCAATTCGTATCTTTGCAGCGCAGAAAATGAACTACAGATGGCAAAAAAGAGAAAACAATTACCCGTGTTAGAAAATATTTTGGTAACCGATGTGGCTGCCGAAGGCAAAGCGATAGCAAAAGTAGATGGTTTGGCAATTTTTATTCCTTTTGCCGTACCGGGCGATGTGGTAGATTTGCAGCTATATCGCAAAAGGAGCAATTTTGCCGAAGGCAAGGTTACCCGGTTTGTAGAGTATTCGCCCAACCGGACAGAAGCCTTCTGTTCTCATTTCGGTGTTTGTGGCGGTTGCAAGTGGCAAATTTTGCCATACACCGAGCAAATTAAATACAAACAGAAGCAAGTAGAAGATAATCTGACCCGCATCGGGAAACTGCAACTGCCCGAAATTTCGCCCATATTGGGTGCTCCCGAAACCCAATTTTACCGCAACAAGTTAGAATTTACCTTTTCCAATAAGCGTTGGCTTACCGAAAATGAAGTTGGCAGCGACTTGTCGTTCCACAATATGAATGCTTTGGGTTTTCATATCCCGGGCAAATTCGACAAAGTATTGGATATAGATAAATGTTGGCTGCAAACCGATATTTCTAACGAAATCAGGAATGCCGTTCGTGCCTTTTGTCTGGAAAATGACTATTCTTTCTTCGACCTGCGCAACCAAAACGGGCTCATGCGCACGCTCATAATTCGTACCACCTCCACCGGCGAATTGATGTTGATTGTGGTTTTTTATGAAGACGATGCGCCCAAACGAGAGAAATTGCTCGATTTTCTTGCCAATCGGTTTCCACAAATCACTTCGCTGCTTTATGTAATCAACAGCAAAGCAAACGATACCATTACCGACCAAGAGGTTATAACCTGGAGGGGTGCCGACTCCATTTATGAAAATATGGAGGGTTTGCGTTTCAAAATTGGACCTAAATCGTTTTATCAAACCAATAGCTTGCAAGCCTATAATCTGTATAAAATAGTGAGAGAGTTTGCCCAACTTTCGGGAAAAGAATTGGTGTACGATTTATATACCGGAACGGGAACCATTGCCAACTTTGTGGCTAACAATGCCCGACAAGTGATTGGTATTGAATACGTGCCCGAAGCCATTGACGATGCACGCGAAAACTCGGCTCTGAACAATATTCAAAATACGCTGTTTTTTGCCGGCGATATGAAAGATATTCTTCAACGCGAGTTTATAGCCGAGCATGGGCATCCCGATGTTATCATTGCCGATCCGCCTCGTGCCGGCATGCACGACGATGTCATTAAAGCCATCCTATTTGCCAATCCCCAACGTATTGTTTACGTGAGTTGCAACCCGGCTACGCAAGCGCGAGACTTGCAACTGCTGCAAGAAAATTATACGGTAACAAAAGTGCAACCGGTGGATATGTTTCCGCACACGCATCATGTGGAAAATGTGGTGCTTTTGGAGCGAAAAATTGATTAATGTGCCGATGTGATAATGTGCTAATATGCTAATATGCCAATGTGCCAATGTGGCAATGTGCCAATGTGAATATTTGCCAATTAGCACATGGAAAAATTATTCCACTGCTTTCACGGTATAACCCGCTTTTCGCAAACCGGCTATCAAACCGTGCTCTCCAACCAAGTGTAGGCAGCCAACAGCAATAAACGAAGACTTTTCGCTCATTATTTGCGGAAGTTTTTGCAGCCACTTTTCGTTGCGATTTTTATTCATGCCATCTTTCTCTTCCTGCGTGGCAGGGCAAGGCTCGTCTGCATCTGTTTTTTCGAAAATGGCATTTAGTTTCTGCAAATTTTGCTCGTGATACGCGATATGCAACTCGTCCATTTGCTCTTTCAATAGTTCGGGATGATGCAGCATACAAGCCAAACTCTCGGCTTGTCTTTCGATGGTTTGCGAGTGAAGCAAAAGCTCAATTTGGTCTTCCACGCTCTCCAAACTTACCACGGGACGATTTCTTTTGGTTGCCTTGTCCTGAAAATATTGGTCTATACTTACCGTTTGCGATAATTCGGGATAATATTGTTGGTACAGCGTGATGGTAATCAGATTTTGCAACATTGCCGGTTTCATACTGCCCAATTGGTCTAAGCCCATGCCCGTGAGTTCGGTAAGGGTTTTGTTGAGAAGCGCAACATCTTGCTCGCTCATCAGCGAGTGGTAGCTGACGGTATCGGGCATGATGGCAGACATCATGATTTGCATCTGCATTTGCGACATGTTACTCAAATCTATTTCGCCTACCGTTTGCTCGGTTGCTTCCCAAGCATCGTGCAATCCTTTTACGTTTTCCAAAAAATCGGTAGAAACCAAGTGGTGTGTGCCCAACAGATAGGACGATTTTTTTAATCCGTTACCGGATATTTCCCAAAGAATGGAGTTTTTTTCGGTTGCTAATGCGTGGCTGCTCCAAAGGAGCAATACAAACATAGAGAGGATGGAAAGTGCTTTTTTACAATTCATGTGGCTGTTTATTTTATTTCGATATAATCTATATCAATGGGTTTATTGTGGGTGGTTTCGCTGCTTTGCATGATGGGTTCTTTCTCTTTGCCGATTTGCAGAAAATCGAACAAAAACCAGAAAATGGTAAACGATGGAACAACATCGGTTGCCGGAAGCAACTCTTCTACAAAAGTGATGAGCGAGGTGTACTTTCCGCGTTTCTCGCCAAACATTTTGTAGCTGATGCTTGCCGCCACGGGAGCCCACAAAATATCTAAAAACGGACCTACTGCCGGGATAGCCATCGTGATCATGCCCACGGCATCTAACGCCACGCACTGCAAAAGTTTTTTATATTTTTGATTCATATTCGTGATACTTTTTTTTAATTTGAAACGATTGAATTGCACCAATTGGATATGCAAATGTAGGAAAAGTTTAAAAATATATTGTTGACTAACAGTATTTAACTACAAAAAGAATCATTTTGAGGAAAAAACGACCACGATAAAGAATTTTTACGTACAAAAAAAGTTGTCTCAAAAAAGAGGACTGTCCGCTTTGTTTTATTTCGCGAAAACGTCTTTTTGAGACAACTTTACCAATCAATAACTGAAATGAAAACGATTTCTTATTCTTCCATATTTGGTTTGTAATAGGCCAAATCGTCTTGTCTGCCTTTGGTTACGAAGTTGTAGTTTTTGATAACTTCGGCTTGTCCCCAGTGAATGTACACCTCTGCCGAGCGACGGAACATTTCGGGGTTTTTATTGGTATCTTGCAACAGCAAATGTCCCATTACCACATGTCCGGCACACTCAACCAAGCGACGCGCGTGGAAGTCGAGGTAGATTTCGTCTTTTGGCGAGGTTACAATTTCCACCATTTTTTCGTACATCTGTGCCATTTTAGAGAGCGTACGTTTTAGTGGTTCCAATTCGGGTGAAACGCTGAGAGCTTCATACTCTTTTATTCGTTGCAGATAGGTGCCGGTGGTTACGTGGCGTATGGCGGCTACCACTTGCAGTTGGGTTGTACCTTCGTAGATATTGGTGATACGGGCATCGCGATACAGTCGTTCGCATTTATAATCTTTCATGAATCCCGAACCGCCGTGTATCTGAATGGCATCGTACGTATTTTGGTTGGCATATTCGCTTGTCATCCCTTTGCCTAATGGCGTAAATGCATCTGCCAAACGCGAGTAGTATTTCATCTCGTTGCGCTCTTCGGGCGTGAGTTTTCGTTCGCGTGCAATATCTTCCAGTGCTTTGTAAACATCAACAAAACGACAAGTTTCGTATAGAATGCTGCGAGAAGCATCGGTTTTGGCACGCATATTTGCCAGCATTTCAAACACGGCTGGAAATTCGATAATGGGTTTGCCAAATTGTTTTCGTTCCATGGCGTAGCTCATCGCTTCGCGAGTGGCGGCTTCCGATAGACCAACCGATTGAGCCATAATTCCCAAGCGAGCACCATTCATGAGCGACATTACATATTTTATCAATCCCATGCGACGTGTTCCTACCAACTCGGCTTTGGCATTTTTATATACCAATTCGCAAGTGGGAGCTCCTTTGATACCCATTTTGTTTTCGATGCGTCGCACGTTGACACCGCCGTCGCGTTTGTCATAGACAAACATCGAGAGTCCGCGCGCGTCTTTCGTTCCCTCTTCCGAGCGGGCAAGCACCAAATGTATATCGGCATCGCCATTGGTAATGAATCGTTTCACACCATTCAGGTACCATTGGTTTTCGGCCTCGTTGAAGGTTGCTTTCAGCATTACTGCTTGCAAATCGGAACCGGCATCGGGCTCGGTCAAGTCCATCGACATGGTTTCGCCCTGAACGATACGTGGCAAGTATTTGTTTTTTTGCTCTTCATCGGCAAATTCGTAAATTGTTTCGCCACAATCTTGCAACATCCAAATATTTTGGAAACTGGCATCGGCACGGCTAACAATGTCGGCAGACATCATATAGGGCACCATCGGGAAGTTGAGTCCGCCATATTTTCGGGCAAGTCCCATTCCCATTAGTTCGGCTTTGTTGAGCGCATCCAAATTTTCTTGAGTTCCTGCAGCGTAGGTAACTCGTCCATCGGCAACGGTAGGTCCGTTTTTATCTACTTCTTCGGAGTTTGGGTCGATAATATCGCCGCAAATTTCTCCCACTACTTCCAGCACTTTGTCGTAGCTGTCCATCGCATCTTCAAAATCTACCGGAGCATAATCGTGAGCGTCTTTGTCTGCATAATTTCGCTCTTTTAGTTCAACTATTCGCTTCATGAGCGGATGGCTGAGGTAGTGTTTGAATTGGGGGGTATCGGTATAAAAGTTTGGCATGATGGTAGTTTTTATTTTTGTTTTTATTATTGTTTTGAGAAGTTGTGAAATAAAAAAATGGTGTTACAATATATGTTGTTCTGAAATTTTATTCGTAATGAGAATCTAACTCATTTGTTATCTTTTCTCTTCTATTTGGGAGAAGCATGTTTAACAACCAACATAGTGAATGCAATAAATCTGAACCAAATGTCTTATACTAAACTGTAGAAATGTGATTTGGTTTTTACCATCTTTTTCGCTACTTCACCTCTTCAAATTAGTCTATTTGCTATTCTTCTTGAAATACTTAATCATTTTGGGGATTACTTTATCCACATCGCCGGTAATTACATAATCTGCAATGGTGTTGATAGGTGCATCGGGGTCGTTGTTTACCGAGATAATGAGCGAGCTGTCTTGCATGCCTGCAATGTGCTGTATCTGTCCCGATATGCCACAAGCAATATATACTTTGGGGCGCACGGTTACTCCCGTTTGTCCTATCTGGCGTTCGTGTTCGGCAAAACCGGCATCTACGGCGGCGCGCGATGCACCTACTTCTGCTCCCAACACACCTGCCAAGTCATAGAGCAACTGAAAGTTTTCTTTTGAACCTACGCCGTATCCTCCGGCAATGATGATGGGCGAGTTTTTGATGTTTACTTTCGATTTTTCTATGTGGCGGTCGATGATGCTTACCACGTAATCTTCTTCTTTTACAAAATCGCTAACGGCGTGCTCTTTTACTTCGCCTTGGTAGGTGAGGCTAAAAATCTCTTTTTTCATTACGCCTTCGCGCACGGTTGCCATTTGTGGGCGACAATCGGGGTTGATAATCCAAGCCACGATATTTCCTCCAAAAGCAGGGCGAATTTGGTAAAGCAGGTTTTCGTAAGTTTTGTCTGCTTTTTTGTCTTCGTGATTTCCAATTTCGAGCGATGTGCAATCGGCCGTTAAACCACTGCCGAGTGCCGACGATACGCGCGGACCTAAATCGCGACCAATAATGGTGGCTCCCATCAAGCAAATTTGTGGTTTCTCTTGTTTGAAAAGATTTACCAAAATGGAGGTGTGGGGTAGGGTGGTGTAGGGCGATAGACGTTTGTCGTTGAATTTGTGCAGCACGTCCACGCCATAAGGAAATACTTGTTCGCCGATGGTTTCTAATTTTCCGCCGGCTGCTATTGCTTCGAGTTTGCATCCCAATTCGTTTGCCAATGTACGACCTTTGGTAAGTAGTTCCAAACTTACTTCGGCAACGGTGCCCTCGTCTATTTCTAAATATACAAATATGTTGTTCATAAAATTAATTTGAATAATGTGATAATTTTCTAATATGTCTGTTGTGCTACAGCCGTTTTGTTTGGCTTTTTTTGTTGCACGAAGTCATGGCATATTAGCCAATTGTGTGGTTTTCGATTAATTCTCTCATCAAATCGTCTATTTCCGAATCGCTGTCGGTTAGGCGTTTGCTCTCTTTTGCTTGAAAAACCACGTTTTCAATTTTCTTCACTTTCGTGGGCGAGCCCGATAGTCCGCATTGTTCTACATCGGCATTCACATCGGCAACGCTCCATTCGGTCAAATTCAGATAGGGACGGCTGCTGTATATATCGATATAGTCGATGTTTTCGGTTTGGCGTTCGGTGATGGTTCTGGCGTGTTTGTATTTTTGCAACAATTTGGCGTTGCGTGGACGACACGCGCTAGCCGAGCCATTTACTGTAACCAATACGGGAAGCGGACACTCTACCACTTCAACCCCATTTTCTAAGCGGCGTTTGATGCGAACTTTTCCCTGAGCAATGGTTTCGATTGCCTCGGCGTAGGTTGCTTGCGGGATACCCAATTTTTCGGCTACTTGCGGCCCAACTTGTGCCGTATCGCCATCAATAGCTTGGCGTCCCGAAATAATCATATCAAATTCACCGATTTTACGAACTGCCATCGATAGAGCGTAGGATGTAGCCAATGTATCGGCGCCGGCAAATGCACGGTCGGTTAGCAGCACGCCGTCGTCTGCACCGCGGAAAAAACCTTCCCTCAAAATATCGGCTGCACGTCCGGGTCCCATCGTCAACAATGTGATGGTTGAGCCCGGAAAACTCTCTTTGATTTGCAATGCTTGTTCCAGTGCATTCAAATCTTCGGGGTTAAAAATAGCGGGCAAAGCCGCTCTGTTCACGGTTCCGTCGGCTTTCATTGCATCTTTCCCTACATTTCGGGTGTCGGGAACTTGCTTGGCCAACACAATAATCTTATATGCCATTTTCTTATATATTTTTTGAAAGTATAATAACCAATCGGCAAATATAAATAAAAAAATGCAAAAGATGCGACTTTTGGCGAAAAAGAAAACGCTGTGTTCAAATATGGGATGTATTATTTTGTCGTTCTAACGACGTAATTTGTTGCGGCAACAATATTATCAACCTATCCCTGCTGCTATTTTGGTTATTATTTTGTGTTTTTTGTCTAATCTGAGTCGAGGGCGGTGCACGATGCAAGTGTGAAACGCTTCCCGCATCGCAGGTTTTGCCTTCGCACTTGTTTGAAGTGCTTCCCCGATGTCAGGTTTTGGTTTTTTGCTTGTGTGAAATGCTTCCCCGATGTCAGGTTTTACTATTTTGCTTGTCGGAAAGCATTTCTTTTACTCTGATTTGTATTTTTCACTTGTGTGAAGAGGATTCCGTTGCAACGAAATTGCTTTTTTGCTTGTTTTTTTAGCACTCCTCTATCAATTCTGCTATTCCAACAGCACATTCTGCTACTCTCTCGAAATTCACTATTCCCAAATTATCTTTCGGGGTATGCGTTATATCCTGGCAATCCATATTTTTAATAAACCAATTTGAACTGACTGCTATCGCGGGAGTTCCATTTTGCAGAAACAAACTGTGGTCTCCCTGATACCACGGAAGTCCCTCTACAATTTCAGGGTTATTGGTAAACACTTTATTTAATGCCGTTTGTACGTTTTCTGGCAGATTAAAAGGAGAAAAACAAGAAAAATCTTCCATGTATCCAGCTCCATCAATATTAATATTTAGCAGAATATCAGAGAAAAATCCGGTATTTTGTTTTACGTACTCTACTTGTCCGGTAGCTCCGTAGTAATCTTCGCCATTAAAAACCACGAGTTCTATTTGGTAATCAGGGGAATAATCTTTCAGCATTTCAGCCAAAGCCAACAAAATAGCCACACCGGTTCCGTTGTCAATAGCTCCGGGAGTATCTATTTTTGTGTCGATATG
>CAZVWS010000029.1:9591-25008 GCA_964631255.1 uncultured Dysgonomonadaceae bacterium | reverse complement strand
AAATCGGTAATTTGGAATACAACAATGCCATCCATTTGAACCTAAAAACCATCGTGCAGAAGTCGATAGAACTATTTCGGGAAGCAATGGAGCTACGCAATATCAGCCTGAGCACGGATTTAGCAGACTGCGAACTGCTGATGGACAAAGGATTGGCGGAAATTCTGATAAATAACCTGATAAAAAATGCGGTGAAGCATAATCTTCAAAATGGACATATTTCCATCTATCTTACGAGCGAAAAGCTAAGTATCGAAAACAGCGGATTGGAATTTTCCGGTAATCCAGACCAACTTTTCGAGCGTTTCACCAAAGGAAAAACGGGTAATTTAGGCTTAGGACTTGCCATAGTTCATCAAATTTGCGAGGTGTATCATTACACTATTTCATACGAAATTGAAGAAAATCTGCATAAAATGCAAATTTCTTTTGCAAAATAGACGTTTCTCCAAAATTTCTCCAGAATTGCATTGTATTTTTGTATCATAATTATTGGAGCAACCCGAAAATCCATAAAATAGTAGGGTTAAAAATTACAAAACAAAAGATTATGAAACGATTATTTTTCTTGGCACTATTGCCTCTTATGCTTTTCAGTTGCGAAAGCAAAACCGTTATAGACCTAAACAATATCCCTGCTGAAATCAAAAATTATGTGAGTACCCATTTCCCCGAAAACAAGATTATCCAAATTATTGAAGACAAAGACGGCTTGGAACTAACCATCGATGTAACAATGCAAGATGGAACTTTTTTGGAATTTAACCGCAAGAAAGAGATTATCGACATCGAAAGTCGCACAAAATTACCTGACAGCGTAATTCCTACTAATATTTTGGATTATGTAAATGCAAATTATGCAAGCAATTTCATTATCGGTTGGGAGCTGGACGACCGCAACCAACAAATAAAACTAGACAACGGTCTGGATTTAGAATTTACGATGAATGGAGATTTTATCAGAATTGACAATTAATTAAACCTAAAAACAGAAGAGATATGAAACAAGTAATTATCAAAAAAATATTGCCGCTATTTTTCGTTCTGTTCGCGGTAAATACTTTGTCATTCGGACAATACAAAGGTCCAGGAACACCTAAAAAAACTTATACCGTGAAAGAAGTAATTAGCAACGCTTCACGCCTGGATCGATCGGACGAACTGGTAAAACTGCAAGGTTTTATCGTGAAACAAGTAAACGAAGATACCTATATTTTTAAAGATAGAACAGGCTCTATCACAGTAGAAATTAGTCGCAGACGACTTCCAAATGTACCTTTTGATGACAAAACAGAGGTGATGATTATTGGTGAAGTGGACAAAGATGTACTGGAATCTGCCGAATTAGAAGTGAAGGAGATGGTTGTTGTAACCAAATAAGAGAAATCCAAAAATAATGTTTTTGAAAATCCGGGACACAAATCTCGGATTTTCTTTTTTCAACAGCACCCAATAGTCTTTTTTGGGACAGAAAACAAGATACGATACATTTTCAACCTTTCAGATTACATTCAGATAGAAAAAAATACCATTTTCCCACGTAAATCCCTAATTTAGTATTACTTTTGTAGCTGCAGCAGGTCGGTTTGTCGCTCCATGGTTTACCATGGGGAGGAAAGTCCGGGCAACGCAGAGCACCATACTTCCTAACGGGAAGCTGTTTGTGAGAGCAGATTAGCGTAACAGAAAATAACCGCCCCGGCGCTTGGCGTCGAGGTAAGGGTGAAAAGGTAAGGTAAGAGCTTACCGGGTGTCGTGGCAACACGATATGCCGTACGCATTATGGGTTGCAAGGCCATGTATATCGGATAGATGTAGGGTTGCTCGCCCGATGCCGAGGGGTAGGCCGCTACAGGTTGGTGGCAACACTACACCACAGATAAATGACAAACATCCTATTTTTAGGAAACAGAACCCGGCTTATAGATCGGCTGCTTTTTTGTAAAACAAATGTTTTTTATATAATTGGTTTGAGATATGTGTCAAGCCGATGAAATAGAGATGAATAACCGAATACAAACTTTTCGGCGAATTTATTATCTGTCCCATCATGCAAGAAAAAAAGGAGAATACAGAAAAGGAGAAAAAAGGGATTTTCGAAAGATTAAATCTCCGCATCAAATATTGGATTCAGTTTCTGACGTACGATATTTGGAGATTGAATACCGAAAATTTTTCGAACAAAAAAAATATATTTCACAATATATTGAAGACAATTGTTCTGACTGTGAGAAATATACAAGAACAAGACTTGGCGGCAAGTGCCCGTTCGTTGACTTACAGAACCATCTTGTCTATCGTGCCAATTTTGGCAGTGCTGTTTGCCATAGCCAGAGGATTTGGCTTTGAAAAGATTGTAGAAAGCCAGGTGTTCGAGTATTTGGGTGGGCACAACAAAACCACCATTATGGTGATAAACTTCATCAACAATTCGTTGCAACACGCGCAAGGCGGGGTTTTTGCCGGAATTGGTATCGCACTGCTTTTGTACACGGTCATCATCCTTTTTACTGATATTGAGAACAATTTCAATAAGATTTGGCAGATTTCGACCAGTAGAAAAATTCAGCGACGGATAACCGATTATGTTGCATTGGTTTTGCTCATCCCAATTTTTATGTTGTTGCAAAGCTCGTTGAATCTTTTGATTAGCTCGTCCGCTACCTATTTCGATCAATTTGAGTTTATCATCAATCCTCTTGTCAATCTGGTACTTAATCTACTGCCTTTTTTGCTTATGATTATTGTACTCACACTCATTTACAAGTATATACCCAATGTAAAGGTAAAATTTATCAACGCGTTGATTGGGGGTATTGTTGCCGGAACCGCCTTTCAGATTTTCCAAATGTTATATGTTAACGGGCAGTTGTGGATAACGAAATACAACGCTATTTATGGTACATTTGCCGCTATACCGTTGTTACTGATGTGGTTGCAACTATCGTGGTTTATTGTTCTCATTGGTGCGGCACTTTCTTATTCTGCACAAAACTTGAATAAATTTTTATTTGAAAAAGAGACAAAGAATATCAGTAGAAGATACCGCGATTTTTTCACGATAATGATTATGTCAACCATCGTGAAACAATTTGTGGAAGGCGATTCGCCGCTCACTGCCAGCCAAATTTCGTACAAGTGCAAAATACCTTTGAAAATAACCAACGATATTATTAGCGAATTGCAAGATATTCAGTTAATTTTGCCCACACCCATTAACAACGATTTGCGGAATATGGCATATCAGCCTGCGCTGGATGTGCATCTGATTACCGTCAATTCGCTCATCTCGAAAATAGACCGAAAAGGGTCAGAAGATTTTCTGATTGATGTGAACGGTACCTTTTCGGCTTACTGGAGAGCCCTGATAAACACCCGAATGAGTATGTACGAAACCGATAACGATTTGCTTTTGAAAGATATCTAATCGTAGAGCAATTCCACCGATTGGGGTGTATTCTTCTTCAACTCTTTGCTAATTAGTCGGGCATCTTCGCCACAAAAACCGGAAAGCAGATTCCAAAACCTATCGCTGTGGTTTAGCTCTTTGGTGTGTGCCAACTCGTGAAGCACCACGTAATCGATATATTTCTCGGGTAAAAGAAGTAGGAAAAGCGAAAAATTGATGTTCTTTTCGCGCGAACAACTGCCCCATCTACCTTTGCTGCTATTTATTTTTACCTCCTTGTATTGGAGACCAAATTTTTGGGCAAACAACTTTGTTTTTTGCGGCAATATTCGTTTTGCCTCTTGTCGGATTGCCAATTTTATCATTTCACGAAGTACCGATTGTACTCTTTCCTTACTTAAATCGGCAGTTTCAGGGATATGAATAGTTAATATTTGGTTGGCGAGGGACATTTTTATTTTATCCTCAAACAAATTTGTACGGCAAATTTTTACCGAAAAAGTATGCGTTTGCAAAGTAAATTGCTCGTCAATTAGCTCCTTTTTGCGTGACGACAGTTGCATTAGTCGCGGCTTCATATCGGCTATAATACCCGGTATTTTGCCCGGATTAAAACCGTATGGCGCGGTAACATGTATCTGTTCGCCAACCCTACGTGCAATAAATCTCTTGGCACTCGCGTGATATTTTACAACCACGACGCCCAAATCGTCATCAAAATATTCAAACATGATGCAAATATACAATTTTAGTAAAAATATAAATGCTAAAATTGAAACTGTTTCTCTAACTTCAAAACATTGTTTATCTTTGTTTCCGGTTTTCAACGTGCCACTTTTATGGGATTAATCAGCTCACTCGAAAATATAGGCGAATACGTTCTTTTGATGAAAGAAACGCTTGCTCCACCCGATAGAATCCGCGAATTTTTTAAAGAATTCAACCGAGAAATCTATAAATTGGGTGTTAATTCTATTTGGCTGGTTATCATCATCTCGTTTTTTATTGGAGCGGTTATCGTGATGCAAATAGCGGTAAACCTGACTGTGCCGTTTCTACCGCGATTCACTATCGGGTTTGTATCGCGAGAAATTATTTTGTTGGAGCTCTCCTCTACTATTCTTTGTCTTATTTTATCGGGAAAAGTGGGTTCCAATATCGCTTCCGAAATCGGCACCATGCGCATCACGGAACAGGTAGATGCCTTGCAAATAATGGGTTTGAATGCTGCCAACTATTTGATATTGCCTAAGATAACTGCTTTTGTGGTGTTTATGCCTGTTTTGGTAGTTTTCAGTATGTTTCTCGCGCTCATTGGCGGATATGTGCTTTGTATCGTAACCGGCACGCCCACGGTTGAGATGTATATTTATGGCATTCAGTTCTATTTTCAAGAGTTTTTTATTTGGACATCCATAGCCAAATCGATGATTTATGGCTTCATTATTGCTTCGGTTTCGGCTTTTTTTGGGTATAATGCTAAAGGTGGAGCTACCGAAGTGGGCATGGCAAGCACCAATTCTGTTGTGATTAATAATATATTAATATTGCTTACCGACTTGATGTTCACGCAATTGGTAATGGCTTAATACCGAGACGACAGATGATAGAAGTAGAAAATTTGGTCAAGGAATTTGAAGGACGAGTGGTTCTCAATAACATATCTACCACACTTAAAAAAGGTGCTGTGAATATGATTATTGGGCGAAGTGGTTCGGGTAAGACTGTGTTTCTCAAATGTTTGATCGGACTGATAAAGCCTACTTCGGGTATTATTCGTTACGATGGCAAAGATATTGTAGATTTAAAAAAGAAAGAACTCAAACTATTGCGTCGCGATATGGGGATGCTTTTTCAAGGTGCCGCCCTTTTCGACTCGAAAACAGTTCTCGAAAACGTAATGTTTCCCATCGATATGTTTTCTCGCAAAAACAAAAGAGAACGCCGCAAACGTGCCGAGTTTTGTTTGGAACGGGTAAATCTCTCGCATGCCACAGATTTGTACCCGTCGGAAATAAGCGGTGGAATGATGAAACGTGTTGCCATTGCTCGTGCCATTGCCATGAATCCGCGTTACCTGTTTTGCGATGAACCCAACTCCGGTCTCGACCCCAAAACAGCACAACTCATCGACGAACTCATCTTAGATATTACCAAAGATTTTGGCATAACTGCCATAGTTGTATCGCACGATATGAACTCGGTAATGAACATTGGCGACAATATCATTTTCCTCAACGAAGGAGTAAAGGCCTGGGAAGGAAATAAATCCGAAATTATGGACACAAAAAATGAGGCACTAAACGAATTTGTTTTTGCCTCTGATTTGTTCAAGAAAATAAAAAATATCGACGCGGGTTTGACCGAAAACAAGTGAAACGGTCAAATCTTTTGCAGGCAACAATTATCCATCACTTTTTTATTAGTTTTCTTTGGCTTTGAAAGCCATCGCGTAAAATCTAATCTGTTTTATCACGGCAAGTAAACCATTGGCACGGGTTGGCGAGAGATGTTCCGTAAGTCCAATCTCTTTCAGAAACCGCAAATCGGTTGCCAATATTTCATCCGGTGTTCTGCCGTTAAAAACACGCAAAACCAAAGCCAACAAGCCTTTCACAATAATGGCATCGCTTTCGGCTCCAAAATAAAGCCGTCCGTCGCGGTAGTCGGTTTGTAACCAAACTCGGCTTTGGCAGCCCTGTATAATATTTTCGGGGATTTTATATTTCTCATCCAAACTCTCTAACTGATTGCCTTGCTCAATGATGAGGGCATATTTATCCATCCAATCGTCGAATGAGCTAAATTCGTCGATTATTTCTTGTTGAGTTTCGTCGGTTGTTTTCATATCTGATTTGTTTGCAGAACGAAACGGAGATAATAGCAAAGTTCCGAACAAAAAAACTACTTTTTCTTTGTCGGAACTTTGCTCTGTAAAGTCCTGTTCTACTTTTTATTAATCTTCTAAAAAGTTAGGATACATATAATCTGTGGCAGGCACAAAGGTTTCTTTGATGGTTTGTGGTGAAACCCAACGTAGCAAGTTGAAGATAGAACCCGCTTTGTCGTTTGTACCCGATGCACGACCGCCACCAAATGGTTGTTGGTCAACTACCGCGCCGGTTGGTTTGTCGTTGATGTAGAAGTTACCTGCCGTGTGCGCCAATCGGGTTGTCATGCGCTCAATGGTTGCCCGGTCTGCAGAGAAAATAGCTCCCGTGAGGGCATAATCGGTGGTTGTGTCGAGGATATCCATTGTCTCTTCCAGTTTTTTCGGGTCATATACGTAAACGGTAAGTACCGGACCAAAAAGCTCTTCGCGCATGGTTACATAATCGGGCTTTTTCGCTAAAATCACGGTTGGATAGATGAAATATCCTTCCGATTTGTCGTAATTACCACCAATCACAACCTCTGCATCTGCCGATTTTTTGGCGTTGTCAATGGCTTTTGCCAATTTGTCGAACGACTCTTCGTCGATAACCGCGTTCACGAAATTGCTGAAATCTTCTACCACGCCGGTTTTTATTTTCGCCATATCTGCTTCCATAAAAGCTTTCACATCGTCCCAAATATTTTTTGGAATATAGGCACGTGATGCTGCCGAACATTTTTGTCCTTGGTATTCAAATGCACCGCGTACCAAAGCGGTAGCTACCTGTTTTGCATCGGCTGTATGGTCGGCAATAACGTAGTCTTTGCCACCGGTTTCGCCCACTATGCGTGGATATGATTTGTATTTGGATACATTTTTTGCAATAGTTTCCCACATACCGTTGAAAACTCCGGTAGAACCGGTGAAGTGCAATCCGGCAAATTCGCGGTGATTGAAAATTACATCAGCCGCATCTTTTCCGCCAACATATACCAGGTTAATTACGCCATCGGGCAATCCGGCTTCTTTCAATACTTTCATAATCAGATGTGCCGAATAAACTGCCGTTTTTGAAGGTTTCCAAACCACTGTATTTCCCATCAAAGCGGGAGCTCCGGGCAGGTTGCCGGCAATGGATGTGAAATTGAACGGGGTAAGCGCGAATACAAAACCCTCTAACGGACGCCAAACTGTTCTGTTCCAGATGCCGGGCGATGAGTTGGGTTGCATGGCATACATGTCGTACATATTTTTCACGTTGTATCGGAAAAAGTCAATCATCTCGCAAACGGCATCAATTTCTGCTTGGAACGCGTTTTTTGATTGTCCCATCATGGTTACGGCATTGAAATCGTACCGATAAGGACCGGCTATGAGTTCGGCTGCTTTCAAGAAGATAGCTGCACGACTTTCCCAATGCATGGCTTCCCATGCCGGTTTGGCTTGGAGAGCAGCGTCAATTGCCATTTCCACGTGGCTTTTGTCGCCTTGGTGATAGTGTCCGAGCAGGTTTTTGTGGTTGTGCGGAGGGCGTATGTCAAACAATTTGTTGGTACGTATCTCTTTTCCACCAATAATCATTGGTATATCCAATCCTCCTTTGCTCAACTCGGCAAGTTTTAGTTTCAAAGCTTGTCTTTCGGGTGAGCCCGGTGCATAACTTTTTACCGGTTCGTTTTTTACTTCGGGTAATTTGTAAATTCCTTTAGGCATAATATTAATATTTTATTTTGGTTTAGTTTGAAATGGAAGTTGTCCTTTTATCCCCGCAACTGATTGGTTTTTTTATTCCGAATAATCTGTCGGGATGAAAAAACGGATTGTTTGGGTTTATTGTGGAGCAAATATACAAAAAAAACAGATAAATTTTCTATTACTTTCAAAAAAAGGGAGGTAACTTATGAATAATTGACAAATAGCCCCATTCGTGAAATAGGTAAAGCGAAAAAAAGGATTACTTGCATCGGTTGATATTTATTGGAGAAATGCTTTTCTTGGTAAAAAAAATGGCGTATTTTTACACTTCGGAATGAAAAAAGAGAGCAGCAACTTTTTTTCTGTCATATCAAATTGGAGGATGTCATGTTCGAAAAAAAACCATACCAAGATCTTTCCAAATATCTTTCGGGAAAATTCCCATACAAAGTGCAAAAAATATCGGTCAATGCCGGATTCACGTGCCCCAATCGCGATGGCACCAAAGGGCGCGGAGGCTGCACCTATTGCAACAACCGAAGTTTCAGCCCGGGATATGGCGCGCCCTCCAAATCGGTATCGGAGCAATTGGCAGCCGGGATTCAATTTTTCTCGCACAAATATCCGCAAATGAAGTATATAGCCTATTTCCAGTCTTATACCAACACCTATGACAGCACCCACAAACTGATTGCCATGTACGAGGAGGCATTGGCATATCCCGATGTGGTGGGGCTGATAGTTGGCACACGTCCCGATTGTATGCCCGATGATTTACTCGACTATTTTGCCCAATTGGCGAAAACCAAATTTGTCATGATAGAATACGGGGTGGAGAGCACGCTCAACCAAACGCTGGAGCGTGTCAATAGGCAGCACACGTGGGAAGAATCGGTAGAAACGATAACCAAAACTGCCGGGCGAAAAATTGGTACAGGAGCGCACCTCATTCTTGGTTTGCTGGGAGAATCGGAAGAGGATATACTGAGCCACGCCGGCAGATTGTCGCGCTTGCCGCTGGTCAGCCTAAAACTGCACCAACTGCAAATTATCCGCGGAACGGCGATGGCTGCAGAATTTCAGCAATCGCCCAAACTGTTTCATCTTTTTGATTTGCAAAAATATATCGACCTTTGTGTGGCATTTGCCGAAAGGCTTCGTCCCGATATTTATATAGACCGATTTGCATCTCAATCGCCCAAAGAGCTGCTAATTGCACCCGATTGGGGACTAAAAAACCACGAATTGACAGCCAAAATTGTGAAGCGTTTCAAAGAAAAAGAGACTTGGCAAGGAAAATTTTACTCGCCAAGTTCTATGTAAAAGTGCGGGAAGTTGTCAATTTTTGAGTTTCAAATCAGAATAAATTTCTCTGTTTTTCTGTCCAAAAACAGCCCCATCATCTGTAACCCAAAAATAAAATCCGTCAGCATCTTCATATTTTATGCCGGATACCGATTCAACCAATTGCAAAACGTAAATCTTGTCGTTGGTAAGGTCTTTCACACTCAATGTCTTTTCTCCTTCCGATAATATACGTAGTGTTTCGGCACCCTTTTTATCAACAAAAACGGCACCCTCGTCGCCATAATTCATCGGCGGCGTGTTTTGCTGTGCAACAGTTGTAGAGTCGATGGTTTGGGTTTGCCGGTCTGACGTTTTTGTTTGATTGCAGGACATGAGTGCAACAAAAGCAAATGCAATAACTGAAAATTGGAAAATCTTGTTCATTATTTGGTAAATTGATGTTGTCGAGATACAAAGATAGCTTTTCCGGTATATAATCACAAATATAAAGTCTCTCTTAAACATATAGATATTTCCAACTTTGCAAAAACTTCCAAAAAAGCAGATTACGCAAATTGCGTAACGCTTTTTGCGTAATTCATTGTAAAGAAGCTTGGAAATTTCAATTATTATTACGTAATTTGCGTAACGCTTTTTACGTAATAAAATGAAACCATTAAAAAATCCATTTCTCGTATTCGGATATCACAGTCCCGCCTATTTTTGCAATCGCGAACAGGAAACCAATGAAATTATTGAAGCACTGCAAAATAATCGAAATCTGACACTTATAGCGCCTCGTCGCATGGGAAAAACAGGACTGATTCACCATGTTTTTCATGAACTTTCGCAGAAACATATCGGTACAATGATTTATATGGATATACTTCCGACATCTAATTTAAACGATTTTACGCGCGTTTTTGCAGAAGCTGTTCTTGGAACTTTGGATTCCGATATACAGCGGCTTATTGGCAAAATTGGTACAGTTATTAAAAGTTTGCGTCCCGTGTTGCGCTTTGACCCGATAACCGGTAATCCCGAATTTAGTGTCGATATCGAACCCGGTCGCGAAGAAGCTACCTTGAAGGATGTTTTTACTTACTTGGCATCATCGGATAAACAATGTGTAATTGCTATTGACGAATTTCAACAGATTACCGAATATCGCGAAAAGAGAGTAGAAGCACTACTCCGCTCTTACGTTCAATTTGTGCCAAATGTTCGTTTTATTTTTTCCGGAAGCAGGCAGCGGCTCATGCAGGAACTATTTATGTCGAGCAAACGCCCTTTCTATCAAAGCACGCAACTGATGAATTTAGGTGCTATCGAAAAAACGGAGTATTATAATTTTGCCCATGCTTTTTTCAAAGACAAAAAAATGGTTTTGAAAGAGAATGTTTTCAATGAGTTATACGATTTCTTTGAAGGTTATACATGGTATATTCAAAGCGTTCTGAACAGGCTTTACGGTTATGGTGAAAATGTTACCGCATCGACTCAATTTTTTGCTGCAATCGATAAATTAATTGCCGAATATGAATATGCTTATCAAAATCTACTTTCTGCCTATACGCCCACAGCCGTTAAGCTGATCAAAGCTATTGCAAAAGAAGGTTGTGTAGAAGCCATAAATGCCGGTCAATTTATAGCAAAATACAATCTGAAAGCGGCAAGTAGCGTGAATACAGCTCTTGCAAAATTACTAAAAAACGAAGTTGTTTATAAGTCTGAAAAAGGATACATCATCTATGACAGGCTAATGGCAGCTTGGCTTAGCAGACAATTATAAAACAATTTGTTCGTGGGTAAAAACTAACTTTCTATATGCACGATAATTTGGACAAAATTACAGAACCCCAATTATAATTTCAAAATATTCAATATGAGAGTGATAAAAAAAATGACAAAGAAAAAACACAAGGTGAAAACACCCCTTATACGGTGAATGACAAGCACTTTTGGGCTGCATTTCTCAATTTGGCACGGCATAACGCCTACATTACAATCAACCACATCAATCAACAACTTGGCATAAAACCAATTGAAAGCGATGAGAATGTATCGTCTGTACAATCTACTTGGATGGCCGATGATATTTCAACTCGGTTGGAGAAAAAGGGGAAATTACATAACTTAATTTTAAAACATTTTCCTTTTTTGGCAAGTGTGTCTTATGGGGAACAATCTTTTGAAGTTTTTAAAAATATACATACAAACTCAAATGGGAAAAAGAGGAATAAAACAACACAGGAGAAGCAAACTGAACAAACCGATGCTCTATCTTTTGAGAGTATTACCGGAATGTTGTTTACCTTTCTCGATGCGTTGCATCAACTAAGAAACTATTATTCTCATTACGAACATCCGAACCAGAAGGAGAAGCCAATTTTTCAAGACCATTTCTTTCATCGGCTTTACAATGTTTTCGAGGCAAGTGTCCGGTTAGTAAAAGAAGACCACAAGCACAATCCGAAAATTGATCCGCATACCGACTTCAAACACCTGATCAGAAAAAACAAAAATGGAGATAATCCTGACTTCAAGCATCGCTTTGTAAAGGATGGCGCATACACCGAAGCCGGATTGTTGTTTTTCGTCTCGCTTTTCCTGGACAAAAAAGATGCCATTTGGATGCAGAAGAAAATATACGGGTTCAAAGGCAGAGACAAAGGATATATGAGAATGACCAACGAAGTTTTCTGTCGTAGCCGAATGTTGATTCCCAAGTTGCGGTTAGAAAGTGTGTATGATAACGACCAAATGCTGCTTGATATTCTTAACGAGTTGACACGTTGTCCCAAACCACTTTATGACAGGCTGAAAGAAGAAGACAGAGAAACGTTCAGAGTAACCATGGAAGATTATTTAACCGATGAGGCCGACAACGAAGATCCATTTAAAAGCACATTGATTAGACACGAAAACCGTTATCCTTATTTCGCCCTCAGGTACTTCGATTTGAAAAAAATATTTAGCAACTTACGCTTTCAAATTGATTTAGGAACATACCATTTTTCTATTTACGACAAAAAGATTGGAGAGCAAACAGAAAAAAGGCATCTTACCCGCAACCTGTATGGTTTTGACAGAATACAATTTTTTAACGAAGCAAATCAGCCTGAGGGGTGGAGAAAACTGGTCAAAGATTTAGACTATTATGAAACTTCTGACTTGCCTTTTATCAGTAAAACCACACCACATTATCATTTATGCGAGAATAAAATAGGGATTAAGTTTAAAAATCCTGATTTTCAAGGGAAATGGCCGGATTTGACGGTGGAAGATAAAAACGGCAAGAAAAAATATACGTATAGTCCCGATTTTGTGGCAGATGCATTTTTGAGTGTGCACGAACTCACCCCCATGATGTTTTATTATCTCCTCACCCAAGACGGGGCAAAAGTTGAAGGAGTCATACAAGGTATATTGAAAAATATCTTTGATATTTATGATTATTTTGAAAAAGGAGCGATAAATAGTATCCCTGATTTGGAAGAAAAACTTGTCGGTAAAAACATCCTTATCGGACATCTGCCCAAACAGATGATTTCAATTCTTAGCAACAACGCAAAAGATATGGAAAAAGAAGCCCTGCGCAAACAAAACGAACTACTGAATGAAACCCAAAAAAGAATTGAACAAATAGAACGGCAAGAAAAAGAGAAAATAAGAATAGGCAAGAGAAGAAGCGGTTTAATGAAGCCGGGTGTTATAGCCGATTGGCTGGTGAAGGACATGATGCGTTTTCAACCCGTTGCCTACGATTCTGCGGGTAATCCGTTAAACAGGAGCAAAGCAAATAGCACGGAATACCAATTGCTGCAATACACCTTTGCTCTGTACGGCAGTGAAAAACATCGGTTGCCCCACTATTTCAAGCAACTGAATCTTATTGGCAATCAAAATCCGCATCCTTTTCTTTCATCGTTCGACTGGGAAAAGCAACCCAATATTTTGTCTTTTTACAGTGCGTATCTAAAAGCGAGGCTAAGCTTTATCAAAAACATAAATCCCGGGGAATGGAAAAAACTCCAATATTTTTTATTGCTCAAAGAGCCCAAAAACAACCGTAAAACATTGGTAGCCGGATGGAAAAACGGGTTCAACCTGCCACGAGGCATATTTACCGAACCCATAAGAGAGTGGTTGAAAAAAGGCAATAAATACAGTGCTATTTACGAGGCAGTGAAAGAATTTGAAAAACCCGGTTTTATCACAAAAACCATTCCGCTCTATTTTCGTGAAATAGAAAAAGACGATGTGCCTGCTTATTATAATTATGAGGTAAATATAGCGAATCCCGACAAGCCAAAAGAAGGAAAATTTTTGTCCGTTGAAGACAGAGTATATTATCAATCCGATAACAAAGAAATACTTAATCAGGGAAATACTTTGTTGCGTATCGAATATATAAATGAGGATTTTCAACTAATTGGCAACAAAAAAATAGGATGGAACAAAAAAAGAGTAGAACTGAAAAATTTATTTACAGACTTCGGTATATTTGAAAGTTTTAAAAATCAATTGAATAAGCAAAGAATTGATTTGGCACAACTAAATAAAGAAGCTGCCCAAGTAATTACGAAAGAGTATTTAGACCACAAGGCGTGGCAAAAATTCGAAAAACAATTGCGCCTGCTAAAAAGCCAGGATATGCTGTTGTGGCTCATTTGTAAACAGATGAAAATGAAAGAATTGGTAATTGACGAATTAAAACTCAAGAACGTAAACGTGTTGGAAGGGTTTATACTTGCCCGTGGAATGTCCATGACACTTCCCGTTACCATTTATCCGGCAAATGAAAAGGGAATTGTAAATAGAAAATCAGAGCCAATCAACACTTTCTATGTAGAAGAAAAAAACACCAAAGTGCGTAAACAGGGCAATTTTAAAGCCTTGATAAAAGATAGGCGTCTCAACGGGCTTTTCTCTTACGCCAACGCTGCCGGGTTGAACACGCGTGAATACCCCATCAGCAAAACGCGGTTGGAGCACGAACTGCTGAAATACCAAACGGCAAGGGTAGATATTTTTAAAATTATGTTGGAAATAGAGAAAACGCTCACCCAAGCACATCCCGATTTACCCAAAGACAACTTCAGGGCAATGATGGAAAAATGGCTCGCCAAACAAGAACCTAAAAATGGGTTGGCAAATAAAGTAAATGCCCTTGTAGCCATTCGCAACGCTTTTGCCCACAACCAATACCCGATGTACAACAAGGAGTATTTCGGCACCGATATACTTTTTTGCCCGGTGCAATTGCAAGCAGAATGGGCAAATCCCAAAGATGACAGAATTTCCGGAATGGGCGTAGCAGCCAAATTAGTAGAAATAACAAATAAATTATCAACATCAATTCTTTAAAAATTAATTATTATGGACTGTACAGAAATTTTAAAAACACTTATTCCCGTGGCAGGAGCGGTTGTGGTGGCATACCTCACCTATCTTTTTGCAGTAAAAAAACTAAAAAAAGTGAGCCGCGAAAACATCGAACGAAAAAAATACGAAGCCATACTTCATGCGCATAAGAAAATTTACAGTTTGTTGGCATACACCACCGATACCGAAAATGCCAAAAGCATTCTCGTGTGGGAAGCAGAAAAAAACGACAGAGCCAACAAAACCTATTATTTTAGGAAACGTAACGCTTTGGAGTTTATAGACAAACTGCGCCGCGAGTTTTACGACTGTGGCAACGGCTTGTTTCTTTCATCCGAAGTAAATAAACTGATATTTGAATACCGGGGGCTTGTTTACGGTTTTTTGTTGAAAGAAGATAAAAACACGGAGGAGTGTATCAAAATGGATAACCCCGAAATGGCAAAACGAATGATTACGATAAACCAAGAGATGATTACCGCGATTAGGGAAAGCATCGGATTGCAAAAACGAGAAATCAATTCGCTCTAAAAAAATCTACCCTTATTTTGAAAGGTAAAAACAACGTCTCTCCGCGAAGTTTCCACATCAACTCGTTGTATCTGCCCTTATTTTGAAAGGTAAAAACAACACGATTGGGATTTTGAACAATGGAACTTAAGTTGTATCTGCCCTTATTTTGAAAGGTAAAAACAACCAACCACAACACGTAATATTATCTGTAATGGTTGTATCTGCCCTTATTTTGAAAGGTAAAAACAAC
>CAZVWS010000029.1:0-9491 GCA_964631255.1 uncultured Dysgonomonadaceae bacterium | reverse complement strand
GTTGTATCTACCCTCATTTTGAAAGGTAAAAACAACTGATAAATACATCAAATCCTTCAATAAAAGTTGTATCTACCCTTATTTTGAAGGGTAAAAACAACCATTTATTAGTTCAAGAGGAGAAATAGAAGTTTGTATCAGATTGCTATCAAGCGGTCTGATGCCTTCTTCCAAATATCTGTTAGGGCATATCGTTCCATCGTTGCGTGCCCACCCAATACTTATCCATTTTTATCTTGGCAATTATCTCTTTTCACACTTACCAATAACCCATTATCCCCATTTTATTCCTACCTTTGCACGCGAATAGAAACAACAGAACTTGACAAACCGGAGATGCTTTTAGAAAATCTCCAAAGTCGATCAGTCTTATGTCTATAAGTCTAAAAATCTAACAGTCTAAAAAATGTCCTCTCCCCCAACATACAAACTCACCGATTTTCTCCCCACTACCAAAAAAGAAATGGAGCTGCGCGGCTGGGATTATGCCGATGTGATTCTGTTTTCGGGCGATGCGTATATCGACCACCCTTCGTTTGGCACGGCGGTTATCGGGCGGTTGTTAGAGAGTTTGGGCTTGCGGGTGGTGGTTGTGCCGCAGCCCAATTGGCGCGACGATTTGCGCGATTTCAAGAAGTTGGGTGAGCCACGGATGTTTTTCGCGGTTACGGCGGGTGTGATGGACTCGATGATAAACCATTACACCGCCAACAAGCGGCTGCGCTCCAACGACGCGTACACGCCCGACGGGCGAGCCGATATGCGCCCCGACAGGGCATTGAGTGTCTATTCCAACATTCTGAAAGAGTTGTTTCCCGATGTCCCAGTGGTTATCGGCGGGGTGGGGGCATCGCTGCGGCGGGTTTCGCACTACGATTATTGGGACGATTCGCTGCACAAAACCATTCTTGCCGATACCGGCGCCGATTTATTGATTTACGGAATGGGCGAATTGCCGTTGAAGCAATTGGTAAACGAATTGCGTGCGGGGAAACGGATAGAAGAGATTACCGATATTCCGCAAACAGCGTTTCTATCGGCAAAAACAGAGGTTCCGGCAAATCCGTTTGACGAAGAGGTTACGCTTTTTTCGCACAACGAGTGCTTACAAGACAAAATAAAACAGGCGAAAAATTTTCGGGTGGTAGAAGAGCAATCCAACCGCCTGCACGCTGCGCGTATTTTGCAAAATGTGGACAACCAAACGTTGGTTGTGAATCCGCCTTTTGCCCCGATGACGGAAGCCGAAATTGACGAATCGTTCGATTTGCCTTACACCCGATTGCCGCATCCCAAGTACAAAAACAAACATATTCCGGCATTCGAGATGATTAAATTTTCAGTCAATCTGCATCGCGGATGTTTTGGCGGGTGCGCGTTTTGCACCATCTCGGCGCACCAAGGCAAATTTATCGCTTCGCGCTCCAAAAAATCGATTCTCAACGAGGTGAAAAAAATAGTACAAATGCCCGACTTCAAAGGTTACATCAGCGATTTAGGCGGTCCGTCAGCCAATATGTACCGGATGCGTGGCAAAGATCTGTCGATCTGCGAAAAGTGTAAAAAGCCGTCGTGTATTTTCCCGAAAGTTTGTTTCAATCTGAATACCGACCACAGCGATTTGCTGGATATTTACCGCTCGGTGGACGCGCTGCCCGAAGTGAAGAAATCGTTTATCGGCAGCGGTGTTCGATACGATATGTTGCTGCACAAAAGCAGCGACGAAAAAGTGAACGCCTCCACGAAGAAATATACCGAGGAGTTGATAAAAAATCACGTGTCGGGAAGGCTGAAAGTGGCTCCCGAACACACATCGGACGACACGCTGAACGTAATGCGAAAACCGTCGTTTCGGCAATTTTACGATTTCAAGCGCATTTTCGACGAAGTGAACGCCAAAAACAACCTGAACCAGCAACTGATTCCCTACTTCATTTCATCGCACCCGGGTTGCACCGAGGAAGATATGGCGGAGCTGGCTGCCATCACCAAAAATCTGAATTTCAGGTTGGAGCAGATTCAAGATTTCACGCCGTCGCCCATGACGCTCGCCACCGAAATTTATTACACCGGTTACCATCCCTACACGTTGGAGAAAATGTACACTGCCATTACCAAACCGCAAAAAAACGCGCAGCACCAGTTTTTCTTTTGGTACGACCAGAAACATAAAAAATCGATTATCAACGAATTGAAACGATTGAATCGACACGATTTGATAAAGAAACTCTATCCCAAAGGCTAATCGCCGAGCGCGAGAGAGATAACATCGTGCATCTTCTTGTCTATCTTTAGCGTGTTTTCTGCCGTTTTTGTTAAATTAAATTCATCGGTAAGGCTCTCCGCTTTTTTGTAGGTAACGGTTACTGCCCCGTTTTTATCTGCCGCCACCAAAATTTTCAATGGAAGTTCAATAGCAATTTGCTGGTTTTCTTGCATCAACGCCGTTCCTGCCTTGGGATTTCCCACAACAAGAACGGTAGTTAGCAGCAGTTCCAAGCCCGCTTTCCTCGCCTCTTCGGCGTGGTCGATTGCCGCAAAAACGGCAATATTCTCGGATTCGAGCGTGCGCTGCAATCGGTTCAATGTTTCGGTAAAAGAATATTTACTCGGATAAGTTTCCATCTTGTTTGTCGTTTTTTGGGCGCATGCCGTCCCACCGACTAACAACAGAAATGTTGCAATAATAATGTATAAAGATATGTGTTTCATATTTTCGTTTTTTAGAGCCAAGATACAAGAACCAAGACTTTTGCGTTGATTTGTTCGTCGTAGCGTCTGACGGATTGCCCGTCTGATCCGTTTTTGAAGAATCAAGACTTCAAGACATCAGACATCGGACATCAATCATCCGACATCCAACAAACATCATGCAAACAAATCATTCAAACTCTCTGCCATCGTGGGATGCGTATAAATCGCGTCGCGAAGTGTTTCGTAATGCAAACCGCCATCCATCGCAATTTTCACGATGTTTATCAACTCGTGTGCTTCGGCGCAAAACAGCATACAACCCAATATTTTTCCGCTTTTCTCGTCCACCAAAGCTTTTAGCAATCCCTCTTTATTGCCCAAAACCGCTGCTTTGGGAATGGCTGCCGCCGGAAGTGAAAACAGTTTGTAATCGAAATTTTTCTCTTTCGCCTCGGTTTCGTTCAAGCCGATGCTGGCGTAGGGCGGCGTGAGAAACACGGAAATAGGAAACTCTTTGCGCTTTTGCAGCGAATTGTAGCTGCCGCCGGTAAGCTGGTTTTTGATGATACGGAAATCGTCCAACGAGATGTAGGTAAATTGCGGTCCGCCGTGCACATCGCCCATTGCCCACACGTTGGGTGCCGAAGTTTGCAGTTGGTCGTTCACGAGGATATATCCGCGTTTGTCGGTCGATATGCCCGCGGCTTGTAAGTTCAAGTTTTTCGTTTGCGGTGTGCGTCCGGTAGCCACTAACACGGCATCCGCCGAAATGGTATGCTCCGAATCTCCGATTTTATAACGAACCGTTACCCCGTTTTCTTGCGAAATAAACTCTTCGGTTTCCGCTTTTGGAACGAGCGTTAAACCCCGTGTGGTAAGCGATTGCAGAATAGCATCGGCCAAGTCGCGGTCTTCTTTGGGAAGAAATGTTTCCGACCTGTCCAGCAGCGTAACGCGACTTCCGAAATTCAACAACATACTCGCGAACTCCAATCCGATAAATCCTCCGCCCACGATGACAACGTTTTTGGGCATTTCCGACAGTTCCATCAGTGAAGTACTGTTGTAAATGTTTTTTCCGTCGATACCTTTTATGCCGGGCATAAACGGTGCTGTTCCGGTGTTGATAAAAATTCGTTCGGCTTGCAAAAGCAACTCCTCGTGGTCGTGTTTTACGGCAATTTCGGTTGCCGACACAAACGATGCTTCGCCGTCAATCACGGTTACATTGGGTAAATCGACTAACTTTTGGTAGTTTTTTTCGCGCAGTGTACCAATGAGTTTTTCTTTGGCGAGGAGAGCTGCCGACGAGTCAATTCCTTTCTCTGCCTGCGTTATCAACGATTTGGTAGGAATGCACGCCACATTGATGCACGTGCCACCGTACATTTTTTTTGAACGCTCAATCAGCGCCACACTTTCGCCCTGTTTTGCCAAAAAAGCGGCCAATGTTTTGCCTCCTTTTCCAAAACCAATGATGACATTTTTATACGATTCGTTTTTCATAATTTCTGTATTTATCGAATCGAATCGTGCCGAAAAACAATTCGACACGATTCAACAAGTGATTAAAAAATGTTTATTAGTATCTTTTTTGTTTTTCTTTCGCCAAAATTCTTCTTGCACAATCGGAGGCCGCCACCAATCCGCCGGCAAGCATAATAATATCTTTAATTACCAATCGTCCAACGCCTGATAAATATGGAAATCCGTATTGCGGTGTCGGTATATCGCCGCCCAAGTTAGGAACCCAAGCCTCTGGCGTTGTAACGAGAAACGAGAGCGTAACCAGCGACATACCGAATGTGAGCAATCCGCCTAACAATCCTATTTTTGAATACCAAATACCCAAGAAAGTCATTATTCCAATCAATACAATCGCGGTGCCTAAACCGTAAGAGAACGGATAGGTGCCGTTGCTTTTGTGCCATTCAATGTTTTTGGCAACCATTTTTCCTTCCGGATTTTTGTATAAAGTATATTCTTTCACGGTTTCGCCTTTCTCGTTCACCACCGTTTTGTTGGAGTTGTTGTATAAGAAGCTCATAAACGGGCTGTTCGATACGAAATGCACGATGCCGTCGGCTTCATACTGAAATGCTTTTAGTCCTCCAATCCAAACCATTACGATGAAAATGGAGATACGAACCAAGTTGATGAAATGTTTTTGACTGTTTGCTAAAAAATCGAGTCCGAGTTGCAAGTTTTTGTTCATTGTCTTATTCTTTTTGATGTGTGTAAAAATTGATGATGCAAAATTACAGCAAACCATTCAGCCCGAAAATGGACAAAAAAGGATAATACATAGATTATTTTGCCACGATGGAAATGCCCACCTGTTCGCGATAGTGCAGCGGCGAAAAACCAACATTTTTCTTGAAATAGCGACTGAAATAAAATTCGTCGTCAAAATTGAGGATAGCGGCAATCTCTTTTATCGGTTTATGCGTGAGATGCAGTAACTTTTTTGCTTCTAACACCACTCTGTCCTGGATGAGTTGACTGGGAGTTTTGCCGAAAAACTGTCGTGTTTTCTTGGTGAAAGCACTCGGCGAAAGCGCCAAATGCGAAGCATAAAAAGAAGCACTTCGTTCGGTAAGAAAATGCGTGTCAATCAACGATTGGATATCAGTCATTTCGGTATTGAGGGCGATTTCTGACTCCGAATCTTCCAATTGTTTCTTCTTTTCCCTGCTGCACAAAGCAAGCAACAACTGCAAATACGCCTTGAGGATGGAGTCGGAAAAAGTTACGTTGGTTTTCGTACTCTCTTTCTCCATTTTTTCCAATAAATCCATCAATTCGTTGTACTCGTCATCCGAAACCGAAACGTGCGGATACAAATAGATATTGTTGAACAACAGTCCGTTGCAAGCTACCTCTTTTTTGTGATATTCGATGCAATAAAAATCGCCGTGAAACGTGAGCACGCGCATATCTGTGTCGGGCTCTCCCAACCAAATAAAAGTTTGGTATGGCGTGAAAAATAAAATTGTATTGCCCGAGCAGGTGTATTCGGTAAAATCGAGTGAAAACTTGCCTTCGGCCCGAAACAAAACAATGTGGTATTGCGGTGTGGAGTAGGGCGAGAGAAAATCGGCTCCCCTTTTTTTGCGAAAGCTGAAAAAGCGATGTGTCTATTTCGTTCATTGGGTGTTGTGGTTCATTCTACTTTGAAAACAACTTCGGCATTGCTTTGGTTCAAACAATTCGATTTATCCTAAATGGTTAATACAAGTTAAAGTTTAAATTTTCTTGCTTTTTCATGCAGCGTTTTTCGTGTTTTTTCATCTTACATATACCAAACGATAAGTTTTATGCGGACAACAAATTATTTATTTACCATTTTATTTATTGGAATATTTGTCGTGCTCACTTCTTGCAACGACAAGGATTCTCCGTCCTTAGGCAATTTTAAGATAGAGATTGCCACGGTAGATTCAATTGACAGAGCAACTTACGCATTGGTATTGGATAATGGCGACCGTCTTTGGCCTGCCGCAACCGATGTAACTTATCTTCCTCGAAACGACCAACGTGTGTTTGTCAATTATACCATTTTGTCTGAAAATCAAGGTGGTTACGCCTATTACGTTAAAATAAACGATATTTGGAATATCCTGACCAAAGATGTGATTGATTTGGACGAATCCAATGTTGCAGAAATTGGGAATGACCCCGTTGAATTGAATGATATTTGGATTGGTGGCGATTTTTTGAATGTAGATTATATGTTTAATTACGGAGGAGTCAGACCACATTGGTTTAACTTAGTTAATAACACATTTAATCCGCTTCCATCTCCCGATGTTGTTGAGTTGGAGTTCAGACACAATGCCTACGGAAGTACCAGTACAAATATGATGCAAGCTTTTGTTTGCTTCAATTTGAAACCATTTAGAAAACCTGAAACCGATTCAGTACTGTTTTCCATTAGAGTAAAAGATGGAAATTCTGATAGATTTTTTGATTTGGTTTACAAATATAACCAAACTACCGGCGATGGCACAACCGCATCGAAACCATTACCGGTAATAACAACTACCGAATATAGATAAATATTACAACCATAATTAGTTCTATTTCTTATATGACTTTTTGATTTTCCAAAGACCGGCAAAGCCCTGTGAAGAGTTTTGCCGGTCGCTTTTTATGTAAATATCAATAGTAAATGTATCTATTTGGAGAAATATTTGGCTCTATTTTGCAATACGTTTCTTTATTTTTTATCTTTGAAGATACTAATTTTTTTCATCCTTTTTTTTATTCAGATAAATTTCTAAAATAGAATCCTATGTTCAATAAAACTTTATCTTTTGCAGTAGCACTGTTTTTTTTAGCTGCTTTTACAAACAAGCAGTCGGTGCAAAATTTTGGCATAGCTCCAAACACAAAAAAAGATGCATCAATTGTTGCCACTCAATTAATTGCTTCATTACAAGCAAGCCAAAATTCAATACCAACCACCATTGTTTTGCCCAAAGGGCGATACGATTTTTACCCCGATAGTGCTTTCGTACGCGAATATTATATCTCCAACCACGACCAAGACAACCCGAAACGGGTAGGCTTCGCCTTAGAGAATCTGAAAAACGTAACCATCGACGGACAAGGTTCGGAATTGGTTTTTCATGGGCGAATGATTCCGTTTTCTTTGGTCAATTGTGAAAATATCACGTTGAAAAATTTCTCCATTGATTTCGAATTACCGGCACTTCGCCAGTTACGAGTTTTAGAAACAGATGCTGAAAAAAATGAAATGGTTGCCGAAATTTTTCCACGAGGAAATTATCGTATCAATAACGGAAAACTAATTATTTTAGGCGAAGGCTATGAGATGGAGCCATTGGGAGCTATGGCTTTTAGGGCAGATAAACGTTTGACTTATATAAGAAGAGATGTAACTTTCAATCCAAAATTGGTTAAAGAAGTTTTACCCGATGTATTTCGCATAAAAGGGTGGGAGCAAACCAAAGAAGCTTCGCCCGATGAGCGATTTGTATTGCGTTCGTGGTATCGCCCCACGCCGGGAATATTCGTGAGTCAAAGCACGAATACGGTTTTAGAAAATGTAAAAGTACACTATGCCGAGGGAATGGCTTTGTTGGCACAAATGAGTGAAAATATCACTTTGGATGGTTTCTCTGTTTGTTTGAAAGGCGATGATGACCCGCGATATTTTACCACACAAGCCGATGCTACTCACTTTTCGGCATGCAAAGGTGTTATCATTTCCAAAAATGGTTTGTACGAAGCCATGGCAGACGATGCCATCAATGTGCACGGCACGTATTTGCGCGTAACCAAACGTGTAAACGACCATACTTTGCAAGCACAATACATGCACCCGCAAGCGTGGGGTTTTCTTTGGGGTGAAGCGGGCGATAGCGTGCAGTTTGTTGAAAGTGAGAGGATGGAATTGGTTGGAGATACATTCGTTACCACCATTATAGAGATAAAATCTATCGATAAACCTACCGAATTTGGAGCGAAACAGTTTGAAATTACGTTTGCCGATGCCTTACCAAAAGAAATTTCCGAAACGGGAAAATTTGGCATCGAAAACTTGACTTGGACACCCGAAGTGATTTTCTCCAACAATATTGTCCGCAACAATCGTGCTCGCGGAGCTTTGTTTAGTACACCCAAACGAGTGATTTGTGAAAATAACACTTTTGATCACACACACGGAACTGCCATTTTGCTTTGTGGCGATTGCAACGGTTGGTTCGAAACCGGAGCTTGCAAAAATGTTACAATCAGAAATAACCGATTCGTTAATGCGCTCACGGCAACTTATCAGTTTACTAATGCGGTTATCTCCATTTTTCCCGAAATACCCAATCTGAAAGACCAGCAGAAGTTTTTCCATTCGGGTATTGTTATCGAAAATAATACTTTCGATATGTTCGACCGTCCGCTACTTTATGCTAAATCAGTCGATGGACTCATCTTTCGCAACAACAAAATAACACACAATACCGATTTTGAACCGTTTCATTGGAACAAAAATCCCTTCTTTTTTGAGAAAGTAGCGAATGTTACTATTGAGGATAATAATTTCAGCGGAGGCTTTTCGTTTGACAAGTCAGTTGATATAAAGGTAGATTCACTTAGCCAACGAAGTGTGGTTTTCAAGTAAATGGAAGTCGGACATAAAAAAACTGTCTCAAGTAATAAACAAAAATATTTGTTTCACTTTTGAGACAGTTTTTATGATTATAATATGTTCGTTATCCGAAGTCGTCAAACATAATCATTTCGGGAGGTACTCCCAAATTATCTAACATGCGTTTCACCGCATCCGCCATCGGGCCGGGACCACACATGTAGTATTCGATATCTTCGGGCGAGTCGTGATCTTTAAGATACGTATCGTGAATCACTTGGTGTACAAATCCCACTGTGTATTTAACTCCTGCAGCATCGGCAGCCGGGTCTTGGCGGTCTAATGCCAGGTGGAAAGTAAAGTTGGGGAATTCGCGTTCCAATTCGTAGAAATCTTCCAAATAAAATGCTTCCATCAGTGCGCGTGCTCCGTAGAAATAGGACATTTTGCGGTCGGTAGTTTTCAACGTTTTGGTCATGTGCATAATTTGTGCACGTAGCGGTGCCATACCGGCTCCACCGCCTACCCACAGCATTTCGCGTTTGCTGTCGTAGATGGGATGGAAATCGCCGTAAGGACCCGACATCATCACTTTGTCGCCCGGTTTCAGGTTGAAAATGTACGACGAAACAATACCCGGTTTCACGTTCATCCAGCCATTTTTGGCTCTGTCAAACGGTGGGGTTGC
>CAZVWS010000028.1:0-28403 GCA_964631255.1 uncultured Dysgonomonadaceae bacterium | reverse complement strand
ATACTTCCATAGATATTGTTGAAAATGACTCTATTCACACATTTTCGGAGCTTATCGCCCAGTTCAAAGGAAAGAAATTATATGTTGATGTGTGGGCGTTGTGGTGCAACCCGTGTCGTGCCGAATTTCAATACAAAGGCGCATTGGAAAAGATATTGGAAAAAGAGAATATTACTCCATTATATATTGTACTTGCTGAAGAAGAGGATGAAAAAAGATGGCGGGCAACAATTAACGTAAACGCGTTAAAAGGTTTTCATTTTCGCGCTAACAAAAAATTTCAAGAAGAACTCAGAGCAATTTATATTGCAGATATTGATATTCATAGTAGGAAAAACGAGGGACAGAGAGGATTCTCCATCCCTTGGTATTTGCTTATTGATGAAAACGGACAGATTATAGCACGACATTTTAAGAGACCTTCCGAGATTGTATCGAAAGGAGAATTTTGAAAATAGTGTCGTTGTTTCAAAAGAGATAAGATTCTTTTAATACAGCCTCTCAACCATATTTCATATAAAATCATCATTCACATCAACAATGAAACCTTTATCTTTTTTTCTCATTTTACTCATTGCGGGTTGTAGCTATCCGTCCAAAAAAGAGGACAATTTCTCGGCACAAAATCAAAAAGATAAGATAATTATCGTACATGACTCAGTACCTGATACGAAAGTGGGAATTTTACCAAACGATGGCGAATTTATTCAACGAAACATGTGCTCCTATATCAATGATGATTTTGAAGAGATTAGTTATTTGTATCCGCAACAATTCAACACAAATGATACTATCGAAATATATAGCAAGCGCGAATCTGTGATTTTTAGTCTCTCTTTTTTTGGTGGAATTTCAACCGTCAACTTCATACTTCATCCTAACAATAGTTACCACATTGGCTTTAACGATACGATTCCATATATAAAAAACCACCATGCGTTCGATCATATCAATGCCTATTATGAAACCCTGTATCATCAAATTTATGAAAATAAAATAAGTGCGGAAAGAAAAATAGATGGTTTTGGACCTATGGCATTTATAAAAGGTAAAGATAGATTTCCTACGCAACAGGAAATTGATGAAGCATTGCCACATTATTTGAAAAAAGCTGAGAATGAAATACAATGGCAACAAAATTACATAGATTCATTATTTTCCTCTAATATGATTAATGCGAAAGAATACACATTCTTGAAAAGCGAGATTGATTTAAAAAAACACATTATCAATCAAAACATCCAAAAAAGCCGTTATTTTAATTCTTTCCGCAACGCATACAAAAAAGATTGGGAGTTTCAGTTCCATAAAGACATAGACGAAAATATGTTTTACAATCCGAACTTTTATGCGCTATCATACAAATATCATGATATAGACAGTTATTTCTATCATGAGAAAAACAAATCAGTATATCTGTTACACGAAGCGTTGTTGCCGTTAAATATGGATTCAAATTTCAACAAAACAGTTGTTTCCAAATTCTTAGATTTAGTTTACTCAGAAGCCCCTTGGAGTATCATAAATAAAAATAACGATGAATATCTTAATCTTTATCCCGATTCTAACCTGCCGAAATATTTAATGAAAAAATACAACATAGATAGCACAAATGTGAATTATGTGCAGTTGGTGGACAAAAACGGAAAAACAACTACCTTGAATGATGTTTTAAAGAGCTTTTACGGAAAAGAAGTTGTGTTGGATGTGTGGGCATCATGGTGCGCACCATGTATCGAAAAAATAAAATCGAATGCAAATGAGCGACAAGAGAATAAGAAAAATGGAATTGAGTACGTATTTATTACCTATTTTGACGATAAATCGGAATGGATGAAAAGAGTGGATGAAATAGGACTTGAAAATGAGAACCATTCCTATTTTGTTACCAATAGTAAAACAACAAAATGGTTTGAGGATATGAAAATTAAGGCTATTCCATATATCATTTATTATGACAAAACAGGAAAGATTGTGAGAATCGAAAATTGATGTTTATTATATGAAAAAGCCGTTCCCCACCTACATCCAACTCGACGCCATGGACTGCGGTTCCACCTGCCTGCGCATGATAGCCAAGTACTACGGCAGGCTCTACAGTCTGGAAACTCTGCGCCAACATTCGTTTATCACGCGAGAGGGGGGTATCCATGTTGGGAATAAGCGATGCCGCGGAATATATTGGGTTTCGCTCTTCGGGGGTAATGATTTCGTTTGAACAATTGGCTAATGAAGCTCCATTACCTTGTATAGTACATTGGAAACAGAATCACTTTGTGGTTGTTTACAAAATAATAAAAGATAAAAAAGTCGGGCATCGTATTTATGTGGCAGATCCTGTATTGGGATTAGTTACATACGATGAAGCCGATTTCAAAAAATGCTGGTACAGTACAAAAACAAACGAAGAGGACAAAGGTGTAGCACTGCTATTAGAACCCGGTCCTGATTTTTTTGAGCATGAAGATGAAAAAGAGAAACGCAACCGAAGTCTACGTTTTTTTCTACGTTACCTTGCACCCTATAAAAGCCAATTAGTGCAATTGGTGTTGGGGATGCTGGTTGTAAGTATCCTGCAACTGATTTTCCCGTTCCTCACGCAATCGTTGGTGGACGTGGGTATCCGTGACGGAAACCTAAGTTTTATAACACTTATTCTAATTGCACAACTTATTATATTTGTCGCTCGCCTTTCCGTGGAGTTTATCCGTAGCTGGATATTATTGCACATGAACACGCGGATAAACATTGCCCTAATTTCCGATTTTTTGGCAAAACTGATGAAATTACCGCTTCGCTATTTCGATACGAAAATGACCGGCGATATTATGCAGCGCATCGGCGACCACGGTCGCATCGAATCGTTCCTTACCGGAAATTCCATCAGTACACTGTTTTCATTTGTCAATTTCTTTGTTTTCGCCTTTGTGTTGGCATATTACAATCTGGTTATTCTTGGTGTTTTTCTTGCAGGAAACGCCCTATATGTGACTTGGATACTGCTCTTTATGAAATACCGCCGCGAACTGGATTACAAGCGGTTTGCCCAATCCGCCGGGGAACAGAGCAATATCATCCAGTTGATAACCGGAATGCAGGAAATCAAACTCAACAACTGCGAAAAACAAAAGCGGTGGCAATGGGAACGCATTCAGGTAAAACTGTTCAAAATCGGTATCAAAGGTTTGATATTGGGACAACTCCAACAAGTGGGCTCAGTATTTTTCAGCCAGACTACTAACATTATCGTTTCGTTTATCGCCGCTAAAGCCGTAGTGGACGGACAAATGACATTGGGGATGATGATGGCGCTGACTTACATCATCGGGCAATTGTCCGCACCGGTAGAGCAATTCATCGGTTTTGCCCGTGCTTTTCAAGATGCACAAATCAGTTTGGAGCGGTTAAACGAAGTTCACGGCAAAGAAGACGAGGAAGAAACCATCGAAAATAAATTGACTGTCCTGCCCGACAAACGCGACATTTCGTTGGAAAACCTGTCGTTCAGTTACGACGGTGCCGACCGTGATTATGTGCTGGAAGATATAAATTTGACTATTCCACAAGAAAAAGTAACTGCTATTGTGGGAGCAAGCGGAAGCGGAAAAACCACATTGATAAAACTATTATTGGGCTTTTACGAGCCGAACAAAGGCACCATCAGAGTGGGAGAAACACCGCTTAGCGTTATCAATCCCCATTTGTGGCGGAGTAAGTCGGGTTCTGTGATGCAAGACGGTTTTATCTTTTCCGAAACCATTGCCCAGAACATTGGTGTGGGCGATGATTATGTGGACATCGAAAAATTACGCCACGCCGTAACCGTTGCCAATATCCGCGATTTTATCGACGGATTACCGTTGGGTTATAACACCAAAATCGGGATGGAAGGAAACGGTATCAGCCAAGGACAACGCCAACGCATCCTGATTGCCCGAGCCGTGTATAAAAATCCGGAGTTCATCTTTTTAGACGAAGCCACTAATGCCTTGGATGCCAACAACGAAAAAGAGATAATGAAACATCTGCACGGATTTTACAAAGGAAAAACCGTTGTAGTAGTGGCACATCGGTTAAGCACGGTACGTGATGCCGACAAAATAGTGGTGTTAGACCAAGGAAAAGTAGCGGAAGAAGGTACACACGAAGAACTGACGGCTTTGCGTGGTAAGTATTACGAATTGGTTAAAAACCAGTTGGAATTGGGGAAATAAAGAGCGAAGTATGGAATACGAAGACAAGAAATACAAAGAAATCGAACTTTGCGATTCAACGAGAGCCGAGAATGAAGCCATTCCATTCTCGGCCGAGCGTGAGCAAAATCTGAGAGGCAAGCCGATTGAACTTCGCAGCGAGGAGGTACAGGAAGTGATGAGCGAAATTCCACCTTGGATACTCCGCCGCGGAATTACCACGCTGTTTGTTATCGTGATGGCTCTGTTAATAGGCAGTTGGTTCTTTAAATATCCCGATACCATTACGGCAGAAATAACGGTAACATCGTTAGAACCTCCCGCGAGCATCATTGCCCGGTCAACCGGTAAAATGGATGAGATTTATGCCAAAAATAACCAAACGGTTACGGCGGGAACACCATTGGCAGTCATACAAAATCCGGCAAACAGCGATGATATGCTTTCGCTTATCCAAACGATAAAACAGTGGGAAACTTCAGGCTTTTCAGATGAAACAGCAATATCCGTTTTTGCCGATAAGTCATTTGCGTTAGGTGGCATCCAATCCGTTTATGCCGCTTTTCTTAACAGTTTGAACGATTTTCAAAATTTCAAAAAACTGAACTATTATCCGCAAAAAATAGCATCACAACAGAAACAATTGACTACTCAACGGGAATATTACAACCGAATTATTCGTCAGGAACCGGTGGTAAGCGAACAGTTTCATACTTCAAAAAACATATTTGAACGGGACTCTATTCTTTTGTCTAAAAACGTAATTTCCGGCAATGAATACGATATATCTAAGAATAGTTTTTTACAAACGAAACAATCTTATTTATCGTTCAACGCGTCGCTTAAACAATCGGAACTACAATTAATGCAGGGCGAAGAAAATCTGTTGGATTTACGGCAGCAAGCCAGAGAACTAGAAGAAAAATACCGGCTTTCATTACAAAATGCCATCGAAGCACTCAATGCACAGATAAAAGCATGGGAACGCGATTATTTATTGGTCAGTCCAATAAACGGCATCGTAACCCAAATGGGTGTTTGGAGCAGTAATCAGAATGTGAACACGGGCGAAACGGTATTTACCGTTGTGCCATCGCAACAAGACAAACCCAAAGGAAAAGCATTACTTCCGGTTCAAGGTGCCGGAAAAGTAAAAACAGGGCAACGGGTAAATGTCCGTCTCAACAACTTTCCCGACCAAGAATTTGGTTATCTTCTCGGAAAAGTGGAAAGCATATCCAGTGTTCCTACTGCAGAAGGATTTTATGTGATAGAAATCGGTTTTCCAAACGGTATGCAAACAAATTACGGAAGGATATTACCTATTACCCAGCAAATGTTAGGCAGTGCGGATATTATTACGGAGGACTTACGACTGATGGAACGGTTTTTTATGCCAATTAAAAAAATATTGAAAGAACAGCAAACTAATAAAAAAGTTCAAAGTTCAGTTTAGATTTATTGTATAAAATAATATGGATATGAAATACAAGAGTTTATTTGTCCTTTTTGCTATTATTTCGATTGATATTTCTTTAAAAATATATTCCAATCCATGTACTGATATGTTACAAATAGGTGGTCTTACTTCGGACTATAATACGACCGATTTAGAGTTCGAAATCTAAATAATTATTGTTATGCAACTGACAATAGGCAATCTATAAGCGCGATTGATTGTAAAAAATGTTGCAGAGTAAAGTTTATTATTAATATCAAAATTTTAAAAATTATGAATGAAAATTTTATGTTGCAAGGTGCAACAAAGTTAAACAAAAAAGAAATGAAAAGCGTAAAAGGTGGACAAACGTATTCGTTCCATTGTAAATGTAATGGTACTGGAGAGTGGTATGGAAATGGTTATAATGATGGTGGAGCTGCGGCTATTGAATTATATTGTGGATCTGCTGGTGGAAGTTGCACCAAAGGTATTTATCAACCAATGAGTATTTAATAGCAAATAAGACCGTGGATGGGTGGTATGTATATCATATCATCCATCCATATATAGTATTTATTTCATTTAGTTAATTTTGAATTGCAAAAAAGTAATTATTAACTAACTTTGCAAAAATATTAAAAATTGCTTACGTGAAATATTAACAATCTTTCGTAATCCTTTATTATAAAAATCGCATATGAAGACAGAATTTAATTATAAATCAATTTTTATTATGCTGTTTTTCTGTTGTTTATTTGCCTATGTGGCAGCACAGAATAATAGTTCACTCCAACCTGATATTAAAACTATTGACAATGCTTATATGAGAGTTGTCTATAGTGCTCAACAAAAATGTTTGGAGAATAAAGATACTGTTATAATAGTCGATACCATGGCACTGGATATTGGGAATAAATGGTCTGTATATTACGATTTGAATTATCTGCGAAAAGATTCGGCAGAGGTAAAGAAGTTTGTTCATTCGCCACGTTTAACAAGTAGGTTTTCAGGAGATAATGAATCTTTGCAGAAACGCTTAGAGTCAACGCAAGAAATATACAGAGTGGTAGATGTACGCAAAAAAGGAGAATCTGCAAAAATATATAAAGAGAGACAAGCAAAGCAGATTATGACAATAGATAACGGACCTTTGGAAGGTTTTGACATATACACCCTTTTTCGTTTTATTGAAGATATTCATCCTCAACAGTGGGAGATAGCTACAGACACTATTACAGTATTGGGATATAATTGCCAAAAAGCGGCAACATCTTTTCGAGGAAGAAATTATATTGCATGGTTCACTATGGATATTCCGGTAAGTGAAGGTCCTTGGAAACTGTATGGATTACCTGGTCTGATTTTAAAAGTTGAAGATATGGAGAATATTTTCAGCTTTACAGCTATTGGACTGGAGAAACTAAATGATTTCCTGATAGAAGTGAGTAATGTAAAAACTTATCACTACGAAGAGGGAGATTTTACAACTATTTACAAGTTTATTGATGGCGATTTAAGTAAATGGCAAGAGTATAGAAAAAGTGAGTTTTCTAAAATTTATATTGCTTATATAGATGCAGATGCTGTGAGTTATTACCGCAGAAAGAATCCTATAAAATATTTTGAAATAGAATGATAGCAAATGACTGAAAATATGAAACGTTCACTTACTATAATAGCTTTCGTTGTATTATCGGTTTCCGTATTTTCACAATGTGAAATAAAAGGACGTGTTTTAAGCAGTAAAGAGCATAAACCTGTTACTGATGTTACGGTAACGCTTCACCCTAAAGATTCTAAAGCGATATTGACTTACGCCATTACCAATGACAATGGTAGCTTTGTATTAAAGCGAGAAACATTGCCTGACTCGGTAGATATTTCCGTTCGTTCCATGACAATAGAAACTCAAACTAAGCGAATAAAAGCATCTATAAATTTTGTAGAGTTTGTAGTTGATGAAAAAATAACCGAGTTAAAACAAGTAATTATAAAAGCAGCAAAAGTGCGACAATTTGGCGATACTATCAACTACAATGTTGCCGCTTTTACCGATGCAACCGATAGAAGCATTGCTGATGTACTGAAAAAGATGCCTGGTATTCAAGTGCTCTCATCAGGACAAATTTTGTATCAAGATAAAGCTATCAGCAAATTTTATATCGAAGGCTTAGATATGCTGGAGGGAAAATATGGCATTGCCACTAATAATGTGGATGCATCGAAAGTGGCAACTGTGCAAGTTCTTGAAAATCATCAACCTATAAAAGTCCTTAAAGATATGGAGCTGCCGGATGCAGCAGCTATTAACCTACGTCTTAAGAAGTCTGCAAAAGGTGCTTTTTTTGCTACGGGACAAGCCGGAGTAGGATTGCCAGCCTTGTTACTTAACAACGAACTTGTTGGAATGCGTTTTACTCGCAAAAATCAAAATCTGGTGGTGTATAAAGGCGATAATACAGGACGAGATGTAGCACAAGAATTAGTGTCGTTTTATGGCGATAGCAAGGTATCGGGAGTGAATTTCATGTCGGTACAGATGCCGCCACCACCCAACATTAAAGAGCAACACTATCTCAACAATAATGCTCATACCGTATCATTAAATGATTTACGTGTATTGAAAAAGAATTTAACACTTACAGGTAATTTCAACTTTATTAACGATAAACAAAGCCGAAACAGCTATTCCAAACGTGATGTTTTTCTGCAAAATGAAGAGAATATCGTTATAGAGGAGGATGTGGATGTACTATTGATAAAGTGTGAACTCGAAGGATCTCTAACATTGGAAGGAAATGCAGATAACTATTATTTGAATAATAAAACCAAGTTTTCATCAAAGTGGAACAGTCACTCAAGCGATATGTTTACCGGAAGTGAAAATCTTATATTGCAAAATTTGAAGCTCCCTGATTTTCAAGCAAGTAATGATTTTAAATACACGCTAAAAAAAGGAGATAAAAGATATAAAATGGGTGCTTTTCTCGGATATGTTACTCAAAATCACTCCTTGCTGGTAGAACCTTCGGCATTTGTTCCATTATTAGATATTGAACATGGCGATGAGTCTTTGTTGAAACAAAATGTGGTTTACGATCATTTCACAACTAAAGCTTTTTTCTCTACAGGCTTATATAAAAAGCTTTCTATGTGGTTTACAGCTACAGTTTTCTCAAATCATCATCGTCTGAAATCAGACATTTATTCAGGCTACGACTCTTATCTTTTGACAGCCGATAGTTTGCGAAATGACTTTGCAAAAAATGAATTGGGAGTAACCGGAACTACTACATTTATGTTTGAATTTACTCCGAAGTTTAAGCCACAACTTTCAATGCCAATAACTTATCTTCATGCAAAAAGACACGACAAATTACTAAAATCGGATACAGAAAAAGGATATGTCTTATTTTCGCCATTATTAATTATACAATATACCGTAACACCAAGGATTACCATTTTTTCTAATATCTCATACTCTAATAATATTGGAGGAATCAGCGAGGATTATAGAGGATATATAATGAATACGCATCGTATAATGAACAGAAGCTATGGAGTTAAAAGCGAAACTCGCAGAGGTGGTGGATTTGTTAACTTGCATTACAAAAATCCGTTTTCATCTTTATTTATGTCCACTCGATTTTCTTATAATGCATTGTGGCAAAATACATTATCTAACATTCATTATAATGGGATGCTAAGTAATATTACGTCTGTTTATCATCCAAATACAGTTCATATGTTCAATTTTGTTTATTCGTTGGGGCAAAGCATTGATGCAATAGATTCAGAAGTAAAGCTAAATACGGGTTATAACAGAATGACATCTGAGGTGCTAAATCAAGGCTATGTTTCTAATTTAAAATCACACTCTTTCTATGTTGCACCTTCAATAGTTACAAATATTGATAGGTTTATGGTGTTGAAATATAACTGTCAATATCAACAAACAAAGAATCTTATTGAAGAAAAAGAGATGCCTAACGTACATCTGTTCACACAAACCATTTCAACGGCATTTATTCCTATGAAAAAACTAATATTTAACGTCTCTTTCAACCACTATTACAATAATCTGATACAATCGTCGGCACGTTCGTCTTGGTTTGGAAACGTGGGTATCAAATACAAATTAAAAAAAATGGATTTGATGCTCGATTGGACAAATATTTTCAACACACGCCGGTTTGTAACCTATTCTTACAGCGACGTGAGTAGCTATTATTCGGAATACATGCTACGACCGTCGGAAGTGTTACTTAGAGTAAGGTTTAAGATTCTGTAAAAAATGAAAAAGCCGTTCCCCACCTACACCCAACTTGATGCTATGGACTGCGATCCCACCTGCCTGCGCATGATAGCCAATTACTACAGTCTGGTAGTTAGAGATTTTGTATACCTTTATTTTGTTAAGGTAATTTCGTTAAGGTTGGTTAGGCGATTTAAGCGTTTGGTTAGAGGTTATTACATAAAAACTAATTACGTTTGTCAAAAATAATATAAGCAAAACAGATGAAAGCAAAACAGATGAAAGCAAAACAAAAAAGATTTGACGGATTTCAGTTCAATCAACTAAGCGGGAGTACTATAAACTACAACTATCATTGCAAAACAGTTATTCTTATAAAAAACTATTCACATCATGATTAAAAAAATATTTTTATTCGCCCTTCTACTTGCAAATGGTCTATTATTACAGGCACAGACAAATGATTCTCTCTTGCAAAAAATAGGAGGTATAACTTTTAAAGACCAAGTAAAATTGGATACGGCTCAAATAGGAGTAATGTATCAATTTAGCCAACAAGCAACCAATAAAGAACAACAAAAAATCATGCTTACCGATACGCTATTATTGGCTGTGGGCAACAACTATTCCATTTTTTTAGACCCCAATTATAAACACAATTTGGAAGTTTCGCGTCAAGCTCGAAAAAGTCGCTCCATACAAGCGAAAAGAGTAAACATGCGATTCGATAAGGAAACCATCGAAGATTTTGTTGATTTGCAACATACTTCAAGCGATTACAAAGTTGAAGATAACGGCAATCCTGTTCAAATATATAAGAATAGAGAAACGGAAGAGATTATATCTGTTTACAACAAGTTTGTAGATAATCTGAAATCTGTGCAACTAATTCCTGAAATGAATGAGTGGGAGTTGCTGCAAGAAACAGATACGATATTGGGCTATAATTGTCTGAAAGCCACTACAAGCTACGCGGGAAGAAAATATGAAGTTTGGTTTGCACCGGATATTCCTTTTAATGATGGTCCTTGGAAATTTTATGGATTACCCGGACTTATATTGAAAGCAGAAGATGAAAACAGATTATTTCAATTTGTTGCTATCGGATTGGAGCAGTATAAGCAGAAGGTAGAAATTGTGAAAGATGACAAAGAGTATGACAATGGTACAATGAAAAATTTCAATAAATTGGTTGAAGTAGAAACAGGTAGAGACATGGTGAGTTTTTATCATAACAACGAACTGTATATGACATACAAAAAGCGGGATATAGTATTAACCCCCATGGAATTGGAAGAATAATTATTACGGTGTAATCTGTATGAAAAAAGTACTTTTGAATTTTTTATCGGTAAATTTTGTGTTGGCGTTGTTTTGTCAAACAAAAATCTCGGGGCGCGTGCTTTACAGCGGGCATCGTGAGCCTGTGGCAGCAGCTACAGTTACCGTACACAGCAAAGGTGCAACAAACATTATCGCTTACACGATGACCGATAAAGACGGATATTTTACCCTTTCTCCCAAATCTTTACCCGATACGATAACCATCTCGGTAAGATCCATGAACGTGGAATCTCAATCGAAAACCACGAGAAGCGACGTAGATTTCATCATCGGAAAAATGCGCTTTGCGGTTCCGAACCGCATAGCGCCAATGGGAAATTATCAATATAGGTAACTTTTTTAAAACTTCATTTAAATGAAAAAATTCACTTTGATTACACTCGTCCTATCCCTATGGACAATTACGCAATTGCATGCCGGACAATTGGCATTGAAAGACGACAATCCGAACGAACAAGTTCAGGTAAGGGTTATTTATCACTTTTCCCAAAAGGCTATCAAAGACAGAGAACCCATTATTATCACCGACACCATGGCGTTGGATATAGGAAATAATTGGTCGGTATATTACGATTGGAACAAAGCGAGAAGAGATTCTTTGAGCGAAGCCAATTTTCGGAACAATCCCCCCAAACGTGTTTCCCTGAGGTTTAGTGAAGATGAGCTTCAACAGCGATTGGATGCACGAAATCAAATCATAAGTACAATAGATCGCAGTAAAGGCGAAAGGGCCAGAATATATAAATATCGAACATCTGGCAAAGTTTTCATTTTTGATGACGCGCCCAATGACCATCCCGGAGGGAATATCAAGTATTTTAAACTTACGGAAAATATACCTTCTCAAAATTGGCAAATATTAAACGATACCGCGACAATTTTAGGCTACACTTGTATGAAAGCAACGAGCTTTTTTCGAGGAAGAATTTACAATGCTTGGTTTACTTTAGATATACCGATTAATGATGGACCATGGAAGTTATACGGTTTGCCTGGTTTGATTTTGAAAGTGGAAGAAAACAATCAAATTTTTATTTTTGAGGCCATAGGTATTCAGGAAACAAAAAATGAGATAATTCATTTCCCGACAGATAGAGAAATCATAAACTGTGAAAGCCTGAAAGATATTAAACTATATCGCAAAAACCAATTTAAGGATGTATCAATTGGTTTTTCGGATGGAGAGGGAGGACTTACTTATTACAATATAAAAAATCCCGTTACTTTTAATGAGTTAGAGATTGAATAATCTGTGAGAGATGAAAAAAATAAAAACGTTTATTTTGATACTACTTGCTTTATTATCAATAGGTCAGTTATTTGCTCAACACGAAATCAGAGGACACGTATTGGACAGCAAGGGGCGCAAACCGATTGCCGCAGCTACCGTAACGCTGCATTCAGCCGGTTCGCAGGATATCCTAAGCTACACCATTACCGATGATAAAGGCGGATTTGTTCTAAAACGAAAGGCATTGCCCGATTCGGTTGATATTTCCGTTCGTGCCATGACTATTGAAACGCAAACAAAGCAGGTGAAAAGTTCGGTGGACTTTGTGGAATTTATCGTAAATGAGAAAGTAACGGAACTGAAAGAAGTCATTGTAAAAGCACCTAAAATACGCCAATTGGGCGATACCATACATTACGACGTGGCAAGTTTTTTAAATGAAACCGACCGCAATATAGGCGATATACTCAAAAAGCTACCCGGCGTGCAGGTTTTGTCATCGGGACAAATTATGTATCAAAACAAAGCCATCAGCAAATTTTATGTAGAAGGATTGGATTTGCTACAAGGCAAATATGGTATTGCCACTCAAAACATAGATGCTAAAAATGTGGCATCGGTGCAAGTGTTGGAAAATCATCAGCCAATCAAAGCACTCAAAGACATGGAAATACCCGAGGCTGCAGCTATCAATTTAAAGCTAAAACAATCGGCTTTGGGCGCGTTTTTTGCCACAGCACAAGTCGGCATGGGATTGCCGAAATGGCTATTGAGCAATGAATTGGTAGCCATGCGATTTTCTCGTTCGCAACAAAACATGATGGTTTATAAAGGAGATAATACCGGGCGAGATATTGCACAAGAACTTGTTTCGCATTACGACGATTTGAGCAATAAAGTAACCGATTTTCTACAAGTGATTGCACCATCGCCACCCGCTATCGATCGGCAACATTTTTTATTTAACGACGCACACTTGGGCTCATTAAACGATTTGCGCTCAATCAACAAGAACCTCACACTGACCACCAACCTCAACTATCTGTTCGATAAACAAAAGAGCAACAGCTATTCACGTCGCGATATTTTTGTGGAAAATGCAGAACAAATCGTTATAGAAGAAGATATGAGTGCTCGTCTATTGAAACGCCAATTAGAAGGTTCACTCATGTTAGAAAGTAATACCGAAAACTATTATCTGAGTAACAGACTGAATGTTTCATCAAAATGGAATAGCGAATCGGGCGATATAATGATGATACAACCTATTTCGCAACATTTACATCTGCCATCGTTGCACATGGCAAACAATTTTGAATATATCAAACGCAAAGACAAAAAACGGTTGCGAATAAAATCCAGCGTTGCATATACCCGGCAACAAAACAATTTGCATGTAACGCCGGCTCAATTCACCCGCTTATTAATCACCAATATAGAAGGCGATTCATCTTTGATGCAAAATGTATCGTATCACAAATTTGCCACCAATACATCCATACACAGAAGCATAGAAAGCTCGGCATCTGCATGGTACACCGCATCTGTTTTTACCAATCACTACGCGTTCAGCTCATCGCTTAGCGAAGGTTTGTCCGGTTTGCAATTGCAGACCGACAGTTTGCTTAACAATATAACTCGCGGTGAGATAGGTTTCAGATTGTCGCCCGGAATGCGTATTCCCATTACAAAAAAAATAAGTCCTTCCATCAATTTGCCGATTACATGGATGATTCTAAATAAAAATGACCAAATTCGTAAAAATGAAAAGCAACGCGGATATTGGTTTTTTGCCCCATCTTTGTACTTGGATTTTGCTGTTACAACGCGTATTGCTTTTTTTGCAAACGCAGGTTTCAATAACAATATCGGAGAATTGAACGAAGATTTGGCAGGATATATGATGACTTCATACAGAAATCTGAATAGAAACAATCTGACACAAAGCAGAAACTCCACCACCTATGCCAATGCCTCGTTCAGTTATCGAAATCCATTTACAACGCTTTTTGCTTCGCTACGCATAAATTGGTCGCAAATGTGGCGTAATACTTTGTACGACACACATTACAACGGGATACTAAGCAATGTTACGTCTATTTTGTATCCTAATTCGGCACAAAACTACGGAGCCGGAATATCTTTTGGCAAAAGTATAGATAAGATTAATTCTGAAACAAAATGCAGTTTATCATATAGAAACAATTCATCGCTGGTTTTGCATCAAGGCATTGTTTCGCATTATAAAAATGATAATTTCGATGTTTCAGGTTCCATTACATCCGAAATAGGAAAGTTTATGATTGTCCGATACGAAGGATTATATTCGGTTAATCATTTAAAAATAAGCAACAACAAGCTGAATCCGATGCAAAATTTCAGACAAACTCTTCACACTTCGTTTATTCCGAAAAAAGGGCTGATTTTCAATTTAGCTTTCAATCATTATCACAACAATGCCATACAATCGTCGGCACGTTCGTCTTGGTTTGGAAACGTGGGAATCAAATACAAATTGAAAAAAATGGATTTGATGCTCGATTGGACAAATATTTTCAACACACGCCAGTTTGTAACCTATTCTTACAGCGACGTGAGTAGCTATTATTCGGAATATATGCTCCGACCGTCGGAAGTGTTACTTAGAGTAAGGTTTAAGATTCTGTAAAAAATGAAAAAGCCGTTCCCCACCTACACCCAACTTGATGCTATGGACTGCGGTCCCACCTGTTTGCGCATGATAGCCAAGTATTACAGTCTGGTAGTTAGAGATTTTGTATACCCTTATTTTGTTAAGGTAATTTCGTTAAGGTTGGTTAGGCGATTTCAGCGTTTGGTTAGAGTATTTTCAAATAAAAGTTGCTATCTTTGACGTGAATAATCATTAAAATACAATCCAGATGAAGACCTTATTAAAATTGTTTTTTTTCATATTGTTAATATTAATAAGCATGAATACTGTTAGCATCGCCCAGAATAAAGAAAAAAGAAACTCATGCGATTTGATTATTCAACAAGTATTCAATGATGACCAACAAATAAGACTGCAGATTGGAGAAGCTGAAAAGTCAGAAAAGATGAGCATAGACTCACTAATGCCATTATATTTAAAGATGGTGGAACAGGATATAATAAATCAAAATAAAGTATTACCTATTTTGGACAAATATCTCAATAAAGAAATTGTGCTAAATGACTCTTCTCTTAATGCGCTATTTTACATTATTCAACATGCAGATGTCTCAATTCAAGAAAAATATAAAAATTTCATTAATGATATTTTTTACAACGACATTATATCTAATGTACAATATGCTCAATTTTTAGATCGTTTGGCTGTCAGGCATAACAGAGCGCAGCTATATGCTCATCAAACTTATATGAACGCTTATACGCAAGATCGATTTTTATATCCTATATCATCCAAGTACGTAGAAGAGTCAATAAAAATAGGTTTGGTTCCTGATAAGAGATATTTGAATTCTATTTTCGTAGATGAATATAGTCCAATATATATTGACAGTTCAAAATATGTTGTATTTGGTCATACATTGAATGTTCAAAACAATATGCCTCTTGAAAACACAACAATAAAAACCAGCAATGCAGAAACAACAACAAATAAGAAAGGTTTTTTTCGCTTTATTTTTGAAAGAAAAAATTTGCCGAGTGAATTGATATTTGAATTTAAAAATCAAGTTGTTGTTAAGAAAATATCTTCAAACAATAATATTTTTGATTGGGAAATTATAGATGTTTATCTCGATGGAGGCTTATAATTTAGACTAAAAAATGCTTTTGAACTGTCAAGGATTTTTAACGTATAAATTTTATTGACCGGTTAAAAGTAAAAATCAGTAATTTCATTGCGATTACTATGGTTGGTATAATTTATGGTGGATTTAAATGATTAAATCAAGTTTAACTTGGATTTGCAAAGACTCATTTTCTTCTTTTTAAATCCATGGTAATTTAACATTAACTATCAAGATTCTTCAGAAAAGTTTTGGCTTATTTTCAAAAAATTGATAATGAAATCGTTCCACACCTACACCCAACTCGATGCTTTGGACTGCGGCCCCACCTGCCTGCGCATGATAGCCAAGTACTTCGGCAGACTATACAGTCTGGAAACCCTGCGCCAACATTCGTTTATCACGCGAGAGGGGGTATCCATGTTGGGAATAAGCGATGCCGCGGAATATATTGGGTTTCGCTCTTCGGGGGTAATGATTTCGTTTGAACAATTGGCTAATGAAGCTCCATTACCTTGTATAGTACATTGGAAACAGAATCACTTTGTGGTTGTTTACAAAATCCGAAAACATAAAAAAAGTATTTTTTGGGAGTTATAAACGTAAATAGTTGTATCTTTGCGGTTAAACAAATTTAGGAGGGCTTCACACGCTTTCCGTAACTAATTAACAAACAAATAATTATTTAATTTGAGATGAAGAAACTATTATTCATTTTATTTGCAGCTATGGTTATTGTATCCTGCACAAACAAAAAGACAGAAAGTCAAAAAGAAAGTGGCTCCATTTTCTTTAGCGAATTTGACACCCAATTCGGAATGCCTCCATTCGACAAAATCCAGTTTGAAGATTACAAACCGGCTTTCCTGAAAGGAATGGAAATTCAAGCACAAGAGATTGATTCTATTGTAAACAACCCGGAAGCTCCAACTTTTGAAAACACCATTGTTGCATTGGACAACAGCGGCGAGATATTAACCAGAGTATCGCGCGTTTTCTATGGTTTGAAAGGTGCCGAAACCAATGATGAGATTCAAAAATTGGCAGAAGAACTTTCGCCACTACTATCGGAACACAGCGACAACATCAACCTGAACGAAAAACTTTTTGCAAGAATCAAAACCTTGCACGATAGCGTTGCCAACCTAAACCTGAACACCGAGCAAGCTCGTCTTTTGGACAACTACTACAAAGGTTTTGTACGCTCAGGCATTATGCTCGACGATAGCCTCAAAGCAAGACTTCGCGAGATAAACAAAGAGATGTCGGCACTTACCCTTAAATTTGGTAACAACTTGCTGAAAGAAACCAACGACTATAAACTGGTAATCACCGACCAAAAAGATTTGGCTGGACTACCCGAAAGCATCATTGCTGCAGCTGCAGAAACTGCTAAAAACGAAAACCAAGAAGGAAAATGGATTTTCACACTGCAAAAACCAAGCTGGTTGCCATTCTTGCAATATGCTGATAACAGAGATTTGCGCGAAAAACTTTACAAAGCCATGTACAATCGTGGTAACAACGACAACGACAGCGACAACAAAAAAGTGATAAACGATATCGTGAATCTACGTGTAGAAAGAGCCCAACTACTTGGTTACAACACGCACGCCGACTATATTTTGGAAGAAAACATGGCTAAAAACGCCACCAACGTGTACAAATTGCTCAACGATGTTTGGAAATATGCCCTGCCACAAGCAAAAAAAGAGGCTGCCGAACTGCAAGCCATGATTGATGCCGAAGGCGGAAACTTCAAATTAGAATCTTGGGACTGGTGGTACTATACCGAAAAACTACGCCAACAAAAATATGCCCTCAACGAAGAAGAAACCAAACCATATTTTAAAATGGAAAACGTACGCGAAGGCGTATTCATGGTTGCCAACAAATTGTATGGTTTGACATTCAAAAAACTGGAAAACGTACCGGTTTATCACCCCGAAGTAGAAGCATACGAAGTATTGGACAAAGACGGCTCGCACTTAGCAGTATTCTATACAGACTATTACCCACGCCCGGGCAAAAACGCCGGTGCTTGGATGAGCAGCTTCAGAGGACAACAGAAACTGAACGGACAAAACATCCGTCCTATTATCTACAACGTGGGTAACTTTACTCGCCCCACAAACGACACCCCATCTTTGCTCACTTTGGACGAAGTAGAAACTCTCTTCCACGAGTTTGGACACGCGCTGCACGGTATGTTGTCGAACGTGGATTATGCCGGTGTAGCCGGAACAAGCGTATCGCGCGACTTTGTAGAACTGCCATCGCAAATTTTAGAACATTGGGCATTCCACCCCGAAGTGTTGAAACTATATGCCAAACACTACCAAACCGGCGAAGTGATTCCCGATGCTTTGATCGAAAAAATTGATGCTGCTTCTAAATTCAACATGGGATTTACCACTACAGAATTTGTAGCGGCAGCCCTTTTGGATATGGACTACCACACACAAAGCCAAAAACAAGATATCGATGTACGCGAGTTCGAGAAAAAATCGATGGAAAAAATCGGTCTTATCCAAGAAATCATTCCTCGCTATCGCAGCACATACTTCTCACACATCTTTAGCGGCGGCTATTCTGCCGGATACTACGCCTATATGTGGGCTGAAGTTTTGGATGCCGACGCGTTCCAGCCATTTGCCGAAAAAGGCGTGTTTGACGAAGGCACTGCTACACTTTTCCGCGAATATGTTTTGTCGAAAGGTAACTCGGACGACCCGATGACTCTCTACAAAAAATTCAGAGGCGCAGAACCAAACCCAATCTATCTATTAAGAAACAGAGGTTTTGTGAATTAATAAGAAATAGCGAATAATATATACATATCGAATCGTCAGATTTTCTTCGGGATAATCTGACGATTTTTTTTGTAGGTATCGGGGTTCTATAACCAGCCGATACGGTTGTTTATAACATCGTTGGGGTTCCGCATAGAAGCGATGGGGTTAATAACCCCTCGGTTGGGGTTATACAACCTAAACGATGAGGTTCGCAACCCCAAAAATGGGGTTATACAACCTAAATGACGGGGTTCACAACCTAAACGACGGGGTTCACAACCTAAACGACGGGGTTATACAACCTAAATGACGGGGTTCACAACCTAAACGACGGGGTTATACAACCTAAACGGAGCAATAAACAACCCCAACAGAACAGTAAATAACCCCAACACTTGCTCATTTAGGCGCAAGCTAAAAACTACACCAACCAAACACATATATATTACTGATATTCAAATATGTATGTATGTATGTATGTATAATTTTCATAAAAAAAACAATACAATTTTTGCAAATAACAACAAAAAAAATGCGTACCTTGCAAAACTTTATAAAAAACCGAAATCAAGATGAAAAAATTTTTATTACTCACTTATTTATGTGGTGCTGTTTTTCTGCAAGCGCCAAGTCAGGTAGTGCCAAAGCAACAGTGCACACCGGTAGAAAATGTGCAAACAACATCTACAACCCAAGGGGTGAAAGTATCGTGGAATTATCCCGAAGAAATTATTTTAGCTGAATCATTCAACGCCGGCACATTGCCTACGGGCTGGACTACGATTGATGCCGATGGCGACGGATACAATTGGGACGCCACAACCGGATTTGCAGGATACAACGGCGGTCGTTGCATTTCTTCATCTTCTTACTTGCCCAATTTGTCATTATATCCTGATAATTATTTAATTAGTCCCTTGGCAGAAGGAGCCGGAACAGTTGAGTATTGGGTAAGCAACCAAGATGAACCCGCGATGGAACATTATGCCGTTTGTGCTTCTTCAACCGGAACCGATGCGGGCGATTTCTCCATCGTGTTTGAAGAAACTGCTTACTCCAAATCAGCAACAACTAAAGAGCAAGGCAAATGGTATAAAAAAAACATACTACTGCCCGAAGGTACTAAGTACGTCGCTTTCCGCCATTTTGATTCCGGCGACCAATATTGGCTAAATATCGACCAAGTGGTTATTAAAAACGAGTTGGCAACAACAACAAACAAGGCAAACAAAACCAATTTGGAGGTACCGGAGCAAGATTTAATCGGTTATCGGGTTTATAGAGACAACACACTCATTTCTGTCATAGAAGATATAACGACATTGGAGTATATTGACGCATCGGGCAACGAGAAAGAGGACAAAACGTATTGTGTAAAAGCAATTTATAACATTTGCGAATCAGACCCGGTGTGCAGCACCATCACTTCCGTAACCGAAACAAGCAGCGAAACAACGAGTGTTTACCCCAACCCCGTAACCGATTTTCTGCATATCCGTATCGCTAACACAAACCAGCCAATCAGCATAACACTGCACGATATAGCGGGCAGAATGATACAGAAAAGCCGTGTAACAGACGGCAAAATAAACTTATCGGCACTTTCTGCCGGAGTTTACAATCTAAGTATCGAGCGCAACGGCATCACCGTTAATAAAAAGATTGTGAAGCGATAAACATCGGGCATTTTTCTAATAAATAAGACAAATCGTCGGAATATTGCGAAAATATTCTGACGATAATTTTTTGTTGATAATGAAAAAGTGTATATTTGCACGCTAAAAAATAGGTATCGCCCGCCAAGGGCAATATACACACACTCTTTTTACACAACTAACAAGCTATAATTTAATCAATTATTTCAACAAATAAATAATAAAAAAAGTAATATTGAAATGCAAAACAAAGGATTTATTAGGGTTTTCGCGATCTTACTTACGCTGATTTGTTTGTTTTATTTGTCTTTTACATTGGTAAGCAGGCATTACGACAAAAAAGCCAACGAGTATGCAAAGGGAAACTTAGAATTGAAAAATCAGTATCTCGATTCACTTTCTACCGAAAAAGTGTATCTGAATGCTTACACACTAAAACAAGTACGTGAAAGAGAAATCGGTTTGGGTCTCGACCTAAAAGGCGGTATGAACGTGATAGTGGAAATGGATGTAGCACAAGTATTGAAAGCTTTGGCAAACACCGACGACCCACAGTTTAATAATGCGTTACAAGAAACCGTGTTGCAAAACAAAAAAGGTTCTTCATCCGATTTTATCACGTTATTCAAACAAAATTACGAAAAAATAAATCCGACAGGCAAACTGGCAAACATCTTTAGCATTACCATGAGCGATAGGGTAAATCCTAACGCCACCAACGACGAGGTAATTTCCGTACTAAGAAAAGAGGTAGCTGCCACAGCCGACAACTCGTTCAACGTGCTACGCACACGTATCGACCGATTTGGTGTAGTAGCTCCAAACATCCAACGTTTGGATCAAGCCGAACGCATCCTGATAGAGATGCCCGGTATTACCGAACCCGAACGTGTTAGAAACCTATTGCAAGGAAGTGCCAACTTAGAGTTTTGGAAAACTTACAACGTGAACGAATTGGGTACCTATTTCAACGAAATAAATATCCGTTCGGCAGAATATGCACGTGCCAAACAAACCAAATCGCCAACCGAAACAGCTACTGAAGAAGTTGCAACCGATGAAACAACCGTGCCAACAGATTCTACTGTGGTAAGCGATTCGCTTTTGGCTGCCGCGCCACAACCGGCAACTACTCCCGTGGTAGAAGACGAACCAACAGTAGAAATTACAAAAAGTTTTGTCGAATATTTTGAACAACCATATTTTGCCATGACCGGAGCTTCCGGCCCCATCGTGGGTACTGTTTCAAAATTGGATACCGCTGCAGTAAACTTCCTCATCCAAAAATACAAAGATGTTATTCCCGCCGATGTTCGCTTCAAATGGGGATTCAAAGCTATTGACCAACGCGAAACCTATTTCGAGCTCTTTGCTTTGAAAGGCGATGGCACCAAACGCGGTCCGGCATTAGACGGCGACGTGGTAGTAAATGCCAAAGCAGACCAAGGACAACAAGGCTCGGCATGGGAGGTGAGCATGAATATGAACTCATCGGGCGCGAGCCGTTGGGCAACAATAACCGGAGCAGAAAAAGGAAACTCTATCGCCATTGTTTTGGACGGATACGTTTATTCGGCTCCACGTGTAAACGATAAAATTGAAGGCGGACGCTCATCCATCAGCGGAAACTTCTCTCCCGACGAGGCACGAGACTTAGAAAACGTATTGAAATCGGGTAAGATGAAAGCCGGTGTACGCATTGTGCAAGAAGACGTGGTAGGTCCTTCGTTGGGTAAAGAAGCCATTTCAGACGGTTTCGTATCGTTTATCATCGCCCTCATCGTACTATTTATATTTACTTGCCTGCTTTACGGCATCATTCCGGGTATGGTTATCAACACCGCGTTGTTAATCAACTTCTTCTTTACTTTGGGTATTTTGGCAGCATTCCAAGCAGTGCTCACGCTACCGGGTATCGCGGGTATGATTCTATCACTCGCCATGGCGGTAGATGCCAACGTACTTATCAACGAACGTATCAAAGAGGAGTTGGCAAACGGCAAATCGCTTAGAAAAGCATTGGAAGACGGTTATAAAAACGCGTTCTCCGCTATTCTCGACTCCAACTTGACAACCATCATTACCGGTATTATTCTTGCCATTTTTGGTACAGGACCTATCAAAGGTTTCGCCGTTACATTGATTATTGGTATTGCCGTTTCATTCTTAACAGCCGTGTTCTTGACTCGTCTGGTTTACGAATTCCAATTCAACAGAGGAAAATGGCAAAACCTAACGTTCAACACAGGTTTCTCCAGAGCCATCTTCAACGAATATAGTTTCGATTTCATTAAAAACAGTCGAAAAGTAATCATTGCTATCGCCATTTTTGGCGTGGTAAGCGTGGTTTCTCTTTTCGCTCTGAAACTGAATACCGGTATCGACTTCACCGGAGGACGCAACTATATCGTCCGATTTGACCAACCCGTGAAAACGGGCGATATCGAAGAGGCATTGCAACCCATTTTGGGCGGTTCGGCACAAGTAATCACCATTGGTTCGAGCAATCAGGTACGTATCTCGACCAACTACATGATTGAATCTGAAAGCGATACAGTAGAAGAAGATTTGATTGGCTTGTTGGGTGAAGGATTGAAAGATTACATCACTCCGGGAAGCACGATTAACGACCACATCCAAAGCTCGCAAAAAGTAGGACCAAGCGTGGCTGAAGACACGATGAAAAACGCCTTCCTGGCACTTGCCATTGCATTGGTGTGTATGGGAATCTACATTTTTGCACGTTTCCGCAATTGGGCATTCTCTATCGGAACGGTTGCTGCTTTGGCAGTTGACTCGTTTGCAGTAATTGGATTCTATTCGTTACTTTGGAAAATCATGCCTTTCTCTATGGAGATTGACCAAACGTTTGTTGCTGCTATTCTTACCATCGTGGGTTATTCTATCAACGATAAGGTGGTTGTATTTGACCGCTTCCGCGAGATGCACCAACTATACCCCAAACGTGATTTGCGTGCGCTGTTCAACGACTCAATGAATGCCGTTTTGGCACGTACCATCAACACCGGTTTAAGTACAACTCTTGTAATTATCTGTATCTTATTCTTTGGTGGCGACGCGGTTAGAAGTTTCGTATTTGCTATGTTGATTGGGGTAGTTGTAGGTACTGTAACCAGCTTGTTCTTGGCATCGCCGGTGGCATACTACATCATGAAAGGTCAACGCAAAAATGCCAACTAATTCAACCTATTCCATAGGTAAAAAATATTTGTAGAAAAGAAACGGGTTGCCAATCAGCCCGTTTCTTTTGGTATTTATAAAAAACAGGTCTATTTGTCTCTAAAAAATGAAAAAAATATTTACTACACTTCTTGTTTTGTGCTTTTTGATAAGCGTGAAAGCCCAAAATGCGAGTACCGATTTTTTCGTGTCGAACGACACCATCATCGGGAAAGATTTTGAGAACAAAGATGTGGTTGTGAAATATTATAAACCGCGCCTTCCAATATATCGGATGCACTTGAATCGGGCTTCAGATAATCTGTTGTTAGAACTACGCGAAACCAACAAAAGTGGCACTACTTTCAAAAACAAAGGCTACATAGCCATGGTTGGATTGGATGACAAAGTAGCAAAATGGAGCAAAGATGTGAAATACAACCGATTTGACATCCGGTTTCAAGACAGTTTTCTCTTCTACTCAACCCAAAACAAACATTTCTGTCTCGAGGAAGAAACGGGCAATGTTTTGTGGGAAAACAACTACGATTTTTACTACATCTCTCCCGAGCAAAATATTGGTTTGGGTTATCCAAAAAACCAAGCCTCAAACAACCTGACGGCTATCGACATGACCAACGGCAACTCGCTTTGGAGCAAAAAAATAGACCGCACTCACGGTTGGAACGATGCTTATCTGCTTTCGGATTCGGTTTTACTCATTGCCGTGAACGGTATTCAGGCAATGAACTTACACACCGGAAACGGATGGACTTATCAAGCAAAAACCAGCCACTACAAAGTGGGCGGTATGATTGCCACCAATGCTGTCGGCATTTTGTTGGGAGTACTTACCGGGCAATTGGTTATTCAAACAAATCCCGACGAAGTAACGGAAATGGTTTCTAACATGCTTATTGATGAAGAGAACAACACTATTTTGGCATCCAAAGAGATGATTTCTCGAGTTAACAGCCAAGGCGAAATAATTTGGAGCACTCCACTACCCGAAAAACGGACATCCAAATCGTCCATTTTTCTCAAAGATTCTGTTATCTATATGATAAACAGAGGCTACGCTTTTTACAACGGTGGATTTTCAAAAATTGGCGACCCATATATCGCGGCATTCAATTTGCAAACGGGCAAGAAACTTTATTTGCAAACCATTCCCGAAAAGAAAGATTTTATTCGCAATTACCAGGTTATAAACGACCTGTTGTTTTTGGTTTTTGAAAATAAAGTAGTAACCTATTCGCTTTTGGATGGTAGTTTGATAAACGAAAAAACTTTTGAATTGGAAAAAGACGAATATCTGCAAGCATTTATTGAGTCGGGAATTTTTGTTCGTCGCAACGATTCTACATTTTTTGATATTGCCCAAGATTATCCCGAACAAAACTTTTTGCAAACCACTCAAAACCGTATTTTTTCGTTGACAGACGATTTACAATCGGAGTTGAAATACAACAAAAACGATGTGTTTGAGCAGACAATGGAGAACGATAGCCACCGGATATTGACCAACAACAACGAGCAATTTTTTCTTTGCGACGCTTTCGGAAAACCAATTTTGGCATTCCGGAGTTCACCAAATATGTTCTTAACCAAAAACAGGCTCATCTCTACGAACAAGGAGATGTTTTGGGAATATTTATTCTAAGAAAGAGCCGATTAGCTGAAACAAAAAATAGCCAATCGGGAAAAACATTATCCCTCTTTCTTTGTTCAAACAAGACAATAAATTTCATTCTAACGAAATAACAACAATTTAAATTAAAAAAATGAATATGAAAAAAAATGTACTTTTCCTTTTATTACTTTTAGGAGTTTCCACTACACTTTTTGCACAAGAGGATAAAGTAAATCCGTTCAAAAACACCCAAGTAGATCCGTCGGTTGAAATCACATTCCCTAATATCGGAGCTACATCGGTGCAAATTAATTTTGTTCCCAATGAATCTTGCGAATATTACTACTTTGTTGCAGGGCCAAAAGGTCAGATGGAAGCATTTGCCACACAATTTGGAACGACTATCGATGAGCTTGTTACACAATGGGGTATCCAACAATTTGGCGAATACACCCACGAATACACCGACTTCTCGGCAGGAACGGAATATGAAATTTTCGTGAGACCTTACGGTAGCAACGATACACCATTTCCTTTGGTAAAAGCCGAAGTAACTACAATCACTTTGGGTGGCGACGGAGTTTCTGAAATTACGATTGAACTTTCTAACATCACATCCAACTCTGTGATACTAAAAACCACTCCAAACGCAGAAACTTCCGTTTATTACAACGGTTTGGCAGAGCTTGCTTTGGTAGAAACAGAAGGTGTTGAAGGAGCAATGAATATGATTATTGCCAACGACTATGCATTGTATGCCGTAGATATTTGGGAATGGTTGTCTTTGAAAGAGAACACCAAATACAAAGCACTGGCAAGAGGTAAAAACGCCAATGGCGAGTGGGGTCCCATAGCTGAAGATGAGTTTGCTACATTGCCAACAGGAATAGATGAGGTTTCGGCAAACAAAGATTTTAGCATCCATCCAAATCCATCGGATGGAAACTTCACATTGACATCGAAACTCGATAGCAATCTGAAAGGCAAATTGATTGACTCGGCTGGAAAACTTCTGCAAGAAGTTGAGATAAGAAGTGGCGAAAATGCTTTCTCTTTCAATAATTTAAGTGCCGGTATTTATTGGATGGTAATCAGCAACGAAAACGCTACAGTTGTAACTGCTCCCATCATTATTGCAAAATAAAACCTATATGATAGAACATAGATTGGTTTAACCACCAATTGATAAACAGAACAACCCGACTGCTATTTCCGTTTCGAAAAGAGGCAGTCGGGTTTTCATTTGTAATTATGGAGAAATTAATGGAAAAAAACAGATGCAATTCCGTTTATTACCCCATTTTTTTATAATTTTGCAGACCGAAAATTTGCCACAATAGCTCAGTTGGTAGAGTAACGCATTCGTAACGCGTAGGTCGCGAGTTCGAACCTCGCTTGTGGCTCCAGGCACATTGGTTGGTACAATCAATCTAAATTATCACAACGAATTTATCACATGCACGGTGTGCAAAGCTGCCAAACAGGCAGTTTCTGTTCGCAGTCTGTTACTGCCCAAGCTGATGGGCACAAATCCATTCTCGATAGCCAGCTTCACTTCTGCTTCGCTAAAATCGCCTTCGGGACCAATCAAAAGGGTCGTGTTTTCTTCTTTTCGGCAAATTTTTGAAAGAGCCGATTTGTCCCATTCATAGCAGTGCGCAATATATTTTTGTCCTACAATGGGTTGTGAAACAAAAGAGTTGAAACGTGTCATCTCATCCAAAACGGGCAAAAATGCTTGTTGCGATTGCTTCATTGCCGCAATCATTATTTTGCCCAATCTGTCCGTTTTTATCTCTTTGCGTTCGGAAAAAGCGCAATGCAACGGGGTAAATCTATCCACGCCCATTTCTACTGCTTTTTCTACAAACCACTCGTTTCTTTCCATCTGTTTGGTTGGAGCAAAAGCTATATGGATACCGAAAGAACGATTTTTTGTTGTTTCCCTCACTCCTAAAATCTGAACTAAACAGTGTTTGGGATGCGCTTGAACAAGACGACAGGTATAAATTTTCCCGGCTCCATCCACTACAGCCAATTTATCGCCCTCTTTCATGCGCAATACTTTGACACAATGTTGCGATTCTTGCTCGGTGAGCTGCCTGCTTTGTGCAATATCGGGATTATAAAAAACAGATTCTTCCATATTACGCTTTTTCTCTACGCCCTATTTCGTCGCGCAACTGGGTAGCCAGTTCATAGTTTTCTTCTTGCACCGCCTCTTCCAGTTTTTTCTGCAAAGCAGAAATGCTTAACTGAGACATATCCTCTGCAATTTGCTCTGTTTCTGCCGCTTGAGTTGAAGATGGCTCGTCGGTACTCACTTCTCGTTCATCGAAAACAATGCCCATATTTTGCATAATATCTTCGGTTGTATATATTTTGGCATTGCATCGGATGGCAAGTGCCACGGCATCGGATGTGCGCGAATCCATGCGATACTCTTTGCCATTGTCCTCGATTAACAACTCTGCAAAGAAAGCACCATCTTCAAATTTATAAATAAAAACTTCTTTTAGTTCTATGTTCAGTGCTTGAAAAATATTCGACATCAAATCGTGCGACAAGGGGCGTGGTGGTTTTATGCCTTCCATCACAATGGCAATGGATTGCGCCTCGGGCGTGCCAATAACGATGGGCAAACGGCGTATTCCGTCTTCTTCGGCAAAGATGAGCGCGTATGCCCCGGCCTGAACCTGGCTATACGAAATTCCGAGAATGGAAAGTTTTACTTTGTTATTCACTGCTATTCTTTTATTTATTACTTCAAATGTACAATTTTTTATTGTAAGTAGAAATTTATCGGATTAATTATTCATTTATTTTTTGTGCAAATTGAAAAATATGTATTATCTTTGTATCCTCAAAAAACATGGTGGTTGTAGCTCAGTTGGTTAGAGCGTCGGATTGTGGTTCCGAAG
>CAZVWS010000027.1:0-28828 GCA_964631255.1 uncultured Dysgonomonadaceae bacterium | reverse complement strand
ACATTGAATAATAAAAGCGTGAAATAAAAAGTATCTGTTTAGTTTTTCTGTCCGCGCACGTTTTTCATCAGAGCTTTTACAGCCCCAATTTTGAGATGCGTGGTTATGATAATGGGGATTCTGTTGGCATCATCCGTAAGGGATGCGCTGATTGCCTCTTTTTTGTTTTGAAATGCTTTGTCGTGAATGGTTAGCGAAATATCTATCGTGTTGTAAGTTTTTCCGTCGTTGGCTTTTGTTTTGGATTTCCCCATGTAGTTCACGTGCATTTTTACAATATCTTTGCCCGAGAGAAACTGGATTTCTTTTTTGTCGCCGGGGTTCATTTGCGAATAATCTAAGTTGCGTATCAGCGGCAAAACGGACAAATAGTCGTAAGTACATTGTTTGGTGGTTACATTTTCGTCGAATTGCTTTGTGCCGTTGAACACTCTTTTTGCCCGAATTTGGATTGCACCATTCACATAGTTAAAGGTTTGCACTTCTTGCGAATAATCTTTTCCTTCGAAAGCATTTTTTATAAAAAGCAGCGGTTTCAGGTTGTTATCTACATAAGAAGTCAACGTGTCGTTTACCCTATACACCCTTGCTAATCCACTGGTATTTAGCTGCATATTTATATTGAAAACATTTTGTCCTTTGTAGTTGATGGTAGATGTTTTCAAGTTGCCATTTCCGGCTTTTGCACTCAAAATACCGTAATTGAAGTAGAGGTCGTAAACAATGTTTTCGCCGCTTTTGAAAGCGTTGTTTTTCAAATCGCATTGCGAGTGGACACTACTTGCAAAAGCAATGAACAGCAGAAGTAAAGAAAATATTTTTTTTGTTTGTTTTGTCATTTTGTTGCCTGTTTATTCCGACTAACGTTTGCCACCCATCTGACGAATAGTAGCTGAACCTCCGGTGCCTATTGGCAGCATGCCACCTTGGTTTAGTCGTTGCTGCTCTTCCCGTTCTTTTTCTTCGTTCAGATTTCGGCGTTTTCGCTCTTCGGGTTTGTTTTTTGTAATCTCTAACGGTTTCTGTTCTGTTACGGGTACAGCGTGCAAATCCCACGACTCTTCGTGGTCGGTGTAAGCTCTTATTTCGTACGCCCGAGGATAGTAATAAACCTCTTCGGGCTGTATACCAAGTTCGTAATTGCCCGTAGTCCAAATGCCATCTTCGTTATCATCCACAAATAATCGGGCATAAATTGTACCCGGGTTGATGTCCAAAAATAGCACTTCGTTGTTTTTGACCACTTTTTTGCGAAAAGGTTTATCCGTTTTGTCCAGAAGTTCTACATAAGCGGTTTTATCGGCTGGCAATCCCGAAATTACGAACATGAGATTCCCATATTTATCCAACGATTTCACAACAAAATCTTGCTGAAATTTATCGTTCCACAATCCATTATAAGCGGTTACGGCAGCAGAATCAATCGCAAATCGATATCTCCCTCCGGGTTCCCATTTGTGTTTAAAGATAAATTTTCGCGGATTGAGCGAGTCTGTTTGCAACTGGTAATCTCGTGGTTGAAAGACCGAATCAATCATTTGATACAAAGTGGCTTGTTTTTTTTCAAATTTTTCTACCGGATATTCCAATTCCAAACGGATGGGCTCGTAAACATCGTGGTCGGGACGGATATTGTGTTTGACAGAAAGAAAACGAATGGGTTCCTCTTTGTTTTTGTCTCTTTGTGGTTTGCGCGGCTCTTTGTACGTCAAATTGATGGTATCGGATTGCCAAGCATGTATGTTGGTTTCCAAATCGGTTTTTAAATAGTCCAATTTTATCCGGATGCTGTCTTGCCCGATAACGAGCGAATCTGTGAGCCACAGCGAAATAGTATCGTTTCCGCTACTTTTTTCCATCAAATACCAATCGGGATTGGTTGTTTTTGGTTGCAAAAGCGTAAATGTTGCCAATTCGGTAGGTGCAGCAAAATAGAAAGTTAGTTGAGAGCGTGTTTTTCGCTCCGATTTTTGAAAGTACTGTCTTTTAAAGTCCGATTTAAATGTTTTTAAAACCAAGTCATCGGGCAAATGTCGGGTATAATTTATCATTCTGATAGTGTCTATCGTCAAACTATCGGTGAACACGGTATCGGGTCTTATAGCCTGTTCGGTAGAAGGTACTATGATGGAATCGAGAAAAGCAATTTCCTCCGTGGGGTTATCGAATTTGTAATCTCGGTTCAAATCATTCAGAGCAAAAATTTTATATTTGCCGGGTGCCAATCCTCGTACGGTAAAAATTCCTCGCGAATTGGTTCTCGATATTCTTTCAAAAGGTATTTTTGTAAAAGCCGTGTCGTTCAAGTTGGTATGCATACCAATATATATGCCGCTTACGGGTTCTAAATTTTCGGCTGTAAGCACTTTTCCCGATACCGCCATTGTATCTAATATTTCGCCCGTAGAAAAAGAGAGGGAGAAATTTTCAAGCGGATTGCCCTCGTTGTTATCTACAATGGCATCGGTAAAATCTATGGTGTAGGTGGTATTTTGCATGAGACTGTCGTTTAGCTCAACAACCACTCGTTTGCCAACCGATTTCACAACCGGCTGATTCAGTTGGGGCGGTGTGATGATAACTTTTTCGTTGGGCTTTTCTATTTTCACGTTTTCATCAAACAAAATTTCAAATCTTGTTTGGCTTACTCCCAACGAGTTAAAACTGGGAGTTGCCTTGAGCACTCTGGGTGGTTTTTCGTCAAAATCGCCTCCCGAAGGGATGCCAATATTGGCGCAAGCATATAGAAAAATTGTACATGCTAAGGTAAAAAGTGAGTATTTTAGCTGTTTCGAAAATTTCTTCATTCAAAATCAGATATGTCATTTTTCAACATAATTGCCGTGAGCATTCTTCCGGAATGTACCGATTGACGACGTGCTGAAAAGAAAAGTCGGTCGTTGCTGAAAGTACAATAGCGCGTTTTTTCCACGTTTTCTTTGGCTACTCCCAATCGCAACAGCTCTTGCCGATTGATTTCTTTCAAGTTGATGTGCATTTTTTTTGTTTTGGGATGTCGAAAAGAGTTCGCCGCCGACAACGAAAATCCGTTGTTGAGAAAAGCCTCTTCTACCTCTTTGCCTACTTCGTAATGTTTCATACAAATGGCAGGACCGATGGCAGCAACAATATTTCGCGGGTCAGTACCATAAAGGGATTGCATGCGAGTGATGGTTTTTTCCACTATTCGTCCTACCGTGCCTCGCCAACCGGCATGAACGGAACCAATAGCTTGATTTTGTGTGTCGTATAACAAAATAGGCACACAATCGGCAGTGGTTACACACAAAAAAACACCTCGTTCGTTGGTTACAGACGCGTCGTAACCATATATGGTATTTAACATTTCGCCTTTCTCCAATTGCAAATAATTGGCATCCACAACAAATACTTCCGAACCATGCACTTGGTGCGGAGTGATGAGGTCTTCGTGTCGCAAATAGAAATTTCGTGCCAAGGCACTCCGGTTTTCGTAAATTTTGGTTGGGTCGTCATCCGAATAGTTTCCTAAATTGAACGAGCGATACGCTCCTTTGCACACGCCGCCCTTTCTGGTAGTAGAGAAATGGGTTATCTCGGGAAATTTTTCCAGATTGCGAAACAAAAGCAAGTTGCTGAATTTAGGATGGATTATCATTGCTAAAAATCTTCTTCGAAATAGTTATCTTCTTCGTCCTCCTCGGCATCGTTATAAGTTGGGTCGAACGGAATTTCATCTTCCTCTTCAAATTCTACCGAATTGAGTTCGTGCCACAAAATGTCTTTCAATTTTGTAATGCCGTATCCGGTTATAGATGAAATAAATAGGTATGGTATTGGGGGCAAATCTTCCGATAAGGCAAACATCAACTCCTCATCCAGCATATCTGATTTGGAAATAGCAAGTACCCGTTGTTTGTCCAACAGTTCGGGATTATATTGTGTGAGCTCGTTGAGTAAAATATTGTATTCTTTGTGAATATCGTCGCTATCGGCAGGTATGACAAACAGCAGCAGTGAATTGCGTTCTATGTGGCGCAAAAATCGTAGACCCAAACCTTTGCCTTCGCTCGCACCTTCAATAATTCCGGGAATATCAGCCATTACAAAAGATTTTCCTTCCACGTAGCTCACAATCCCCAGGTTGGGTTTTAGGGTGGTAAATGGGTAGTTGCCAATTTTTGGTTTGGCAGCCGACATTACCGATAGCAATGTAGATTTTCCGGCATTGGGAAATCCTACCAGCCCCACATCGGCAAGTAGTTTTAGCTCCAGGATTACCCATTTTTCTTCAAATGGTTCGCCGGGTTGGGCGTATCGGGGAGCTTGGTTAGTGGCGGTCTTGAAACGGGTGTTGCCTAAGCCACCTCTACCGCCTTTCAGCAATACGACCTCTTGTCCGTCGTCGGTAACGTCGCACAGATATTCGCCCGTTTCGGCATCGTAAGCAATTGTGCCACATGGCACTTCAATGATAACATTGTCGCCTTTTTTTCCTGTGCGCTGGGCTTTAGATCCACTCTCGCCGTGTTGGGCAAAAATGTGTCGTTTGTAGCGTAAATGAAGTAGAGTCCAATAGTGTTTGCTACCTTTTAGGATGATGCTGCCACCATCGCCACCATCGCCACCATCGGGTCCTCCTTTTGGTATATATTTTTCTCTTCTGAAATGGGCAGAACCTCGTCCACCTTTTCCGGAACGACAAAATATTTTTACGTAATCTACAAAGTTTGCTTCTGCCATTTTTCTTTATAAGTTGTTATCTCCTTTTCGATGGATTTAAAAATCTCCTCGATGGAGTCTGTTCCCTTTATTTGTATCATTTTTTTCTGTTCGGAGTAGAATACTATTAAGGGTGCAGTTTGGTTATGAAAAACCTCTAAGCGCGATTCTATCACTTTTAGATTGTCGTCTGAACGTCCCGAATCTTTGCCTCTGTTTAGCAATCGTGCCATCAAAATATCGTCGGGCACATCCAAATTGAAAACCAGTGAAATTTCTTTTCCATATTTGCTCAAAATAACGTCTAAAGCCTCGCCTTGAGCCAAAGTACGGGGAAATCCGTCGAAGATGAAACCATTTGCATTGGCGTCGTCGGCTATCAAATCTTCGAGCATGGGAATTACTATTTCGTCCGGAACCAACTGTCCGCGAGAGATATAGCTATCGGCCAATTTACCTCTCGGTGTTCCTTTTTTTATTTTCTCTCTTAATATCTCTCCTGTTGAAACATATTTTAGTCCATATTTTTTTATAAGCAACTCACTTTGTGTGCCTTTGCCTGAACCGGGTGCTCCAAATATTACAATATTTAACATAAAAAACAGTTCTTTGGTTTGAATATCTTGCAAAGATACAAGTTTTTTTATTTTGGCGGGAATGAGATTGAACTAAAATCGGTTTATATCTGTTTTATTATTGAATTTTAAATGATAGGACAAGATATGAATAAGCAAGAATTTAAACAAAAAACACAAGAAATTTTAGATCAACTGGAAGCTAAAATTGATGAAATGAAGGTTGGCGTTGCCAATGTAGCTGAAGAAGCCAAAGAGGAGTATGCCGAACAGTTGGATAAATTGGGCAAATTGAAAGAAGATTTGACCGACAGGCTAAACCGCTTCGACACCATTGCCGATAGCAAATGGGATGTGGTAAAAGAGAGTGCTGCCAATTTTTTTGAAACCGTATCGGGCTCTTGGAAAGATAATTATGCCAAAGTGGTAGAAGCCTTTAAAAAAGCCAAAGAAGATTTGAAAGAAGAGGACGAGGAGAACCCGACCAATTAGAAAAAGCGGAGTATTCGTTTTTTCAAGCGCTCCCCTCCTTCAACAAAAAAACAACTGTCTCAAAAGGATTTTCCCGATTTCATTTTGTCGCGATTCTCAACAATACATTATCTGTCAGACAATTAATTCGAGAGATGTTTCATTGCAAAACAGATTTGCTTTGCGCGACAGTTTGTCGGGAAAATTTTCTTTTGAGACAGTTTCTGTTTAAAACCTAAAACGTATCTTTTTCTCGTTTTTTCTAATTTTTCAACAATGCTCCATCTATTGCCTCTTTCGACAATTTTTTGGTACAGAAAAACCAATCGTAGCAATGCATTTCGTCGGCACTGCTTGCCATTCTGTCTTTGGCAACGCCACATGAACCGGCTGTAGGAACTATTACATCATCGCCCGGACGCCAGTCGGCAGGCAATGCTACACCAAATTCATCGGCTGTTTGCAATCCGATAAGGATGCGTTTCAGTTCATCAAAATTTCTGCCCAATGCCAGCGGGTAATAAATGATAGTGCGAATTATCCCTTTCGGGTCAACAAAGAAAACGGCACGCACGGCTTGTGTCGAGTTTTCGTTTGGCTGAATCATGCCATATTTTTTCGCTACATTCATCGTGATGTCTTCAATAAGCGGGAAGGTAACTTCCACATCTTTCATGCCTTTGTACTCAATTTTCTCTTTTATGGTTCGCAACCAAGCGATGTGGCTATACAATCCGTCAACCGAAAGCCCAACCAGCTGACAGTTGAGTGCTTCAAAATCTTTTTGCATGGTGGCAAAAGTCATGAACTCGGATGTACAAACGGGTGTAAAATCGGCAGGGTGGCTAAAAAGAATCGACCATTTGCCGGCATAATCTTCCGGGAAGCGAATTTCGCCTTGCGTGGTTTTTGCAGTGAAAGAGGGTGCTTTGTCGCCAATTCTTGGCATTGATGTCAAATTGTTTTCTAAATTTGTTTCCATTTTTTGTATATTTATTAATTAATTATTTGTTTTCTAATTATTTTTCTACAAAGATATGCCATTTTAATTATAAATAAAAATGATATAGAAAATAAAGATATAGAATAGATTTATACTATAAGTCCGAGAATTCTTTCTTTTGATTTCTCGAAAAATGGATACACCTCGTCCACTCTGTATTGAGCTTACACACACATATCGCCTGCTTTGGTGTAGAGTTAATATAATTTATGGTGGTTTTGTGCTTTTTTTCAAACTTGTTTCAGTACATTTGCAGACAAATTTAACAGAACAACAAAGATGAAAAAAATTCATTGGCTCATTTTATCTATCATCGCCATTTCCATTACTTTTGCATCGTGCGATAAACAAAAATCGTATGCTGACCGACTTCGGGACGAAATAAAAATTATTGACAATTTCATTGCTAAAAACGGCATTATCGTTTTAGACAAAATACCGCAAGATACAATCTTCAAAACCAACGAGTTCTACAAAGACCCCGCTACCGGTGTATATATTCAAATCATAGACAAAGGCAACAGCAGCGTGAAAGCCGAGCTGGGAGAAGAAATATATATTCGGTACGACGGTTACAAAATAATATCTTCCGAAAACGATTCGGTTACCCATTCATCTATGCAAGCAACCAGTCCCAGCACCCTGATTTACAGAGGCCCCGTAACACTTTCAAACAAAGATGCGCTCTACAGCAGCACTACCCCCGCCTGGGTAGTTCCGCTCAGTTTTATAGGCCACTTGGGCAGAGTAAAAATGATTGTGCCTTTCAATATGGGTGCACAAGCCGAGAGATTAAATTATCATACAACCTATTACGACCTGGTAACTTACAACTTCGAATATCAAAAAAAGTAATACATGACACTCATCAAATCTATTTCCGGAATCAGAGGAACCATCGGAGGTAACACGGGCGATAATTTGACCCCGATAGACATTGTAAAATTTGCCGCTTCCTATGCTACATTTATCAAAAAATCGGCAACCGGAGAAGGAAAAATAAAAATAGTATTGGGGCGAGATGCCCGCATTTCAGGACCCATGGTGCACAACATCATAGCCGGTACACTAATGGGAATGGGATGTGATGTGGTAGATATTGGTTTGGCAACCACCCCAACCACAGAAATTGCGGTTACAAAAGAGGAAGCCGATGGCGGCATCATCATCACCGCGAGCCACAACCCGAAACAATGGAACGCGCTGAAACTGCTAAACAGCAAAGGCGAATTTCTGAATGCTGCCGAAGGAAACGAGATTCTTTCCATTGCCGAAAGCGACGATTTTCTTTTCGCACCGGTAGATGAATTAGGGCAAATCTGTTCCAAACAATTTTTGCACGAACACATCAGTAGCGTCCTTTCGCTCGATTTGGTAGATGTGGACACCATAAAAGCAGCCAATTTCAGAGTAGCGGTAGATGCGGTGAACTCCGTTGGTGGTATTGCCATCCCCGAACTGCTCTACGCCCTTGGTGTGAAAGAGGTTTTTAAACTACACTGCGCCACACACGGCAATTTTTCGCATAACCCCGAACCCCTTCCGCAAAACCTGACCGAATTGGCTTCACTCATGAAAAGTTCTAAAGCCGATGTAGGTTTCGCCGTTGACCCCGATGTGGATAGGTTGGTGATTTATGCCGAAAATGGAGAGCCATTTGGCGAAGAATATACATTGGTAACCGTTGCTGACTACGTTTTGCAACACACACCGGGCAACACCGTTTCTAATTTGAGCTCTACCCGTGCCTTGAGCGATGTAACCCGCAAACACGGAGGCGAATATTTTTCGGCCGCCGTAGGCGAAGTAAACGTGGTGGAAAAAATGAAAGCGACAAATGCCATCATTGGCGGCGAAGGAAATGGCGGTATCATTTATCCGGCATCACACTACGGTCGCGACGCGCTGGTAGGCATCGCGCTGTTTCTTACCCAACTTGCCAAATCGGGAAAAACTGTGAGCGAGCTGCGTGCTGAGTACCCAAGTTACTTCATGTCGAAACAAAAAATTGACCTCACACCCGATATCGATATCGACAAGCTACTGCAACAAGTGAAAGAGAAATTTGCACACGAAAAAGTTACCGATATTGATGGAGTAAAAATTGATTTTGCCGACAAATGGGTACATCTGCGCAAATCGAATACGGAACCCATCATTCGCATCTATTCTGAAGCAAAATCGCAACAAGAAGCCGAAGAGATAGGCGCAACAATTATTGAAATAATCAAACAAATATCTTAACAGATTTTTTGGTTGAATAATAAAAAGGTTACCGTAATCGAACTGTTTTGAAATGGTTTGTACGCGGTAATCTTTTTTTTAGCAAAAAGTGCATCCGTAGCAAAAATATTTTTCTAACTTTGTGTAAATGGGGATTGTTCGCCAACGCAACACGAATAATATTCCCCCAAGAAAACAACAAATCTTTATTGGCAGAAATCTAAAAATAATGGCAAAACAAAATATACAACAGGTAAAACAACGTTTCGGTATCATTGGCGTTTCGCCCGAGTTGGAAAGAGCTATCGATGTTGCTTTGCAAGTAGCACCAACCGATTTGTCGGTACTCATCACGGGTGAGAGTGGCGTGGGAAAAGAAAATTTCCCTCAAATTATTCATCAATACAGCCGCAGAAAACACGGACCCTATTTTGCCATCAATTGCGGCTCCATCCCCGAAGGAACCATCGATTCGGAGCTTTTTGGACACGAAAAAGGCTCGTTTACCGGCGCAACTGCCACACGCAAAGGATATTTTGAAGTAGCAAACGGCGGCACGCTTTTTTTGGATGAGGTTGGCGAGCTGCCATTGCCCACCCAAGCACGGTTGCTGCGTGTATTAGAAACAGGAGAATTTATAAAAGTGGGTTCTTCGCAAGTAGAAAAAAGTGACGTACGTGTGGTAGCAGCAACCAATTTGAATATCAACGGCGCCATCGAAAAAGGCAAGTTCAGAGAAGATTTATACTACCGACTGAGTACCATCCCCATTCGTATAGCTCCTTTGCGCGACAGGAAAGAGGATATCCCGCTGTTGTTTCGCAAATTTGCAAGCGATTGTGCCGAAAAATACATGATGCCTGCCATTTCGCTTACCGACGATGCTCGTGAGATGCTTCGCGACTACGATTGGCCGGGCAATGTAAGACAACTGAAAAATATTACGGAACAAATATCTGTTATAGAGCACGAAAGAGTGATAACACCCGAAATATTGGAGAAATTTTTACCGCCAAAAACCAAAGGTTTACTACCGGTTTTGGCATCGCAAACACGTGAAGCGGAACAACGTTCTTTTTCGTCGGAACGAGAAATCATGTATCAGGTTTTATTTGATATGAAAAAAGACATCAACGACTTAAAACACGTGGTAAAAAACCTGCTCGAAAACGCGTCCGACTCCATCCACGAGGAAAAAAAACCCATTGCCGAAACCGTGGTATTGCCACAAGACAAAACACGAGTAAGTTTGCCGATTCTATTCGAGGAAACTACACATGTTTCTAAAATAAGAGACGAAGAAAACAATGATTTTCAGGAAGCTACCGAAGTAGAGAGCGCCAATTTATCGCTCGAAGATGTTGAAAAAGAGATGATAATAAAAGCATTGGAAAAACATGCCGGCAAACGCAAATCGGCAGCAAAAGAGTTAGGAATTTCCGAACGTACGTTGTACCGAAAAATAAAAGACTATAATCTCGACAGCTTATGAAAAAGCATTTTTTCATCCTTTTAAGTACAATTTTGCTCACTTCGTGCACTATCTCCTACAAGTTCACGGGCGCATCTATCGATTACAACTTGACCAAATCGCTGCATCTGAGCCGGTTCATCAACCAAGCCCCATTGGTTTACCCTCCTTTGGAATCTCGGTTCAACGAAGCACTGCAAGATATGTTTACCCGAAACACCCGATTGCAAATGGTGCAACAAAACGGCGATTTGGAAATTGAGGGCGAAATTGTGAGCTACGAACTTACCCCACTTGCCGTGCAAGAAGATGCGTTTGCCTCTGAAACCCGCCTCACCATGACTGTGAGAATGCGCTACCGAAACAACAAAGTGCAAGGGCAAGACAAAGAGGAGACTTTTAGTGCCAACCAAGTTTTTTCGAGCAACGTGCTGTTTGACAGCGTGCAAGACCAGTTGGTGGAAGAATTGTCAAAAGACATCGTGGACCAGATTTTTAATTCTACAATGGCAAATTGGTAATTAGGAAAAAATGGTAAAAGAGAACTTATACAACTACATAGAAAATCCGAAAACGTTGGATGCCCAATCTTTGCAACAACTACGGGCAATAACCGAGGAATTTCCCTATTTTCAGACCGCGCGCCTTTTGCTTTACAAAAATAAAGAGCAAATTGGTAACACCAACACAGAAAAAGAGTTGTCGGAAACCGCCATTTTTTGTGCCGACAGAAGCCGATTTTTCTACTACGTGAATAGCGAAAAATACGCCATGTTTCTACAGAAAGAGAAAGAAAACAAGAATGCCGATAAAACCCTGATTTTGTTAGATTCGTATTTAGCGACTTTTTCTACTGAGGAAGAAAATCCAATCGAAAACACAACGTATCATGTAGTTGCCGATGATTATTTTGCATTTTTAGAGAAGCACGAGAATAAAACCATTTCTCTGCCTGACTCGGAAGACGAGCAAAATAAAATGCAACACCAGGATGTGATTGATGCTTTTTTGGAAAAAGCAAACGCCAACGAGTTGCTCAGCCTTACACCCGAAACCACCCGAAAGGAAGAAATAACACCAGCCAAAGAGGGCGATGGAAATGCATTTTTGACCGAAACTTTGGCAAAAATTTACATAAAACAGAAAAAATATGAGCAAGCACTTGCAATTATTAAACAATTAAGTTTGAATTTTCCAAAAAAAAGTGTTTACTTTGCCGACCAAATTCGATTTCTGGAATATTTAATTCTCAACGAGAAGATTAAAAACAAATAAAACTATGTATATCTTCATTACAATTCTCATTTTAGTAGCTGCCATCCTAATGATTTTCATTGTGTTGGTACAAAATTCAAAAGGTGGAGGTTTGGCTGCCGGTTTTTCTTCGTCCAACCAAATTATGGGTGTGCGCAAAACTACCGATTTCTTAGAAAAATTTACTTGGGGCTTGGCTGCAACCATTATTATTTTGAGCATCTTAACTGCAAAATTTACGGCATCACGTTCTACCGAGCCCACTTCACAAATTGAAGTACAACAACCGGCACCACTTAACCCGGTTACTGCTCCCGATGTAGCTCCCGAAGCTCCGGTGCAACCGGCTGCTACTCCTATTCAGCCCGAATAAAAAAAGAAAACTGAAACATAAAAATACGGTTTCATTCGTATTTTTTAGAAAATAAAAAACTCGTACAAGTTCGCTATTAGCAACCTGTACGAGTTTGTCGTGTTGGTATATTACCATTTGTAATTGAGACCAAAACTCAACATCTCATTTATTTGCAAATGGTTGTATTTGGGGTCGGGCGGAACACTATCGTCAAATCGCATGTTCAGATACAAACGAGTAGAAAAGGCGTTGGTAATTGCCATGTTCAACGTGTTCTCAAATTCCGACTCGATATTGTGGTAGCTGGTAAAATATTTCAACCGCGAAGTCCACGTGATATATTTGTTGAAATCGTAGATAAGTTCGCCAATCACGGTAGAACCAAAATCCAAACTGGTTTTCTTGTTCTCGTCAATACCAAATCGAACAACATCTACCTTGTCGTTTGCCACGTATTTGAAATTGACCGAAATAGGAGCCAAATGCACCTTCATCCGAATGCGTCTGTGGCGCACTTTCTCCGATTTTTTATCCAAATCGTATTTCAAACCGATACCCGCATTCACGTAAAGTGGTGCTAAGAAAGAGGAACGCAGTTCGTGGGAATTGGGTGCGTAGTTATTAAAAAATTGGGTACGAACCTCCAAGTTTGCCGAGTACGACCATCTTTTTATGAAAGCATCGATACCGTAATCGCCAAAATAGCGAATCAAATCTTGTCCTATTGAATATTTCCGGAGCGTATCTTCGGGTGCATTAAAAACCGATAAACGCCACTCCAATGTGTTATTGAAACGCACTTTATTTTTCCGGTAATTGAGTTGTAATTCTTGGTGACTGTTTATATTGAGGTTGCTTGTTCCGCCTTTGTGCCAATTGTCCGAGAAATAACTTTGCGAAAACTGCAACGAGTTAACCCCCGACAATACCCAATATTTTCTTTTTATCTCGACTCCCTCAATGCTTGGCATACTCAGCGAGTAGCTGGTTTCGGACGAAATGGGTTCCCGAAAAGGATTAAACCCCGCCAAGAAGTCTTCATTATTCACGGGTGGGGCAACTGAGTTGAGATGATCGGTTGCAAATTTTATTCTATCGGGAAAATTCTTGTAATAGTTGCGCCGCACCGAATTCACAAATTCTGCTTTTTTCAATTTAGGAGCAAAAGTTTCTTCCGGTTTTATCAGCAATCCGGATACAGATTTGTCGGCATTATCGTAAAAATGGAGATTGGTGGGCAATATTTTTCCATTAAAAACCATGGGCAAAAACAGTGGATTGTAAAACAACGTATCGCGAAAATTTAATCCATTCAACGCATTTTGGTCGTAACTGTAAGGCATTTGCAGTGTGCCGTTGCTATTTCGCACCAAAACGGAATCGAGAGGTTCAAATTTTTCATTCTCGTTATACAATTCATCGGTTCGATTCGTACGTGTAGCCGACAAATCCGATTTTGCCGATACTTCCGAAATCGAAATGAACAACAAGAAAAATAGGAAAATTATTTTCATAAGAAACAGAATACAATAACTAAAAAAATGGTTTCGGAATGCAAATTTACAAGTTTTTTCTCAAATTCCGATTGATAATACCCATTACGAACACAAAAATCAGTTTAATGGGTTGAAAATAACGCTTTTCGAAATTTTCTTGAATCTTTTTTTCATTTTAATAAAAAGGAAATTGTATTTATCTTCCAGCAATTTTCTCATCAGAATAAAAAAATATGTATATTTGCAATTGCAGCTACACCATGTTAGTGCAAAAAAAATCATATAACAAACAAAAATGGCACTGTTTTATGGGAAAACGTAGGAAACCTATCGATTTTAATGGCAAACGTCTCTACTATTCTATACAAGAAGTTGCCGATCATTTTGCCGTCAATGTATCGTTGTTGCGTTTTTGGGAAGAAAAATTTGAAAATATTAATCCCAAGAAAACGCCGAGTGGAACACGACAATATACCAAAGAGGATATCTTGCAAGTGGAAATTGTGTATCACTTGGTAAAAGAAAATGGGATGACTTTGGAGGGTGCGCGACAAAAATTGTTGTCTAAAAAAGACGATGTAGAAAAGCGTGTCCTACTCTTAGAAAAGCTAAAAGAGATAAAAAAAGAGTTGAAAATGCTGGATGAGGAGTTTGATGTATTGCACAAAAATCACCTGTATAGCAATGCCGAAACAGAATAATTCGGAACATAAAAAACCTTTAGAACACACCCTACAAGATGAGAAAAACAGTCCTTTTGTTTGCCTTCATTTTTTCGGCAACTCTGTTTGCACAAGTGAAAGTGGGTGCCGAATTGACCGAAAAATACCTCCCTATGCTCCAAGGCAAACGGGTAGCAATCATGGCAAACCAAACCAGCCTGATAAACGACGAACATTTGGTAGATTATTTGCACCGCAACCATTGTAATATTGTTGGTATATTTTCGCCCGAACACGGTTTTCGCGGCAATGCAGATGCCGGCGAGCATGTGGCAAATTCGGTTGATAAAAAAACAGGAATCCCAATCTGGTCGCTCTACGCGAAAGGCAGCAATAAGCCATCGGCAGACAAGATGAGAAAATTCGACATCCTGCTCTTCGATTTACAAGACGTGGGTTTGCGCTTTTATACCTACTACATCAGCATGGCAAATCTGATGGAAGCCTGTGCCGAGCACAACAAAAAAATGATTGTACTGGATCGCCCCAATCCCAACGGATTTTATGTAGATGGTCCTATTTTAAATAAGAAACATCGCTCGGGAGTAGGGCGTCTGCCCATACCAATAGTGCATGGCATGACTTTGGGCGAGCTTGCCCTGATGATAAATGGCGAAAAATGGTTGCCCAACGGACGCACTTGTTCCATTACCGTGATTGCTTGTCAAAACTATACACACCAAACCAGATACGAGTTACCCGTTGCTCCATCGCCCAACTTGCCCAACATGCAATCCATCTATCTTTATCCCTCTATTTGCCTTTTTGAGGGGACGGCAATGAGTTTGGGGCGCGGCACAGATTTCCCTTTTCAGGTATATGGACATCCCAAATTTCGAAATTCCTCGTTCACCTTTACTCCGCGAAGCAAATCGGGGGCAAAAAATCCGCCTCATCTTGGACGGAAATGTTATGGCGTAGATTTAAGAAACGTGTCCGAGGAGCATATTTGGGAAAATGGTTTTGACTTGACCTATTTAATCGATGCCTACAAAAACATGAAAATGGGAGACAAATTTTTTACTTCCTTTTTTGAAAAACTGGTAGGTGTAGATTATATCCGCAAAGATATTGTTGCCGGCAAAACGGCAAAACAGATAAAAAAAAGATGGCAAAACGATGTAATCAGTTTCAAAAAACAGCGCAAACCCTATCTGTTGTACGACGAATAGCCGTTTTACTACATTTGGTTGAAGCAAATTCAAAAATTGTTTTGTACTTTTGTAAATAACTAAAAATTGAATATTGATGGACAAATTCTCAGACCCAATTGGCAGATTGATGGGATTGCGATACAAATCTCATCCTTGGCACGGTATTTCTATCGGCGAAGATGCTCCCGAGGAAGTAACTGCCTTTATCGAAGTGGTTCCAACCGATACGGTAAAATACGAGATAGACAAAATGAGCGGCTATCTGCGTGTTGACCGCCCACAAAAATTTTCGAACGTAGTTCCAGCCCTCTACGGATTTATACCGCAAACCTACTGCGGAAAACGTGTAGGCGATTATTGTAACCAGAAAACCGGCAGAACAGATATTATGGGCGACGGCGACCCGATGGATATTTGCGTGCTGACGGAGAAAGACCTTTCGCACGGCGATTTGTTGGTAAATGCCATTCCTATTGGCGGTTTCCGTATGATTGACGGAAATCAGGCGGACGACAAAATTATTGCCATCCTAAAAAATGACACCATTTACGGGCATTTCGATAGTATAGAGCAATTGCCCGAAATTGCGATAAAAAGACTCGAACACTATTTTTTGACTTACAAAGATATGCCGGGCGAAGACCGAAATACCGAAATTTCGCACATTTACGGTCGCGAAGAAGCGTTGGAAGTGATTCGTTTTGCTGTAGAAGATTACAACGAGCGTTTCAACAACTTGGGATTGATTTTGGCATAAACCAAAAGAAGAAAAAAATTGGGAAAAGTGGTTTTTTACAACCACTTTTTCTTTTTAAAGAACCACAAGATACACAACGAGGAAGCAACCATGAGCCCAATGGAAATCGGGTAGCCCCACTTGCTGTTGAGTTCGGGCATAAAACTGAAGTTCATACCATAGATACTCGCTATGAGTGTTGGCGGCATGAAAATAACCGAAACAATGGTAAATATTTTTATAATCTTGTTTTGTTCGATATTAACGTAACCCAAAAACGTATCTTGCAAATAGTCCAACCTATCGAAACTAAACTTGATGTGCTCTACCAACGAGTTGATGTCTTTGATAATCATCGACAACTTGGGTTGCAACTCCTTGGGAATAAACTCGCTGCGCAACATACTGGAAACGGTGCGTTGCTTGTCGATAATATTCTCGCGCAGCATCATTGTTTTCTCTTGCAAGTTTTTAATCTCGCTCAACAAATCTTTGTCGGCTTCTTGCAAACTAAGGCTATTACTGAGCTGGGTGATTTTGTGCGTCATATTTTCAATCATATCCGCATCAAATTCTACCCGCGTTTCCAACAAGGCAACCAGCACATCGGCACCGGTATTATAACTTTTGGGGTTTGCCGATATTTTTTTTACCGTCTCGTGAAACGAGATAAGTTCCTCACTTCTAACGGTAATCAATATATTATTTTTCAGAATAAACGATACAGGATCGCTCTCGAAATTGGATAGCAAGAAGTTAGAGTTCATCACGAGCGAATCGTGTGTTTCGATGTATCGCGACGACATCTCAATCTCAATCATCTCTTCCTCTTCCTGAATATAAATTTTCAGAAAATCTTCCAATTCGTTTTCCACTTCCTCATCCACATCGTTCAGGTCGATCCAGAGGAAGTTTTGAATTGGATTCGATTTCAAAAAATCGAGGCTGCGGCTAAGCCTAACCACTCCATCTTTGTGGTAAAAGAGTTTTATTTCCGCCATAATGTCCGGTTTTTAATCGATGAATAAATCAGTTCTTTTTTTCTTTGTCCGATGCATCCATTTCTTGTTGTAGGAGGTTTGTCAGTACCACAAATTCTTCTACAGACAATTGTTCGGGACGTCGGCTAAGCATGGGGTCGTCAAGTAGTGAACTTTCGGGAGGTAGCAGTGATTTGATGGAGTTTCGCAACATTTTGCGACGCATTCCAAAGCTTGTTTTTACTACCAACTTGAACAATTTTTCATTGCAGTTGAGCTGTTGACGGCTATTTCTCGTCAATCGCACAACTGCCGATTTGACCTTAGGCGGAGGAATGAACGCTTGTTCGCTCACCGTAAACAGGTACTCTACTTGGTACCATGCTTGCAACAAAACGCTCAAAATACCGTAGGTTTTGCTGCCCGGTGCGGCTGCCAAACGGTCTGCCACCTCCTTTTGTATCATTCCCGAACAGCAAGGAATTTGATCCCTGTGCTCGAGTAATTTAAAGAAAATTTGAGATGAAATATTGTAAGGATAGTTGCCTATTAGGCAAAATGACGATGGAAAATATTCCGATAAATTCATTTTCAGAAAATCGGCTTGCACAATTTTGTCGCCCAATTGGGGAATATTTTTGTGCAGATAATCGATAGATTCGCGGTCTATTTCCACCACCGTCAGGTCTCTATTCTTAGCCAACAGAAACCGTGTCAACATACCGGTGCCCGGTCCCACCTCGAGAATGGGAAGCTGGGCAAAATCGTCGAGCGTATCGGCTATACGACTTGCAATTTGCTCATCTTTGAGAAAATGTTGCCCCAGATTTTTTTTTGGTTTTACTGAAAACATTGTATAGTTGGCTTTAATTCTCTATCTTTACGGTCGCAAAGGTAGCTAAATTATTGTAAAAATGTGGTCAATTGACTTTAAATTAAGTCATATTTGTACCGATTAGCCATAAGCAGTCCTTTGAAAAAATTATGAAAAAGAACTCTTTGAATAAAAATGAGTAATAAATTTGTTAAAGACCTGCTCAAGACTTTGTTGTCTCTGGCTTTGGGATTTACGATTATTTGGTTGTTGTATCGGAATACCAATTTTGCCCAGTTATGGGAAATTGTACAATCGGGCAATTTCAAAATACTTTTCTTCTCCCTTATTTTCGGTTTTTTGGGCAATTTTTTGAGAGGATTGCGCTGGGAGCTATTTATCCGTTCGTTGGGATACCATCCAAAACGTGCCAGTATTGTGTATGCTACATTTGGCAACTATGCCGTCAATTTTTTACTGCCGCGGGCGGGCGATATTTGGCGATGTGCCGTGGTGAGCAAATACGACAAAATACCGTTTGCCAGATCGTTTGAAACATTTTTAGTAGATAAAATTTTGGATTTGGTAGCATCCATAGTGGTGGTTTTGGTCAGCATAGTCCTTTCGGGCGATTTTTTTGTCTCCTATTTCAACGAAAATCCCGAGTTTGCAAAAAATATAGGCAAAATATTCTCCTCCTATTGGCTCTATGGCGGCATCGCTCTGCTTGTTTTACTCATCATACTCCTGCTCAGGGTTTGGAAAGAGAGCACTTTTGTAAAAAAAATAATCCATTTAAGCAAAACCATCAAGCACGATTTGAAACTTATTGCGCAAATGAAAGAAAAAAAGCTGTTAATTATTTATACTATATTGGCTTGGTTGTCTTTTTATTTGTATTTTTACATCTGTTTTTACGCTTTCGACTTCACACAACCGCTGGGATTCATTGTCGGTTGGATTGTCTTTGCCATGAGTAACATGGGTATAGCCGTTCCTGTGCAAGGCGGCATTGGTGCTTGGCATTTCATGGTCATCTCGTCGCTCATCATTTTTGGAGTTACGTACGAACAGGCAAGTGCATTTGCCGGTGTGGTATTCATTATCCAATCGGTTTGGATAATTTTACTGGGCGTTTTTGGCATATTGGCTTTGCCCCACGTGAAACGAGATAGCGCACCAACAAGTACGCAAACAATTGAAAAATAACTATTTAAAATAATAATAAATTAAAAATTACGCAATTATGGCCAAATCAGAAATTTTGGGACTAAGTCCCGCAAGCGTTTGGAAGTTTTTCGACGATTTCAATCAAATACCTCGTCCAACAGGGCAAATGAAAGAAATTTGCAAATATGTGGTAGATTTCGGAAAATCATTGAATCTCGAAGTCAGCCAGGATAAAGTAGGCAACGTCCTCATCAAGAAACCCGCATCCAAAGGATATGAAGGAGCCAAAACGGTAATCCTCCAATCGCACATGGATATGGTACCACAAAAAAATTCGGATATAAAACACGATTTCTCCAAAGACCCAATCCGCACCTACATCGACGGAGAATGGGTAAAAGCACGTTCCACCACACTGGGAGCCGACAACGGCATCGGTTGCGCCATGATGATGGCAGTTTTGGAAGACAACACGCTGAAACACCCTGCCATAGAGGCATTTTTCACGGTAGACGAAGAGGTTGGAATGGATGGCGCATTTGGTCTGAAAAAAGGCTTCTTGAGCGGCGCCATGATGCTAAATTTGGATACGGAAGAAGATGGCGACCTGTGTGTAGGTTGTGCCGGCGGTGCCGATGCAAATATCTTGTTCCAATTTAAACCCGACAAAGACATTGACAAAGGCGACGTGGCTTTCAAAATAAGCCTCACCGGTCTGAAAGGTGGACACTCGGGTACACAAATTCACTTGGGACACGCCAATGCCAACAAACTGATGAACAGATTTTTGAAAGATGTGGTAAAAAATTACGAAGCCAGATTGGCAAGCATCAACGGAGGTTCGTTGCGCAACGCCATTCCACGCGAGTCTTTTGCTGTGATTACCATTCCCGAACAACTTTCTGACGACTTGATTGACTTGGTAAAAGAGTACGAACTGCTTTTCAGAGAAGAATATAACGGAATCGAAAACGCTATTTCGTTTAAAGCCGAAAAAACAGACTTGCCCGCTTCACTCATTCCGGAAGAGGTGCAAGACGACCTCATCAATTCCATCGAAGGATGCATAAATGGAGTTGTGAGTATGTTGGCCGATTTCCCGGGCGTAGTAGAAAGCTCGCTCAACTTGGCGTTGGTAGAATCATCGGAAGGAAAAATTGAAGTAAAACTATTGATTCGCAGCTCGTCCGAAAGTCGCAAATCGTGGGTTTGCTCTGCAGTAGAAAGTATTTTTGTTTTGGCAGGAGCCAAAGTAGAATTTGACGGAATTTATCCGGGATGGCAACCCAATGCCGGTTCTGAATTGCTGAATTTGATGACAAAAATTTACATGGAAAAATATGGCAGTCGCCCCAATGTAAATGTAATTCATGCCGGCTTGGAATGTGGAATTATTCAATCCAACTCTGGACTCAAACTGGACATTGTTTCATTTGGACCAACCATTACCGGAGCACATTCACCCGACGAAGCAGTTCATATTGAAGCCGTTGGTAAATCATACGACTACCTGTTAGCTATTTTAGAAAATATAAAATAAAAGGCTTTACTACACGCAATAATCACAAATAAGTGAAAAAGTATTGCATCGCTTTCATTTTTTACACTCTTGCGATAGTAGCCAAATAAAATAGTCTGTCCGCATCTCAAATTTGTCAGGATTCAATACATCCCGACAAGTTTGAGCGGGCAGTTTTGTGTAAATATTCCATATTTTTTGTTTATTCTACCGAAAATGTTTTGTTTCAATAGAATATGTTCAAAAAAATATCTATATTCGCACCGCGAAAAAATCACTTGCTATGGTTAATCCAGATTTTAACATAGAAAGTGATAGTTTTTATAAACAAAATCTGGGAAAATTCAATAAATAATTATGAATAAAAAATTTACATCATTTTTGACGCTTGCGCTTCTTGTTGTATTTTCTATGTCAACTTTCGTAGAAGCATCGGCGCAAGAACTCTCCAAAAGAGTTATATCAGACAAGCATGACTCACAGTCAACTATTCGTTTTTCAAAAGTTGATACTGAGCGAGCACCGGTAATGAAAGTAACTAAACCGGATGCCGACTATGGCACAGAGATTAATGTTTTGAATGAAAATTTTGCAGGACTACCTAATGGCTCTATCGGCAATCCGGATTTGACTACTGAGCTCACACTGGCAGATGCTGAATATCCTTGGATGAACTTCAAACCTGGATATATGAATATGGAAGGATGGGGTGCTATCAATGCTTGGCAGGCCGGTGGAACAATCTGCTTGAATGCCAATATGCAAAATCCGGCACGCCTCAATACCCCCATGCTTGATGTATCGGGACAAGGAGGTATTGTATTCGTACGTTTCAAAGCTCGTACTGCCGACGGATATGCACAAAACGTGCTTTTAGAAGCAGCCGAAACTTTCAATATGTCTCCAACTTGGAGTATTTTGGGTGGCTATCCAATGCCACAAGTAGGTCCGGAATGGCAAACTTATGAAGCCTATTATTATGGAGGAGGCTCTTACACAATTTTTAATCTGGTAGCATTTGATCACCCTATTTATGTAGATGATTTTGAGGTGTTTGTAATTGATCAGTATGTAGATACTCCCGTAGCATTGCCACACACCAACTATTTAGGTACAAGTTTTGATGCTCGCTGGTCTAAAGTGGCTGATGCCCAAGATTACCTGCTCGATGTGTATTCTATCAATACAAAAACAGCAAAACAAGATTTTCTGCTCGAAAATCAAGTTGTAGCCGACACAGTATTTACAGTTCCAAACACAGTATCAGGTGCTACCTATTACTATCGAGTGAAATCTCGCAATGGAGCGCACACTTCTATTGTATCTAAAGAAAAAGAGGTATTCGATTTAGAAGTGCCATCTATGAATCCGGTTACAGACCTTGCTGCTTCCGATACAGAGGTTACTTACTCCGCTTCTTGGTCGGATGTACCTACTGCCGAACGCTACAATTACTTTGCCCGATTCAAACGTTTTGCCGAAAATAACGGAATGTTCTATGTTACAAAAGAAGACTTTGAAGGTGTTGCAGATGCCGATGGCAACCAAACAGGCTGGACTATTGAAAACCCATCTTACAACACATACGACGAACTATATATCAACGAAATGACCCAAGCCGGTTGGAGAGGAACACACTATGCTCCATATACCAATTACATCTGTTTGGATGCATTCCACTATATCTATGATAATGGCGATGCCGGTCTTATTTCTCCCGAACTGGATCTCTCGAAAGATGGAGGAAAAATTGATTTGAGCGTGAACCTTCATGCCACGGCATATATCGTGGACGGAGCAGTAGAAGGCTATACACGTGCAGCAATTGCTTTGTTTAACTTTAACGAGGAAAAAGGAGACTACGACCAAGCTGAACTTCATTATATTACCGAAGAAGATGGTTTGGTAGACAAATGGAAAGTATTTAATGTACAGCTTACAAAAGGAACAAGCAGATCAGTCATAGGAATCTATGCTGTTTATGCACCCGAAAATTTGTACATCGATGATTTGACTATTACACAAAATTACCAAAATGGCGAGAGTTTGATGGATCCATTCTTGTTCAAAAGATATTTGGAAAGTTCAACCTATCAAGCTACCGTGCCTCAACGTGTATATGGCAAGGAAGTATTTCATCAAGTAGCTGCCGTTAAAGTCGCACCCGAAACTGTACAATTCCAAGGCTATCGCGTAACTCCTTTCTCTCCACTTGAGTTAGTTGGCGTGAGCCCGACTCCAACCTCCATAGATGAATTTAACTTGGCAAAAGCAACAGTTCAAGTGATTGACAACGAGATTGTAATTAACAATCCAAATCACGAAGTTGTTAATATTCACGATTTCAGTGGCAAGCTGGTTTACAACAACCAATCCGGTTTGGAAAATCTAAGAATTTCATTGGATCAGCGTGGAGCTTATATTGTGCAAGTAGGTAGAACTTCTGTAAAACTTATCTACTAATATAAAGTTCGCAATTTCTGCCAAAATACATAAATAGTGTTTTTTGGTAGAATACTTAAAATAATTGATATCCCGATTTGGTAATAGGAAGTACTCCACTTTCGAAAACCTTATCGGGATATTTTTTTAGAAATTTCTCAACAAACCATATCAGTCTGTTATTCATTAAAATAGACGCTGTTTTTCTTGACAGCAGACAAAAAACTGAGAAAAATTGCAAAAATAACCACCTTCTTTTGTCACAAATCTAATCCAGCCACGTCTTCATTATAAAAGGGCTGCAAAACCCGTATTTATATCAATCAAAAAAATCCAATTATATGAACAAGCGTTTATCCATTATCCTGTTGTGCGGCTTTTTAACAAGCGCCGCTTTCTGCCAAAGACCGGTTTCTTTTGAACAATTATACAATCGGTTCGCGCAAGAAAAAAATGTAGAAAAAGTAAATGTTGGCGGTTTGCTGATGTTTCTGGTAAAACCATTCACGGCGAAATACACCAAAGGTACAAGCATTTCGAGCGTGAATGTAATGTCATTGGATGACTGTTCGCGCGATGTAAAGTTACAATTTAACAAACTGGCTGAGCAATTGAACGATGACAATTACGAGTTATTTTTGAAACAAAATGAAAAGGACGAGAAAACCCGCATTTTTGTACGACACCACAAAAACGCTATCCGCGAATTGGTAATCGTTACCATGGGACAAGAACCGGCTTTGATACGCATCAAAGGCAAAATCAGGTCATCTGATATAGAGAATTTAGTGAACAACAACCGATGAATCACGATGAATTTAAAAAGCGTTTTTTACCATTTCATTCGTTGATTTATAGAATAGCGTTCTCCATTTTGAGTTGTGAAGACGATGCCAACGATGTTTCGCAAGAAGTATATACAAAACTTTGGGAACAAAAAGATAACCTCGAAAACGTACGTAACGACGAAGCTTTCGTGGTAACAATGACCAAAAACTTATCCATCGATTTGCTGCGAAACAACCAACGAAAACAATTCACAGTAATAGAAAACGGGGAGTTGGCAAACGAACAAAACCAAGACGAAACAATAGATGCACGCGACCAACTCGCCAATCTGAAAAGATGCATGAACTCGCTGCCGACAATGCAACGTGAGGTAATCAGACTAAGACATTTTGCCGATTTATCTATCGCCGAAATTGCCGAAATAACCAAGCAAAGCGAAGTCAACATCAGACAACTGCTATCCAGAGCAAGACGAACAATGAAAGAAAAACTAAAACGCAACTGATATGAAAACAGAAGATATAAAGAAATTACTTCAAAAATTTTATGCCGGAGAATCGTCGGCAGAAGAAGAAAAAATATTGGCAAGTTTTCTACTTCGCGACGACCTACCCGACGAGTTTTTGACCGACCGACAGGTGTTTGCAGCACTTCACGAAAACTGCTGCCCGCTGTCCCAAAATTGGGAACAAAAAATAGAATCACTCATCGATTCATTTGAAGAAACGAAAAAGGTAAAACAACCACAAAGAGCAAAACTATCGCCTTGGAAATTTTGGACTGTTGGTATTGCAGCCTCGTTGGCAATTGCTTTTGGCGTACAACAGTTGCAAGAAAACAAGCAAGCGGAAACCACCCTTTTTACCGACACTTACAGCAACACAGACGAAGCCTATAAAGCTACGATGGACGCACTGCAACTGTTCTCGCAAAACTTCACGGTGGCTACCAAGTCGGTAGAAAAAGCAAATTCTCACATCGAGAAAGTTAATGAAATAATAAACAATACAACTAAATAAATTTTCAATTATGAAAAAAGCATTTTTATCCATACTGCTATTGGCGTGCTTCACGGCTGCTTTTGCACAAAAAAATCCATTCGAAAAATTTTCAGAAATGGATGGCGTAACATCGGTTTACATCTCCAAAACCATGTTGTCTATGATACCCAAAAACTCGAACGCCGATTACGGCGGAGTAAACATCAACGGGTTTTTGCACAAGCTTTCGAGCATTCTCATCCTCACATCCGAAGACAAAAAAGTTGCCCCGCAAATGCTTTCCATGGCAAATAACCGGGTAAAAGGCAACGATTACGAATTGCTGATGCGAGTAAAATCGGACGACAACGACAATGTCAACTTCTTTATGAAAGGCAAGCCCGAAAAAATAAAAGAATTGATTATGATTGTAGCAGGAAACGATGGCGAAAACGTGGTGATGCAGTTCTTGGGCGACTTCACGCTCAGCGATGTGCAAGCAATGACGGAAGGATTTAACAAATAGAGACTAAAAAGAACCCTACTTCATAAAAACATTGTGTTTCAATTGAACGGGCAGGATACGGTGGTTTCCTGTCCGTTTTTATTTCCCTCTCATGAATGAAAATTGATAAAATAACGCTATTTTTGTTTTTTAGTTAGATTCTTTTTCGATATGCAAACAACCTCTTTTTCCCTTTCCGAACTCAATGCGCAAGTAAGAAACGCTATCCGTGAACACTTGCCCGAAACCTATTGGTTACGTGCCGAAACCAGCGATGTGCGCCGCAACCAAAACGGACACTGCTACTTAGAGTTCATTGAGAAAGATGCCAAAGGGCAAAATATTGTGGCGCGGGCGCGGGCCATTATTTGGAACAACGTGTTCACGATGCTTTTGGCATATTTTGAAGCAGAAACCGGGCAAACTTTTGCATCGGGAATGAATGTATTGGTGCGGGTATCGATTGAGTTTCACGAACTGTACGGTTATTCTTTGTCAGTCGCAGACATTGACCCATCGTTCACTATCGGCGAAATAGCACGACACCGACAACTCATTATCAACCAATTGGAAGAGGAGGGCGTGCTCACACTCAACAAAGAGCTACTACTTGCCGAGCTGCCTCATCGGGTAGCCGTTATCTCTTCGCCAACAGCAGCCGGCTACGAAGATTTTTGCGACCAACTTGCCAACAACAGTTTCGGGTTTGCTTTTTACACACATCTGTTTCCGGCAATTATGCAAGGCGAACAAACCGAAATGTCTGTCATCGCCGCCTTGGAACAAATTTATGAACACAAAGATTTGTTTGATGTAGTTGCTATTATTCGCGGCGGCGGTTCGTCGTCCGATTTAAGTTCTTTCGACTCCTATCCGCTGGCTGCTAATTGTGCCCAATTTCCGCTACCCATCGTGAGTGGAATAGGACACGAACGCGATGTAACGGTAATAGATGCCGTGGCTCACACTCGCGCCAAAACTCCCACGGCGGTTGCCGAGTTTTTGATTTCTCGTGTTTCGGAAACGGCAAATGCTCTGGCAAATCTGCAGCAGCGATTGGCTGCCGAGAGTAGCTTTGTGATGCAAACAGAACAAAACCAATTGACCGATTTGTCGCGGAGGATGATTCATTCTTCAAACCTTTCGGTTCGCGATGAGTATTCGCACTTACAACACATTACGTTGGCTTTGCATCACCAATTGCGCGGTTTGATACAGGAAGAGAGTCATTTCCTGGATTCAAAAAACCAATACATAAACATGGTTTCGCCACAAAACATCCTGCAACGCGGTTACACGCTGACACTGAAAGAGGGAAAAATAATTAAATCGGCAAAAGATTGTGCAGAAAACGAAGTTTTGGAGACCCTCTTTTCCGACGGAAGTGTATTTTCTACCATCCAAAAAAGAAAATAATCAAAACCATTTTATCGTATTCTCCTAATTCTTTTTATTCTTCCACTCTACCCTGATGGCGGGTGTTTCGTAATTTTTCGGCAAGAAATCGGGTTGAATGGTCGATTGATTGCCATCGCGATGTGCGCGATAATGCGGCGACATCAACTCAACCCCGTGCTCGTTGCAAACATCTTGTATATGCCCATGTAGTTGCGAATATACCACTACTTGGTTTTTGGCATCGCTCACGTACGCATTTATTTGGTAAGAGACATAAAAATCGTCTAAGCTCACTTGTAAAACAAACGGTGCGGGCTTGCGCAACACCTCTTTGCATCGCAACGCTGCTTCGATGAGCATTTCGTTGACTTGCTGCCACGGAATTTCGTAACCAAACGTTATCACGGTATGAATGATAAGCCCCTCCTCTTTAGAGAATGAGCTGTAGTTGATGGTATTACCCGTCAGAATAGAAGAATTGGGGATGGTAATTTCTTCGTTCATAACCGTTCTTAAACGAGTTACTAACAAGGTTTTTTCTATCACATCACCCGAAATATCGTTAATTTTTATTCTGTCGCCAATAACAAACGGACGCATATAAGTTATCACCAAACCGGCTACCATATTGGCAATTGCCGATGATGAACCCAACGAAACCAATAATCCCAAGAAAACCGATACTCCTTTGAATATAGGCGAATCGGAGCCGGGCAAATAAGGAAAAATCAAGATAAAGGCGAAAGCATACAACAGAAAACGAATGATGGTAAAAGTTGGCGATGCCCAATCGGAATGGAATCCATTTATTTTGAGTTTTTCCGATTCTATTTCTCTGAAAATATAGCGAACCAAGCGTATGATATATTTTATTACCAAATAGATAACCAGTATTGCAAATATATTGGGCAAATATTTCCAGATGGATAATAAGATTTTTCTTGCAGGCGACCAAAGCATACCAAAAAGCACATCGGCCCAACCTTTTGTGAATGGGAATATACTGAATATGACCGGAATAACAAGAAAAAGCAACACGATAATGGTTATCCAACGGATAAAGTTGAAGAAATTTGATATAAACTGAATCTCCTGCTCGGTCGAAAGAAAAGTATAGTCTTTGTATTTCAGGTTTTTGAACCATCGTTTTTTGTTATCGTGCGCGTAGCGTGTCAAAAATTTAAACAATTTGTTTACACCAAAAATCATGAGCGACAGAATAATAATGGTTAAAATAACCAATCCGATGCGAGTAAGTAAACGTGGCAAACTGTTCTCGATTCGGGCATTTTTGATGGATTGTTGTATGCGCAACAAATAGTCTTTGGAGAGTTCTTCAATCGTGGTATCGTTCCAAATAGCGTCGGTTTCGGTAACGCTCATCACGATATGTTCTTTGTACATAATTTCTTGATAAGCATCCGAATCGGAAATGTACAACGAGTCGGGATCCATAAAATCGTCGTCGTAGAGCGACTCTATTCGTGCCGAAATATTATCTGCCCTCTCGCGTGCAGTAAAAGAGCCCAAACGAGTATATAGGCTGAATATGGTATCGTTGAGCACCCCTTTCACAGGAAATCCGATAGCTTTGCTACGCAACGAATCTACTTGCATTTTTTTTCGAGCAATGCGGTTATTATCGCGCCGTTCCAGATCGTCCAGTTTTTTTTGAATTTCCTCTTTTTTGAGGTTATCGGTAGTTTTGAGCGATGCCAACTGCATCTCCAGATTTACTCTATTAACAGAATCGGCTCTGCGAATGGAGTCAATTTCTTGCAATCGCAATTTGTATTGCTGCAAAATAATTCTGTTTGTGGAATCGGTTTTTTGTGATAAACTGTCGGATTCGGCAGGCAAATCACTATTTTGTTGTGCCATTATCTTGCAAGATAAAACAGCCATTAGCGTACCTGCAAAGAGTAAAAAAATGCGCTTTTTGTAGTCCATACGTTTAGTTGTCCTTTCTAAATAATTCAATACAAGAACAAAGATATAAAAAAACAAAACGTATTCCAATAGAATAAAATGAATCAGAGATGAGCCGTAAGTTGGCTTTTTTCATTACTT
>CAZVWS010000026.1:0-29886 GCA_964631255.1 uncultured Dysgonomonadaceae bacterium | reverse complement strand
TGGGGTTGGGTAACCTATCCGTTGGGGTTGGGTAACCTATCCGTCGGGGTTGGATAACCTATCCGTTGGGGTTGGATAACCTCAACGGCGGGGCTAAGAACCCCAACGCACCTATCGGGAAGGTGAACGATGATATAAACAACCCCAAACGAGATGTGGAAAACGCGGGATGAATAAGAACTGTCCAAATAAAAATGACATCCATAAAAAAGAGGTTGCCCCGTAACAAGACAACCTCTTTGCTTAATAAATAAATTTCCGTTATTCTACAACACTATTTTATCAGCTCTATCATTCTTTTGCTGCCACCCGGAGTCAGGGTCCAAACCAACTCATCGTTGAGCCATACTTTTTGAGTAAACATAGAGCCCGTATCGTATTTCACAACCTCGCATGTTATCTTATCGGTGTCATTTTCAGTCCATTGTATATACATTACCGGCAAGGACTCGTTTTTATCTTTAAAATTAATCTTAACAATTCTCAGATAATATAAGCCGTCTTGCTCGTAATGCATAATCCCTTTGGGTGCATCCATATTTTCGTCATAATAAACCACTTGTTCTCCATCAATATCGAAAAGAAGTTTGATATTATCAATATTTATACTGTTGGGATTTTTGGGATTAAGCAAATCATTTCCTTCGCTGTCTTTCACAATAAAGTCGATACTTGTATCTACAAAAGCAGTTTCTACACTCTTTTCACAGGATAAAAAAAGTCCTGCCATAATCACGATTAAATACAACTTAACAAAATAGTTTCTTTTCATTTTTTTAAATATTTAAATTAGTATTTGTAGTTATCCATTATGTATAGTCTGAAATAAAATCTAGACCGCAAATATACAAAACATAAGTATAACAAACCAACAAAACACAACATTTTTTTTATTTTTTTATGTGTTTAAAATATTAGAACCAAAAGCCAAAAGCTAATTACTCAAAACATGTATCGAATCGAAAAAAATGTAGTATTTTTGTACTTTCTACTATCAATCAATTCCTTGTTCTTATGATTCAGAAAAGACATATTTTCGTTGCTGTTTTATTGTTTATCACGCTATTTCCTACCATTGCGCCGGCGCAAGACATGGCATATCCCGTTGAAGGCGATGGCATTATGTCTTTTTTGCGCCGATGGAATCGCTTAGATAAATCTTATATCGATGAGTTTAAAACGCTCAATGCCGACAGAATAAACGCGGAAGGCGGACTGGAATTGGGGGTGGTTTATCTGATTCCGGAATTGCATCCGGGCGATGTATTTCCTGCCGAAGAGTATATGTATGAAACGGCTGCTCCCGAGTTGTTCGGCTCGGCATACAGCACCTTGCATATCCGGTCGGAACGGTTGAAGGATGCTTGCTTTTTTATCGTGAGCGGGCATGGCGGACCCGACCCCGGTGCCACAACCCGTGTAGCGGGACACGAACTGCACGAAGATGAATACAACTACGATATTTCGCTACGGCTTGCCCGCAATTTGATGCAAGAAGGCGCAACGGTTTACATCATTATCCAAGACGAGACGGATGGCATTCGCGATGAGCGTTTTCTCCAATACAACAATACCGAAACGGCTATGGGCGACCCCATTCCAAGATCGCAAATAGACCGACTAAAACAGCGGGTTGATAAAGTGAACGAATTGTATAAACAAAACAAAAACAAATTCAGCTACATACGCGCCATAGAGGTGCATATAGACAGCCGAAGACCAAACGAGCAAATTGATTTGTTTTTCTACTATGCCGACAACGCGGCAAGCCGCCTTACCAGCTACACTTTGCGAAACGAGATTATGGCACAATACAAAAAGCACCAACCCAACCGAGGTTTTATAGGCAACGTGAGCCACCGCGATTTGTACGTGCTTCGCCATTTCGACCCACCATCCGTGATGTTAGAAATAGGTAATTTTCAGAACACGCTCGACCGCGAACGAATTTTAAATCCCAACAACAGACAAGCCATTGCCAATTGGCTGGCAAACGCGTTTGCAAAAGATGTGTTGGACAATCAGAAAAAGAAATAAATAAAAAAAAGCACACATGCACAAGCCTCTGGATAACAGCTCTAATCAAGTAAAAATAGTCTATCTTTTTCTGTTTATGGTGGTAGCAATGTTTCTGTTTTCGACCACCATGATGCTTTTGGTGCAAATTTTTCCGTGGCTTCAAAACAATATTTGGTATTACAGACTCTCCATTTTTTTGCAAAACATGCTTCTTTTTATTTTGCCTGCCTACACCATTACGGCATGGTCAACCGGCAAGCCGATAAATGCCTTAGGTATAAAAAAGATAAACCATTTTCTACCGAATATTTTTCTAACTTTATTGGTTTTTCTGTTTGCAATTCCGGCAATATCAAGCGTGGAGCAGTGGAATAGCCAAACTTCGCTTCCCCAATCTTGGCAATCCATAGAAAAACTGATGCGGGATATGGAGAACTCGGCTGCGGAAACCACCCGGCTGATAACTGCCGACAAAACACCGGTCAATCTGACATTCAATATCTTGCTCATCGCAGTAATGACGGCAATTGCCGAAGAGATGTTTTTTAGAGGCGCGCTGCAATCGTTGTTTCAAAAATGGACAAAAAACATCCACCTTGCTGTTTGGATTACCGCGTTTGTTTTTAGCGCGATGCACTTCCAGTTTTTCGGGTTTTTTCCCCGGCTTTTGTTGGGAGCCGTACTCGGCTATCTGTTTGCATACAGCGCAAATTTGTGGTTGCCCATCTTGTTTCATGCCACCAACAACGCGGCAGTTTTAACGATGGTTTATTTGGAAAATGGCAACAGCATTTCCGAAAAATACAACAATCTGCCGACAAGCATTTCGTGGTCGGTTGTTTTTGTGAGCATGGCAGCCGTCGCGTTTATGTTTTACCGTTTACAATTGATAAATAAAAATGATGATACAAATTAGAGATACCATTTTATCGGACGAAATTTTTGAAGAAACTTTTGTTTGCGATTTGTCCAAGTGCAAAGGGATTTGTTGTGTAGAAGGAGATTCGGGTGCACCGCTCGAGGAGATCGAAATGGAACAAATAAAAGAGATTTTGCCCATTATCTGGGACGATTTGTCGCCCGCGGCACAATCGCTTATCCTCACGCAAGGCATTGCATATACCGACTACGACGGCGAGTTGGTTACCTCCATCATAAACGGCAGGGAGTGCGTTTTTACCTGTTTCGACGAAGCGGGAGTTTGCAAATGTGCCATCGACAAGGCTTACAGAGAGGGGCGCATTGCCGTCCAAAAACCAATTTCTTGTCATCTCTACCCTATCCGATTGCAAAAATATACCGATTTCGTTGCCGTGAACTACAACAAATGGCATATTTGCCGTCCGGCAATCAAATTGGGAAAGAAAGAGGGTGTTGAAATATACAAATTTCTGAAAGAACCGCTTATCCGCAAGTTTGGTCAGGATTGGTACAACGAGGTGTGCGAAGCAGCACAGTTGCTAAAAGAGGAAGCTGCCGGCAAAAATGATGAGTGAGCGAGAGCGAAGCGGATTTATTTCACTATTTCGGCAAAGTCTTCCAAATTTTCGTCCACATATTGGGCTATGGTGGAGATTTCTTCCTCTTCGATGTAGAAAAACTTCTCTTCCAATTCGTCAAATTGCTCAAAATCCACATACATTGCCGCGAACTCCTCGTCGGTGGTTTCGCGTTCCAATTCGGCTCGATGCAAATCATAGATATCTTTTGCTTTGTACAATATTTTTGACAATCCTTTCGCACCCATCTGCTTGAGTGCTTTAGCAACGGGATTGTCAAAAATATAACCGCCATATCCGTTTTGGATGAGCTGCACGAAGCCGCCTTCGTTTACCTCTTCGGCAAAAAAACGAAGAGCCAACAGCGTGTGCTGGTAGCCATTGAGCAGCTCCATATTTTCGGCAGTTACTTCGCCGTCTATTGCTTGCAAATAGGCATCGGTAAATACTTTCAAGAATTCGTCCATTCCTATTTCGGCTGCTTCTATAATTTTTGATTCTGCTATTTGTATCATTTTTTGTTACTTTGTTTTTTTGTCCGATGACAGATGTCCGATGTCTGATGTCGGAAGTCTTGACTCTTGGCTCTAAAAAATTATAACCAACAAAACTCCGAACACGACCAGTAGAAAAACAAACAAGAGGATAGCCCATGTTTGGTATCTCTTTTTTTGGATTGGAGAAAGTTTGTTTACCTTCCCCAATTCGTCTATCTCCTTGTAATCTTCTATCGAAATGCGCGGTTTGCGAACATGGCTGTAGTTTTCTCGGGTGTTTTTTAATTGTTCCCGATTCATTTTCATCTTTTTAATCATGTCCAGCATGTGTCCTTCGCCGCCCATCGTGTTTTATTTTTTGGTACTAATAAAAGGTTTGTTTTTTATTTTTGGAGTGTGGTTGATGTGTCCAATTGAACCATTATTTTATCATAATTGAGAAAATCTTTCGGGTTCTTTTTGGCAATCCATTCAAAATCGTCAGCAAAAATATCTTTTATGCAGCGCAAAGTAACGGCAAGGCTATCATCAAAAAGTCTATTCAGATAGAAATCTGAGCCATACATAATTTTGTGTTTGATGTATGAATAAATTTTGCTATTTTTTAGCATTTGCAAAGCCATACAATCGTCGGTGCCGAAGCAAGAGATATCGGTATAAAAATTATATTTGGGATCTTTGATTAACTCAATAATTTTATTCGTCCACAGATTTTCATCGTCGGGCGATTCCATTGCTTTTTTCAACTCTTTACCACCTCCCAAATGGGCTAAATTCACTTTCAATCGGGGATATTTTTCAGCTACCAACTTCCAAAGAGCTGGGTTGTTTAGGTAGTCGGCACGCTCTTTGATTGCCTTTCCGGCTTGGAGAATGGTGTATTTGAATTTCAACTCTTTATTGTTATACATTACCGCCTTGCCATTTTCCCAAACATGCCCGTTTACAAAAACACTGTTTGCCAAAGTAACAAATCCCACCGAGGAGCAGTGTGCAGTAATTGGAATTTTGTTTTTTTCGCAGAATGCATAAAGTCCTTCGGTGTTTTCATCGCCAAAAAGAAGAGGATCAGTAGGCGAATAGCCGTTGTTTGTGTATATTTTTACTCCTGCAAAAAACTTATTTTTCCCAACATGTTGTTTCGCGTATTCAATAATTCCTTTCCTACGCGGGTCAACTGCCAAGAATGGTAAAACTCGTTGGCTGTTGCCCGGTAAATTTTTCAATTTCTCCAACTGCATTATTTGATTATTAAAACCATCGGCATCGGTTGGTAATGCCAATGCTTTTGACAATCGGAGTGATTTCAATTCCTTTTTCTCGATTTCTTGCAAACTAAGAAGAAGTTTCTCTGTTTTTTCAGACTCTTTTTTTATCATTTGCAAGGTATTGCTTTCGCTTTTTGATAATTTCCTCTTTTTCGATGAAACACTCAAAGCACCTTGTTTATTAAGTACATTCAACTCTTTTTTTATCTCTTCAAACAGAGCTTGTTCTCCATTTCTTACAGGCTTTTTATCGAAACACCACGTCAGGTCAAACATCAGAGGTGTAGTGATAAATTCATCTTTGTAAATCCTGTTCAATTCGGCATACACAGCAGTGGTGCTCGATTTGAACCCGACACGTAAAAAACTATTGATTCTTCTAATTGTTTGCAAAATACCTTTTGCATTGGCTCGTAAAGCATCATCTTCTTCTTCATCTCCAGATAAAAATTTACGAAGTTCCAACAATAATCTGTAAAGCAATTCTTTTGCCACAAAATCTTTGTTAAACAAGTGAGAATGAATGTCGTAATACATAGTTGTCGAGTTGATGGGTTTTAATTATTTTCTTGCTGCTGCCAACATGGTGTTTCTCATCAGCGTAACGATAGTCATTGGACCTACACCACCCGGCACGGGGGTAATATAGCTTGCTTTTGGTGCTACTTCGCTAAAAGCAACATCGCCAACGAGGCGGAAACCGGATTTGGTATTCTCGTCGCGCACGCGCGAAGTTCCCACATCTATTACTACCACGCCCGGTTTTACCATGTCTCCTTTCAGAAATTCGGGAATACCTATGGCTGCAATTATGATGTCGGCTTGCAAACAAATCTCTTTGATATTGTGTGTTTGGCTATGGCAAACGGTTACGGTGCTATCGCCGGGATAGTTTTTCTGCAACATGAGTTGCGCAATCGGTTTGCCCACAATGTTACTTCTGCCCAGCACAACGCAATGTTTGCCTTTGGTTTCAATCTGATAGCGACGCAAGAGTTCGATAATTCCTGCCGGAGTAGCCGGCAAAAAACCGGGCAAACCAAGCGACATACGCCCCACATTGATGGGATGAAACCCGTCTACATCTTTTCGGTAATCTACCGATTCTATGATTTTATCTTCCGAAATATGTTTTGGCAGCGGCAATTGCACGATGAAACCATCTACATCGTCGTCGTTGTTTAGTTGGTTCACGCAGGCCAAAAGTTCTTCTTCGGTTACATCCCCTTCAAAACGGATAAGCGATGATTTGAAACCTACCTCTTCGCACGATTTCACTTTGTTGGCCATATAAGCTTCGCTACCGCCGTCGTGGCCTACCAAAATAGCTGCCAGATGTGGTGTTTTTTTGCCTTCGGCTTTTATTTTTGCCACTTCTGCCGCAATTTCTTCTTTTATTTGTTTAGATATGGATTTTCCGTCTATTATGTTCATTGTTTTTGTTTAATCTGTTTATTTTTTTAGAGCCAAGAAACAAGAGTCAAGACTTCCGACATCAGACATCTGTCATCGGACTTCCGACATCGGACCTCTACTCTTAGGCTTTTCAAATATATCTTAATTTTACCGTCTTCGCATTCCTTTCAATGCTTTTCCACCGCCTGAAGTCATCATGCGCATCATTTTTCTGGTTTCGTCAAACTGTTTGATGAGTTTGTTTACTTCCTGCACGTTGGTGCCGCTTCCTTTGGCAATGCGCGCGCGGCGTGTACCGTTCAATATCTCGGGATTGGTACGTTCTTTTGGTGTCATCGAATAGATAATTGCTTCGATGTTTTTGAACGCGTCATCGTCTATATCCAGGTCTTTTATCTGTTTTCCGACTCCGGGAATCATCGATGCCAAATCTTTCAGGTTACCCATTTTTTTAATTTGCTGGATTTGGGAAATAAAATCGTTGAAATCGAACTGATTTTTGGCGATTTTTTTCTGCAATTTGCGTGCTTCTTCCTCGTCAAATTGTTCCTGGGCTTTTTCTACGAGCGAAACAATATCGCCCATACCCAAAATACGGTCTGCCATACGTTCGGGATGGAAAACGTCGATAGCATCGAGTTTTTCGCCCGTTCCTACAAATTTTATTGGTTTATCCACCACCGAGCGAATGGATAGAGCTGCTCCGCCTCGGGTATCGCCGTCGAGTTTGGTAAGAATAACGCCATTGAAATCGAGACGGTCGTTAAATTCTTTTGCCGTATTCACGGCATCCTGACCGGTCATGGCATCTACCACGAACAAGATTTCTTGCGGATTGACAGCTTGTTTGATGGCTGCAATCTCGTTCATCATCTGTTCATCAATAGCCAAACGACCCGCGGTATCGATAATTATCAAATCTTTGCCGTGCTGTTTGGCATATTGAATGGCATTTTGGGCAATTTTTACCGGATTTTTGTTCTCCTCTTCCGAGTAAACCGAAACGCCAATTTGCTCACCAAGAATTTTCAACTGCTCAATTGCTGCCGGACGATACACGTCGCCTGCCACGAGAAGCGGGTTTTTGCCGCGTTTCGATTTGAGCATATTTGCCAGTTTGCCCGAAAAAGTAGTTTTTCCCGAACCTTGCAAACCCGACATCAAAATAATTGCAGGAGAGCCTTTTATATTTATATCTTCTGCCGTGCCACCCATCAGAGCAGCCAGCTCGTCGTGAACAATTTTCACCATCAATTGCTCCGGCTTCACGGCGGTAAGCACGTCTTGCCCCAGGGCTTTTTGTTTTACGGTTTCCGTAAATTCTTTCGCGGTTTTGTAGTTCACGTCGGCATCCAATAGTGCACGACGAACCTCTTTTAATGTTTCCGCAACATTGATTTCGGTGATTTTCCCTTCACCTTTTAATATTTTAAACGACCTTTCTAATCTGTCACTTAAATTTTCAAACATAGTATTTTATCTTTTATTTAGTCCGCAAAGATAATGAAATTTGGATAAAATTCATACTCCATGTAGGGAGAGATAGCAGATATTTGAAAAAATAAAAAATTTCAACAAACAAGAAGATGATTTTTTGTCCGAAGACGTATGTCCGAAGTCCGAAGCTGCTCAACGAAAGAATTTACATCTCAAAAAAAGTCTGATTGTCTAAAAGTCTTGATTCTTGGTTCTTGATTCTTGAGTCTTGACTCTTGGCTCTTAAAATAATAAACAAATGAAACATTTTTATCCATTTATATTACATTTTGCAATTTATTCTTGTTATTTATTTGTTTTTTGATATTTTTTATTTATATTTGCAAACAACGCACCAAATTTGATTATAAAACTTAAAAAAATACAGCTATGAAACTAAAAGATTTACTACTTTCGCTGCTTTGCCTCGCACTTTTTTCTTGCGAAGGCGATGTAATTGATAAAAGCTTGGGTTCGAGACCTGCAAACGTGAATGCCATTATAACCAATGCCAACAACAGCAAAATGAATGGCGATGCTTGGGAAAACGGCGACTCCATTGGCTTGTACATGAAAAAAGAGAGTACGGATTTGGGTGCCGGTATTTTGGCAAACAACATCAAGTATGTAACAAAAGGCAGCTCCACTTTTTCTGCCGAAAATACGAACGAGGAGATTCTATTTCCATTCAACGGCTCGGGTGTGGATTTCATTGCCTACTATCCTTACAAAAGGGAAATTACAAATTATACTTTCCCGGTTGATGTTACCAACCAGAGCAACCAAAACGCGTTGGATTTGCTCTACTCGAACAACGCCGTGGGTTTGAGTTCGCAAAATCCGAATGTGAATTTGACATTCACACACCAGATGGCAAAAATAGTTCTCCACATCACGGCAGAGAACTCCACAGCCGACTTGAGCAGTATCCAAATAAAAATAACCAATGCCGCGCTCAAAGCTCCATTTTCGTTATCGGACGGCACCATGGCTTTTTCCACAGAAATTGGCGACCTCTTTTTCAAAGTTTCTCCCGACGGCAAATTGGCAGAAGCCATTGTTATTCCCATGTCCAGTTTGATTGGCAGAAATTTGGTTTTCATTATCGGAAACGACACTTATGTCTATGATTTGAATTCAAGCACAAGCATCACTTCATTTGACAAAGCCACCAAATACACATTCAATATCATCATCAACCCATCGGGTGTACAGGCAAACATAAGCAGCAGTTCCATAGAGAGTTGGACTGTGGCTACAGAGGAGGACGTGGCGGTAATTCCGGGCGACGATCCGGGCAGCGTAACCACAACGGGCACGTTCGACGACCCATTCTCCATTACCGATGCGCCTATATTTTTGGGTGCGAAAGATGTGTGGGTAAAAGGTTACGTGGTGGGATATTATACCAGCAGCTCCTATTCATCATTCGTGAACAATGCTACCGATGTAACTTCCACTTCCAACATCGCCATGGCATTGACACCGACGGAAACCGACGGCAAAAAAACATTCCCGGTGCAGTTGCCTACCGGCATTATCCGCGATGTGGTAAATTTGCAGCAAAATCCGCAAAACTTGGGCAAGGAGATTTTGCTTCGTGGCGATATAAATACGTATTACGGATTGGTGGGATTGCGCAATACCGACAAAGCATTTATTGATGGTGTGGAGTATCCGCAATGATATTTTAATGAATATTTTGCATGATTTGCACGTTAATTTTGTTTGTTATAAGAAAAATGGTTTAATTTGCAGTCGGAAAATCACCAATAACAAGTAATATGGTAAGAGCTATTTTATTACTCATATCGCTGATAATTAGTGTTACGATAACATTTTCTTATTCGCAAAGTTCGGGAAAAGCGTCGTATTACGCGCATAAATTTCATGGCAGAAAAACTTCCAGCGGTGAGGTCTATCACAAAGATAGCCTCACTTGCGCCCATCGCACGCTCCCTTTTGGGACGAAACTGGAGGTTACCAATCCCAAGAACAACAAAACCATCGTGGTAACGGTAAACGACCGTGGTCCTTTTATAAAAAACAGAGTGATTGATTTGTCTTATGCAGCTGCAAAAGAGTTGGATATCATTCGGCAAGGGATTGCTTTTATCGAGATAAAGCCGCTCAGTAAAATTCGCAAATTTATCCCCAATCTGGTTCCGTTTAAAGTGAACAAGCTGTTTGTCAAATCAAAAAGCGAGGAGGAAATTTACGACAATTTGCAGATAAAAGATTTTTGGGAAGGACAAATACCCAACCTACACACATCTCAACTGAGTCCCGATTTATAAAACCGGGGCAGAGAAGTGCATAAATAGTAGTTAAGCAGACAGATTTTATTGGCAATAAAAGAATTACCTATCGAAAGCGATTGGTAATTTTTTTCTGAACGCGTCTTTGAAACACATCAAAGTTTCGGTACGTGCCAAGCCGAGTGGCTGCAACTGGTTGTGGATAATGCGCAGCAAATCTTTGTTGTTTTTGGCAAAAACTTTTATCAAAATATCGTATTTACCTGTGGTGTAATAACATTCTACCACTTCGGGTATTTTTTCCAACTCCGGCACAATGTTGTCAAACGAGGATGGCGAAGCCAAAAAAAGCCCCACGTAAGCACACGTTTCGTATCCAATTTTTTCCGGATCGAGAATAAATTCCGAACCTTTTATTACACCCAAGTTGGTTAGTTTTTGCACCCGTTGGTGAATGGCTGCCCCCGAAACGCCGCAACCTCGAGCTACTTCCAAAAAAGGAACGCGGGCATTTTCTACTATCAGCTTCAAAATTTTTTCATCTAACTCATCTAATTCATGATACGCCATAGACTTCACTTTTAAAAGATTACAGAATTTATCTATTTTTTGCAAAAATAGTATTTTTATTCGGTTTTTGCATAAAAAAAACGGCAAATTATTACAAATTGGAACTATTTGTAGCTAAAAAGGCAAAGAACGATGCTGCCGTTAGCAACGCATCTTCATCAATCAAGAAGGTAGGCGAATGTAGTTTCCCGCACATTCCGCTCTCATTGGCAACGCCAAACCGATAAAAACAGCACGGATAGAGTTGCGTGAAAAAGCCAAAATCTTCAGCAGTCATGCGTTTGGGATATTCAGATACGTGGGCTTCGCCTAAAAATTGGATGGCTTGCGCCCGGACGGTTTCGGTAACGGCGTCGTGACTCACGGTGCAGGGATAGCCGTCGGGCATACGAATTTGGCACGTGCAGCCGAAAGCCGTGGCGGTGGATTCGATAATTGACGAAATGAGCGTGAGCATTTTGCGGCGTTCTACTTCGTCCATACAGCGCAGCGAACCGGCAAGCACCACTTCCGACGGAATGACGTTGGTGGCGCCATCGGCAATAAATTTTCCGAAAGAAAACGTCATGGGTTGAAACGGATTGCGCCGACGGCTCACGATTTGTTGCAACGCAACGATGATGTGCGATGCCGCCAACACCGTGTCGTTCAACTCGTGCGGCAACGCGCCGTGCCCACCCTGCCCCATCACTTTTATGTGCACCTCGTCGGCCGAAGCCATTACCGTTCCGGTTTGGAAGGCAACCGTGCCGGCGGGCAAATCTACGTAGGCGTGTTGTTTGACGATAAAATCGGGTGTGAAATCGCGAAATACGCCGTCTTTGAGCATCAAATCGGCTCCGCCGGGCGATTGCTCTTCGCCGGGTTGGAAAACAAACAGTGCCGTGCCCGAAAATTCGTTTCGCAAGGCGTGCACAATTTTTGCCGCGCCCATCAACGCAGCCGTGTGCGCATCGTGTCCGCAAGCGTGCATCACACCTTCGGTGCACGATTTGTAGGGTACGTCGTTTGCCTCGTGCACGGGCAGCGCATCCATATCGGCCACGAAAGCGATGGTTTTTCCGTTGCCCGGTTTTTCGCCTTTCACCCACGCCAATATGCCGTGCCCGCCAATATTTGCCCGATAGGGAATGCCCTCGGCAGCTAAAAACTGTGCGATGTATTTTGCCGTTTCCACTTCGTGGTACGACAGTTCGGGATGCCGGTGCAAGTGACGGTAGTGGCGGATGATTTCGGGGTGGAAATCAGCGGCGAGGCGGTGGATGGTTGTTGAGATATTCACAAGACGTAAAAAATATTCTATTTATAATCAATAAACTCTTTTGTTGCTAATTCATTGCTTTGCAGCGGTGGATTTTGATAAAGTTTTTCGGGTTTTTCCAACAATTGTTCTTCTTCGCCTAATGCAAAACCGAGTTTATATCCAATATTATCAGATGTTGTTAAGAAAACATTGTCATATTCAGTGTCGTAATCACTCACAAAAAGCATCACATTTTTATTGGCACTTTTATCGGTTATCCACATATCGGTTGATGTTGTTGTTGTCCACCCGATAGTTTGAAAGCGTTTATCAAAACCCATTGGATAACTGACGTAGTTGATGAAATAGCAAAAAGTTTCAAAGTTTATATCATATGGAAAAGTTACGGCAAATCTATTATTCAACAACTTGGTTAATCTTGGAATTACGGCATACTCTTTTTCATTATAAAGATTGCATAAATCTCTGAGTATTTTCTTAACATCCTTGTCATTAGCATTCTCAATAATAACTATTTTATCGTTGCTTACTTCTCTTGACGGGAAAAGAGTTTCGGAAGGTCTTTTTGTGTTTACAGGGGGTTTTATCTCTTGATGTTTAAATTTTGTTCGTAGAAAAAACAGAAGTAATAATACCAAAATTACGCCCCAAATAATGTATTGTTTATCCATAGCTTTTACAATTTGTTTGCAAATTTAATTAAAAAAAGAATGTGTTTTGAATTATTTATACGCGATAGGTTTTATAAAATTCCATAACGGGAATAAACTTAATAAAAATACAACATTGGCAATGAGTTTCAACCGTTGGCAATGTTGGGAATACAGGATTTTTTGCACTGCGACCGATCGGGGTCATCCCGATTGCTCCTTCCTTGTGTATCGGCCGTTCGGGGTTTTCCCGACGGGTGTTTCATTATGCTTTCCGTTATCGGGGTCATCCCGATGGGTCATATCAGATGTTTTCTGCATTCGGGATCATCCCGATGGGTGCATCCTTTTGTTTTCTGCTTTCGGGGTCATCCCGATGCGTGCCTCACTCTGGTTTGGGTATTCGGGATGCTCCCGTGTGCAAACATCAAGTTTTGCAAAGATAGTGTTTATTTATTCGGAGCCGAAAAGTTTCTGCCACCAGATTCGCCCCGCTTTTGGCAAGGTGCTGTTATGGGCTGGCCTTCTTTCCGGGTATTTGTTGAGTTCATTTTTTAATTCTGTCGAGATACGTTTTAATTCAAAATTGTCAGCAATAACGTCAACGAAGTATTCCTTATCGTCTGTCGCTGACTGCGGTCGTGATTCAAGGTCAAATTTTATACGGAACGTTTTTTTGTCAGAGTCAAAATCAGTTAGAAGTTCAAAAGATAAGTTTGGCTCCGTAAATCTCATGTCCACATATTCAGGTCTTACATTTTGAGAAAGAGTGTCGAACCAGTCTATAAGTGACTGAATCTCCCATGTTGTCAATGACGGGTCAACGGTCTGCCAGTGTCCGACTTTACTTTTTACATTCAGATAGATATTCAGCTAATTTCCGTCCCAGTCACCATCATTAATGTCTGGATATTGGTAGTTGGTTATTTTCAATTCGACCGTCTGGTTATCTATTCCTGTAAATGTCATTTCTTTCTGTCTTTAAGCTTGTCCATAACGCGTCATTCATGCAATAAAAACACATCATTCATAAATGCAACGTTTTATTCAATTGCTACTGTTTAAAATCAGTAGAGACGCGGCATGCCACGTCTCTACAATAAAAAAATTACGATAATTTATGTATCACCAATCCCGAACGCAATTTGGGTTCAAACCACGTGGTTTTGGGCGGCATAATGTTGCCGGTGTCGGCAATGTCCATCAACTGTTTCATGGAAACGGGATAGAGGGCGAGGGCTGCTGCCATTTCGCCGCTATCGACACGTTTTTTCAACTCGCCCAAGCCGCGGATTCCGCCCACGAAATCTACCCGCTTGTCGGAGCGCAAGTCTTTGATGCCGAGGATTTCGTCCAAAATAAGGTTGGATGAGATGGTTACGTCCAGCACGCCAATGGGGTCGTTGTCGTTGTAAGTTCCCTCGTTTGCCGTGAGCGAGTACCATTTGCCTTGCAAATAGAGGGCAAAATTGTGCAATTGATTGGGTTTGTAAATCTCTGTTCCTTTTTCTTCTACCCGGAAGTTTTGTTTCAGTTTGTTCAAAAACTCTTCGGGAGTGAGTCCGTTCAAATCGGTAACAACGCGGTTGTAGTCGATGATGGTCAGCTGGCTTTCGGGGAAGCAAACAGCCATAAAATAGTTGTACTCTTCATCGCCTTTGTGCGCAGCGTTGTTTTTTGCTTTTTCGGCACCCACCAGGGCTGCCGCTGCCGAGCGGTGGTGTCCATCGGCAATATACATGGCCGGGAATGTAGCGAAAATATCCCACTCCGTCAACCGACACGAAATCGTATTCGGGTGCTTGTTGGATGGTGCGCGAAACGATGGCGTCAATCTCGTCGTTATCGGGATAAGCGAAGAACACGGGCTCGATGTTGGCGTTGTTTACACGCACGTGTTTCATGCGGTCTTCTTCTTTGTCGCGGCGGGTCAACTCGTGTTTCTTTATTTTTCCACTCATATAATCCTCTACATACGCGCCCACAACCAAGCCGTATTGTGTTTTGCCGTTCATGGTTTGCGCATAAACGTAGTACACTTCTTTGTCGTCTTGCACCAACCAGCCTTTGTCTTGAAACAGTTGGAAGTTTTCGGCTGCTTTTTCATACACATCGGCATCGTGCTCGTCTTTTCCTACGGGAAAATCGATTTCGGGTTTGATGATTCTGTACAACGATTTTTCGTTTCCTTCGGCTTCTTTGCGAGCTTCTTCGGAGTTGAGAACATCGTAGGGGCGAGATGCCACCTCGTTTACTAATGCTTTGGGCGGACGTACGCCTCTAAAAGGTTTTACTTTCATTATTCTAAAGATTTTTTTTAAAAGGTTGATTTTTCTGCAAATATAACATTTTAATATGAATAATTTACAAAGTAAAATGTAGAAAAATTGTTTGCTTGGGGTAATTTGGCTTTTTTTCTTCCAAAATGATTGCATCGATGAGTTGGTTTGCACCCATTTTGGGAACTTTATTGTAGCTGCGATTGTTATTTATGAGGTTGTGCATTTACCGATGGAAATGACTGCACATTAATTATTTCACAGAATCAAACAACAAAATAATTTCATGAAACGCCCATGAGCAAAATAAAAATTTTCAACAAACAAGAAGACGATTGTAGTCCGAAGACGGATGTCCGAAGTCCGAAGTTGCTCAACGAAAGGATTTACATCTCAAAAAGTCTAATTGACTAAAAGTCTTGTTTCTTGGCTCTTGGCTCTTAAAATAATAAACAGATGAAAATAGAACAAAGAATCTTGGACAATAACAGCGGTAGTTTCTTCATCGAACAAGATGGGAAGCAGGTTGCCGAATTGGATTTTGAATGGAAAGACAACATTTTGGATGCCTATCACACGGGCGTGCGCAAAGAGTTGGAAGGACAAGGAATTGCCGCCAAACTGTTTGACGAATTGGTAAAATATGCCCGAGAAAAGGGGTATAAAATTCGCCCGACGTGTTCGTATATCTTGGTAAAATTTAAACGTGATCCCGAAAAATCTGCCGATATCTGGCAGCGTTTTGATGATGAACCTACCAGCGAGGCTTGCGGCATCAGAACCTGATAGTCGACGATGATTTTTTTTCGTGTCATAGATTTTAAACCAAATCATTGTGCAAAAGTCAAACCGCAGATTACAATTTAAAAAAATAACAACTAAACTACACGCCCTATGGAATTTAATTTAGAAACCGTTAGTGCCATTGCATTGGGTATAGGTCTGAGCGCGAGTGCCGGATTCCGGGTTTTTATCCCGCTTTTGGTTGCTTCGCTGGCTGCCCGTTTTGACATTATGCCGCTCGGCGAGAGTTTTGCCTGGCTGGGTTCTACACCCGCGCTAATAAGTTTCGCGGTGGCTTCTGTTGTAGAAGTGGCGGCATATTATGTTCCGTTTATCGACAACTTGCTGGATAGTATTGCGACCCCGCTTTCCGTAGGTGCGGGCACATTGCTGATGACCTCGGTTGTGCCGGTAGATAGCGAATGGATGAAGTGGATTATGGGTTTCATCATTGGCGGTGGAGCCGCGGCAACCATACAAGGTGGCAGTGTGCTTACCCGGCTCACTTCTTCTCAACTGACGGCAGGAGCCGGCAATTCGGTAGTTTCTACCGGTGAAGGCGTTGCTGCCACGGGGTTCTCCGTACTTTCGCTTTTTATCCCGGTTATCGTGGCTATTCTGCTTCTGGTGTTCATTGTAGCCATCTTTATTTTTGGATACAAAAGATGGACGAAACGAAAGAAAAGATTGGAACCTGCCGACAACTGATTAGATAAATAAACTTGACCTACTTACAACCACCGGCTACTTACTTTTCTTGGCAGAAGTTTTGGTAGCGGTGGTTTTTTTCGTTGTCTTGGTAGTTTTTGTTGTTTTAGCTGCTTTGGGCGTTTTTTCTGCTTTGGCAGTTGATTTGGTGGCTTTTTTCTTTTTGGAGGAAGCCGATTTGGGAGTTTCCTCTATTATTTTTTTGCAATCATCCAAAGTCAATTCTGCCGGGATACTTGTTTTGGGTATTTTGTAATTCTCTTTCTTGTAAGAGATATATGGTCCGTATCTGCCGTTCAATACCTGTATTTCGGGTTCTTCTTCAAAAGTTTTAATCAGTTTTTCTCTGTCTTTTTTCTCTTTTGCCTCAATGAGTTCTATCGCTTCTTCGTCCGTAATTTTCAGCGGGTCAAATTCTTTGGGTATGGATACAAATTTGCCGTCGTGTTTCACATAGGGCCCAAACCGACCCACTGCTACTACCATCTCTTTTTCACGAAAATTGCCTAACTTGCGCGGCAATTCAAAGAGTTTTAAAGCCTCTTCAATAGTGATGGTTTCGATGGATTGGTTTTTCTGTAACGCGGCAAAAATTGGTTTTTCTTCTTCGTTTGGAGTTCCGATTTGCACGAGTGGACCGTATCTGCCGATTTTCACCGAAAGCTGTCGTCCCGATTTGGGGTCAACTCCCAAAACCCGTTCTCCCGCTTTAAACTCCATGCGCATATCCATGGTTTCTTCCACTACTGAGTGAAATGCTTTGTAAAATTCTTTGATGGAGCTGTTCCAAGTCTGTTTGCCTTCGGCAATGATGTCGAAATCTTTTTCTACATCGGCAGTGAAGTTGTAATCTACAATTCGTGAAAAATATTCTACCAAAAAGTCATTCACCACAATTCCTATATCGGTGGGAACCAATTTATTTTTGTCGGTACCGGCAATCTCTTTTTTGTCGGTATCTTTTATCGCTCCTTTTTTCAGGGTGAGTATATTGTATTTTCTTTCTTGCCCTTCGACCGTCCGTTTTTCGACATATTCCCGGTTTTGAATGGTAGAAATGGTGGGCGCGTAGGTAGAAGGGCGACCGATGCCCAACTCCTCCATTTTGCGTACAAGCGACGCTTCGGTATAGCGTGGTGGGCGTTGCGTGAATCGTTGTGTGGCAACTATTTCATCCATTGCCAAAATCTCTTTCACGTGCATGGGAGGAAGCAGTCCGTTTTCGTTTTCGCTGTGTTCGTCGTCGGTTCCTTCCATGTACACACGCAAAAATCCGTCGAATTTTATCACTTCGCCGGTGGCGATAAATTTGCCATCGGCATTGGAAATATCGATGGTAGCAACCGTTTTTTCTAATTCGGCATCCGCCATCTGCGAAGCAATGGTTCGTTTCCAGATGAGTTCGTAGAGTCGTTTTTCTTGTGCAGTGCTTCCGGCTTCGTGCTCGCTAATATAGGTTGGGCGGATTGCCTCGTGCGCTTCTTGCGCGCCTTTGGCTTTGGTTGTATATTTTCTTATTTTCAGATACTTATCGCCATATTGCTCGGTAATTTCGGTTTTGGCGGTTTGGATTGCCAAAGCGGAAAGATTCATGGAGTCGGTACGCATATAGGTAATTCGTCCCGATTCGTAAAGTCGCTGCGCTACCATCATGGTTTGACCAACGGAGAATCCTAATTTTCGTGAGGCTTCTTGTTGCAACGTGGAAGTGGTGAATGGTGCCGCCGGCGATTTTTTTGTAGGTTTGGTGGTAATATCTTCGACCTTGAAATCGGATGTTTTCAATTTTTCCAAAAGAGCGAGAGCCTCTTCTTTGGTTTTCAGACGTTTGTTGTATTCTGCTTTTATTTCGTATTGTTGTCCGTTTTCCTCCTTCGAGAAAATGGCAATGATACGGTATGCCGATTCCGATTGGAAATTCTGTATTTCGCGCTCGCGTTCCACGATTAATCGCACGGCAACAGATTGTACGCGTCCGGCGGAAAGTGCCGGTTTTATTTTTCGCCACAGCACGGGCGATAGCTCAAAACCGACGATGCGATCCAAAACACGTCGCGCTTGTTGTGCATCGACCAGATTTTTGTTGATGGTTCTCGGATTTTTTATTGCTTCTAAAATTGCGGGCTTGGTAATTTCGTGAAAAACAATCCGTTTGGTGTCTTTCCCTTTCAAATCGAGCACTTCGTACAAGTGCCACGAAATGGCCTCTCCCTCGCGGTCTTCATCGGAAGCCAACCACACGGTTTCTGCTTTTTTTGCAGCTGCTTTGAGTTCGGCAACCAACTTTTTTTTGTCGGCAGGTATTTCGTAAATAGGTTTAAAATTATCTTCGATGTCGATGCTAAAGTCTTTTTTCTTTAAATCGCGTATATGCCCGTAGCTGGACATAACGTGAAAATCTTTTCCTAAAAATTTTTCAATTGTTTTTGCCTTCGCGGGCGACTCTACGATAACCAAGTTTTTTTCCATTCAAATTTGCTTCTTTTTATTTTGATAACGTATGCACAATAATGTGTTTCGGGTGCAAAAGTAGTAAAATTGTGTAAGCAAAAATAATTTTTGTGTTTTTTGTTGTAATTTGTTCTTTATTTGAGTGCAATGAAATGGCATTTCGTACAAAAAACTTTCACTCTTTCACAGTTACCCCATATATTTGCGCCAGCGCATTGTGCAGCCGCTGAAATTGCGATTTTCTGATGGTGAGCGTCATGTGGCAGGTTTCGGTGAAATGTTGCGTCCATTTTGCTTCTTCAAATTGTTTGAGAACACGCATCACGTCATTCAGCAGGGTGTAATCGAATTGGATGGTAAACTCCCGGTCGATGGTTTTTTCCACAATTTGGGCGTGATTTATAGCATCTTCTGCCGCCTCTTTGTAGGCTTTTATGAGTCCGCTTGTGCCCAAAAGCGTGCCTCCAAAATATCGGATTACAAGAATGAGTACATTGGTGAGTTCAGCAGAATTTATTTGTCCCAAAATGGGGCGTCCGGCTGTGCCCGATGGTTCGCCGTCGTCGTTTGAGCGGAAATCTTCGCGCGCTGTGCCCAGCATATACGCCCAACAAACGTGGCGCGCATCGTAGTATTTTTTGCGATATTCGTCCACGATTTCTTTTACCTGTTCGGGTGTTTTTACCGGAAAAATGAACGAGATAAACTTGCTTTTCTTTTCCGTTATATAGCCTTCGGCAGGCTGCTCTATGGTTTTATACACATCTTGCATCGAGCAAAAGTACGAAAATAACGGCAATTAGCTATATTTTTTTGGGTTGTACTTTACTTCGTGTGGATTTTTTCTCTATAAAATTATATGTTACTAATATTGTTTAATCCAAAAACTGTGATATGAAACGTCAATAAATTTAGTTTTTCGATATGTATTTTCGTTGTAGGGTTCTATCGTACAAATCAGTAGATGCCAATTCCTGTGAAAAAATCAGAAAAACTTGCCACAGCAAACGGATGCGAGCCATTTTATCTTTCATATTATTAACTTTAATTTAACGGATTTACTGCATGCGTAACAGAAAAAAATAAGACCTTTGCAACTTCATAATTTAAAAATACAAATTAGTAATGAAAAAAAGATTCCCTTTTATCACGCTTTTGCTGATTTTATTCACATTTCAGCTATCTGCCCAAACCAACCTAAACACGGCTATGGAAAAATTTTGATTCTATATGCATTCAATAACAAGATTACCGATTTTGACGCGTCAAAAAATCCGTACTTGTATGACTTACGCATATCTAACAATCTGTTGACCTCGTTAGACGTTTCGAAAAATACAGGATTGCAAGATTTGAGAGTTTATGGCAACAGATTAGATGATTTAGATTTAAGCAAAAACACCGAATTGAAGGAACTTTATTGTTATGACAACCGAATGGAAGAACTCGACCTGACCAACCAAATTCGCCTGACAGCCGTAAGTGCTTTCAAAAACAGATTGGAAAAAGTAATATTGCCTCCGGCAAATTTATCCATTTTGACACGAATTGGCGTATTCAATAATCGGTTGAGAGGGCAAGAGATGAATAGATTTATCAACGATTTGGCAACACTACCCATGCCCGACCTCGGATTGCTTTATATTTTTGACACACTATCCGATCCGGCTGACCAAAATGTTGCAACAACCGCCCATGTGGAAATTGCCAGAGGCAAAAAATGGGATGTACGCGACTATTTTGGCGGCAACTCTGTTCCTTACGATGGTGTACCGGTTAGCATAGAAGAAAATAGCCAAGTAAATTACAAACTTTGGAACAAAGACGGAATTATTTATTTCTCAAACGTGGATTTGGGCGCAACCATCAGCCTCTATTCTACAAACGGAACACTACTATACAATGGTAGTCTCAACGACCAATTTTCCATTCCCGTACAATTGAAAAATGGGGTCTATATTTTGCAAATTGACGGTGTAGCACATAAAATTGCTATCAACTAATATTTTCAGATTTTTTGAAAACAGGAAACCCCACTCCCTAATATGGCGAGTGGGGTTTTTATATTGTTACCTGTAAAGAAGTTTTAGTGGAGTAAAATAGCGGATTAACTCTCTACATTTGCAACCAATTCTTTTGAGCTTTCGGGAGGAGACTTTTTTACTACAAACGCGCTAATTTCCCACAACAGATAAAGAGGCATTGCCACAACAAACAACGAAAATGGGTCGCCACTTGGTGTAATGAACGCGGCAAGAATGAGCATGCCCACGATGGCATGTCGGCGATATTTCTTGAAAAAAGGACGATAAATAAGTCCCAAATTGGAGAGTAGCCAAAAAACGAGTGGCAATTCAAAAACCAAGCCCATGATGAGGATGAGCGTGTAAAAGTTATTCATATAAGAATCGAGCGAGATGCGATTTTCGATGGTAGCACTCAACTCAAAGGTTATCAGAAATCGGAAAATGAGAGGAAAAACAAGAAAATAGCCCACCAAACAACCGATAAGAAACATAAATCCGCCAAATCCAAAAGCCATTTTCACCCCTTTTACTTCGTTTTCGTAAAGAGCGGGGCTGATAAATTTCCACAATTCGTAAATCAGAAACGGAATTGCAAGCAACATGCCGAAGGCAAACGAAGCAGAAATATAGGTCATAAACTGCGTGGTCATGTTGATATTGAGAATCTCTACCGAAAATGATTGAGCCGAAAAATCGGGCAAAAAAGGCAGATATTCTCCCGCTTTTTGTAGCAAACGGTAGGTAACAAAATTGGAAGAACGTGGTGCAAGAATAATGGTCTCAAAAATGCGCGGGATGAGAATAAACCCCAATACAGTACCCGATGCTATTGCAAGCAGGATACGTATCAAAGTCCACCTAAACTCTTCCAGGTGTTCCCAAAACGACATCTCTTTATCTGACATTATGCTCGTTTTTAGAGAAAAGTTGTTCGTTCAGTTCCGCACAACCCTTTGGGTGACGCTATTTTTGCTCGGAAGAGTTTTTGTTATCGGGTTCCGATTTTATTTCGTCTTCCACATCGTACAACCCTTTTTTGAAACTATTGATTCCTTTGCCCAATCCTTTCATGAGTTCAGGAATTTTTTTTCCTCCAAAAAGTAATAAAATAACCAGAAAAATAATTGGAATTTCCCAACCATTGAGGTTCATAAAAAGCAAATTCATATATATAAGCAATTAAAATGTGAATATTCGAGCTTGGCTTCGTTGCAGTTTCAAAACAAGAAACTACCGATGCAAAAGTAAAATTAATTATTCAGTTTGTCAAACAAAACAAATGGCGAGTTCCCTATTATTTTATAATCAAATCTACAAAAACGGGAAGATGGTCGCTAAATCCGCCCACATACCTCAGTCCCAAATAGGTTCTGTATGGTTTTTTCTTACCGGTAGCTTTATCAGTTTCCAACAAAAAATCGGGTTTAAAAACGTGCGCTTCACCATCTTTCACATACACGGAGCTACTGTCTGTCAGCATATTGCCACTCACAATAATTTGATCCAACACTTCCCATTTTCCTTGAAAAAAGTAAGTGCCAAAATCGCGCTTCTTCATTTTATGAAAAAACAGATTGTATAGTTCAAAATCGCTTCTAAAATAGTTGATACTTCTTGCTTTCAGCGTTTTAAATATACTTTTGTTGTCGGGATGGTCATTAAAATCGCCCATAATGATGATATTTGCTTTTTGGCGAACGGCAAACAGACTATCTACTTTTGTGCGTAGCAAATTGGCGGCATCTACACGTGCATGCTCTGTTTCGCGCTGCCCTCCGCTCCTACTGGGCCAATGGCAGAGAAAAACATCCAAACTGTCTCCATTGATAACTCGACCGGTTGCGTGCAACAAATTTCTGGTTGGGCGGGCGTTTTTATCTTTAAACTGTATCTCGTACTCGTTGTAGTAAAGCAATTTGAATTGATCCGGTTGGTACAAAAGGGCTAAATCGATACCTCTGTGGTCGGGCGAATCGGTCATGACATATTTATATCCTTGTGCCCGCAGTGGCGAGCGACGGGTAAGGTCAAAAATAACCGAATCATTTTCTACTTCACACATACCCACGATAGCCGGCGAGCGCATGCCACCAAGGGCAGTAATGACTCGAGTAATATTTTTTTGTTTGTCCCAATACCGTCGTGGCGTCCACCACCTGGAGCCATCGGGCAAAAACTCCTCGTCGTTTTTTAAGGAATCATTTTTTGTATCGAAAAGATTCTCTACATTGTAGAACACGACACGAATCTGGTTTTGCGAAAAGGAAACCGATGCAATAGCAAGGAACAATAAAAGAAAAAAGACGGCTCTATTCATGGGGCAAAACTTCGTGTACTTCGTGAGCGAAAAATAGTAGAATTACTCGGGAATAAATTCGTAGCAACCCATATCGGGACCGGCATCCGAGAGTCTGGAAACTCCTTTCAAATCGATAGGCAAATCCAAAGCATACTGCAACGAAGCAGCATTAATAGCTGTGGCTGCCGAGTCTAATTGAAAATCGTAAATCCGATCGTTGTCTTCATTGATTAAACGGAATGTTTTTTCTTTTGAGTTCCACAGATTGTTCACAAAATGGGCATTTATCTTCTCTTCCGATTTAAGCAAATTACTAACAAACAGATAATTTACCGGAATACCCTCCATTATCTCGAAAGAAATTTCATCCCGTTGTGAACCTTCTACAATACTATTGACCAATCTGAAACTTTGCAAAGGCACACCATTGTCGCCCAACTTGTTACCAACAACTAAGGCAGCCGAAAGCCGCGCTTCCCAATTGAAATGATTCCCGATAGTGCAATGTATAAAATCGTATTTCCCGCCTATCAGTCGCACAGTTGCTCCGCCCGTATTGGAAATTTGCGAGTTGTAAACATCTATGTCGCAGTTTATTGCTTGCAATCCGTCGGACAAATGATTGTGAATAATTACATTTCTGAGTATCGCTTTCTTGCTGGTATCTTCCGAATGGTGAAATTTTATTCCATAATTGGCATTTCTAATCTGCACATTTTCAAAACGATTGCCAAAGCTGAGCGAATCCACATATACGCCTTCCCATTGTCCGGGAACCAAGTCGTACGAAACTTCGCCAACCATATAGTCGCTACGACTGCCTCTAAACACAATCGGATTATCTGTTGTTCCCTCGGCAACGACCGTTCCATTCACGAAAAAGCCCACATTTCTATCGAAAAAGAAACGAGCATTTTCTTTAATAATTAGCGTAACCCCTTGTTTTACAATAAGTGAATCTTGCAACAGAAATGGCTTTTCGCCGGTAAGTATGGTATCGTTTTCAATGATTTTTTTCTTCCAAATATAGGCATCTTGCCCAAAAGCTTCTAAAAGGACAGTTTGATCTGCTCCTGCTCGCGTGAAATGGATTCTATCTTCAAACAAAACCGGGTTGTTTTGCGAAGTTGGATCGATGGTAACTTCCACGAAAATAAAAAGGCTATCTCCACCCAAAACCTCCACGTTGTTGAATTCTGTGCCACTCATGCCATCTACATTTATTCGGAAACCGCTTGTGGCATGGTTTTCGAGTCTGATTTGCTCCAAAAGCACGGCTTGTTTGTTCTTGTTATAAACTTTGAGCAATTGGGTTGCCGAACCGATTGTGGTAAACACGGTATCGAAGCGGACGGTATCTGCCGAAAATTGCAATCGGTCGCCCGGATTGGTGGAGTATTTTATATCGGTATTGCACGATGCCAATGAGCCGACAACAAATACAAGGATTGGGAGTAGGTACTTTAATATTTTCATTGTGTGTATGGAAGAACGCGAAAGTAGGAACACGCGGGTCATACTTTCACGTTCATAATGGTTGTTATTAACTCGTTCAGAAATAATAACGAATGCTACGTTTGTTTATTATTTTTATTCGGATTTTGCGGGCATATTTTCAAGTATTTTCACCAAATAATCCCAGAATTTGGGTACGGACGATATTTTCATTTTTTCGTCGGGTGAGTGTACTTCTATTACGTCGGGTCCGATAGAAATCATATCTAAGTTGGGATATTTCTCTAAGAACAAACCGCATTCCAAACCGGCATGTATGGCTTTTATTTTTGCTTTTTTCTTGAAAAGTTTAAAATATTCGTCTTTTGCATGTTTCAAGATTTTGGAGTTGGGATTTGGTTGCCAGCCGGGATATCCATCGCTATGTACCACTTTTGCTCCGGCAAGCTTAAATACGGAAGCCACCATGTTTACAATATCCATTTTGGCAGATTCTACCGAACTGCGTTGGCTGGTAGATATTTCTATGACATTGCCTTTGAGCATTTTGATAGATGCCAAGTTGGTAGAAGTTTCAACCAAGCCTTCAATATCTTGACTCATAGAAATAACTCCGTGCGGACAAGCATAAATGGCATAAATTAATTTTTTGGCAACACTTCTCTTGATAACTTTGGATGGTGCTTTCACCGATTCTAATTGAATATCTAAGTTTGGCTCTATTTTTTTCAATTCATTTTGTACCTCAGCTAAAATTACGTTCAGTTGCACACGAACTTCTTCTTTGTATTTTTCTTTCACACCTACTACGGCATACGCTTCGCGTGCAATGGCATTGTGCAGATTTCCACCGCCAATTTCGGCAAGTTCCATTTTGTATTTTTTTGCCATGAGCGAATACAAAAAGCGGTTCAAAATTTTGTTGGCATTGCCAAGTCCTTTGTGTATATCGCCTCCCGAGTGTCCGCCGCGCAATCCTTTTACTTGCACCTGGAACCAGAAATAGTTTTTGGGTGATTTTTCTTTCTTATATTCTATGTAAGCTTTTGTTCCTTTGCCGCCGGCACAGCCGATATAAATTTCGCCTTCTTCTTCGGTATCCAAATTGAGTAATATCTCGCCTGTAAAGAAATCTTTTTTCAACGAGTTTGCACCCGTCAAGCCGGTTTCTTCGTCCACGGTAAAAAGTGCTTCAATTTTTCCGTGCTCCAAATTGTCTGAAGCCAATACAGCCAATTGGGCAGCAACGCCAATGCCGTTGTCGGCACCCAAGGTAGTTCCGTTTGCTTTTACCCAATCGCCATCAATAATGGTTTGGATGGGGTCGTTATCGAAATCGTGTGTAACATCGCTGTTTTTTTCGCAAACCATATCCACGTGCGATTGCAATATGATGGTTGGAACGTTTTCTTTTCCGGCAGTAGCTGGTTTGGTTATCAACACGTTGCCGGCTTCATCTTGTGCCACTTGCAAATTGTGTTGTTTTGCAAAATCGACCAAATAGGCGCAAATTTTTTCTTCTTTTTTTGATGGGCGTGGAATTTGAGAAATCTCGTAAAAGTATTTCCACACAATAGCAGGTTCAAGCTCTTTAATTGTCATGTTATTTTATATTTATTGTGAGTTATATTTTCCTTAACGGCGGATAAAAATAGAAAAAAAAATCGGTTACACAAAATATTTAGCTTCTTTAATAAGAAAAATGGTGGATTAATTTGTTAATTCAATTATCTTTGCGCCACAATTTGAAAATAACATGATAAAAGTAGTGCTCTTAGGTTCCCTTATTTTGCTCATTGCCATCTTGTTGATGGGAGTGCGCGTTTTTTTTACCAAATCAGGAAAATTCCCCAATACACACATCGGGGCAAGTAAAGCCATGAAAAGCAGAAATATTTCGTGCGCCACATCCCAAGACCGCGAAAGTTATAGAAAAGAAAGTCCTGTAATAAAGATACTTAAAAACGAAAAAATATAACAAATCAACTTATTTATTAGAATAATGAAAAATAATTACTCTTACATTGTAAGCGGGGTATTAGCTGTTGCACTTATTGCACTTTACATCCTGTTTTTCTCTCAAAAACAAACACAAGGAAACAACAAATCAAAAGATTTAACATCGATGATGAGCGACTCGTCCGTAACTCTGCCTATTGCCTACATCAATGTAGATTCTTTGTTACTGAATTACAATTTCGCAAAAGACCTAAACGAAGCCTTGATGCGCACCGAAGAAAACTCAAGAGCATCGTTGAATCAAAAAGAGAGACAATTTAACGAAGCTGCTCAAGAGTTTCAACGCAAATTACAAAACAATGCCTTTTTGAGCCAAGAGAGAGCAGAACAAGAGCAACAACGCTTGATGAAAATGCAACAAGATTACCAAATCATGGCAGAACGTCTGGCACAAGAGTTTGCTTTGGAACAACAAAAACTGAATATAGAATTGGGCGACACGGTAAAAGTGCGTTTGGTGGAGTTTAATAAAGACAAAGGTTATCAAATTATCTTTAGCAATACAGCAGCCGATAATATTTTGTATGCCGACGAAAAATATGACATCACCGAGGAGGTTATCACCTTTTTGAATAAAAAATATGGTCCTCAAACCACAACCCCAAAAACAACCCCCGAAAAGAAATAATAACGGAATAAATAATTGAAAAAACCAACCCTGCTTGAACAACACAAGCGGGGTTATCTTTTTTTGTGAAAAACTGGCAAAAATATATCGACAAACAGAAAAGCGAATATCTGCAAGACAGATTTTCACCCAATTTTGCTGCAGACATGGTTGTAGTAATTCCTTGTTACAACGAGCCCAACCTGATTACCACTCTACAAAGTTTATGCGCCTGCCAACCAATTGAAGCAAAGATATTAATTGCCATTATTCTGAATACGAGTGTGAGGAGTAGCGAAGCCGAAGTGGCGCAAAACCGAAAGACGCTGAAAGAGATAGAACAATTTGCGAACCTCAATAGAAAAGAGAATTTGGATTTTGCAGCCACTATTTTTGAAAAACTGCCTCGCAAACATGCCGGAGTAGGATTGGCACGAAAAATAGGGATGGACTTGGCGGTAAACCATTTTTTGGACACGCAAAATCCAAATGGAATTATTGTTTCGCTGGATGCCGACTGCACCGTTTCTTCCAATTTCTTTTACGAAATTTTCCAAGCATACCAATCGGAAGGGTCGCTGCATTGCACCATACACAATTTTTTGCATCGAGTAGAAAGCAATGAACCACAGTTAGAAAAGCCCATCCGCCAATACGAAAAATATATTCGCTATTTCAGAGACCAACTGTGTAAGAGCGGATTTCCATATTACTATCACACCATTGGCTCGGCTTTTTCTGTTTCTGCCGATGCCTACGTGCGTGTTGGAGGCATGGGACGCCAGCAAGGAGGCGAAGATTTTTATTTTTTGCAAAAAATATTCCCTTTGAATGGTGTGCGAGAGTTGCCGGAAGCGTTCGTCTATCCCATGGCACGATATTCCAATCGGGTGCCGTTTGGCACAGGTCCCGCTTTGCAGAAAATAATGAATGCACCCAATGGGCAAATGCTCGTGTATAGCCGTCAGTCATTTGCAGCATTGCAGCAGTTTTTCGAGAGCAAAGATGATTTTTTCAAACAAGATGCCGACGATATTTGTAAAATTATTGTCCGGTTTCATCCATCGATTGTGCAATTTATAGAAGAGACAAATTTCGTTGAAAACATCATCGATTGCAACAATAATTCGGCAACATTAAAAGCCTTTCGGAAACGATTTTTCCACCATTTTAATGCATTCAAAATCATTAAATTCATGAATTTTGCACACGACACTTATTTTACCTTAGAAAAAATATCCTCCATCGAAGTGTAACAAACGCTCAAACACTCGTTTATTTGTATATTTTTTTGTAACTTTGCAGTTCGATTACTTACCAAATCTTCAACCAAATATGTTTTCCATTGATATTGTAGAAATTTTAAGCGCGTTTCTTGTTTTGTTTGCCATCATAGACGTTACCGGTTCTGTACCCATTTTTATAGAATTAAAAAACAGAGAGCAGACAATCAACCCATTAAAAGCATCGTCCTATTCGTTTTTCTTTCTCATTTTTTTCCTTTTTGTTGGCGAATGGATTTTGCGACTTTTTCAAGTAGATATTTCCTCCTTCGCCGTGGCAGGAGCAGTAGTTTTGCTCATTTTGTCCATCGAAATGATTTTTGGTGTAGAAATTTTTAAAAACGACAACCCCGACAGCAAATCATCTACACTTTTCCCGGTAGTTTTCCCACTCATTGCCGGACCGGGCAGTTTTACCACGCTACTTTCTATGCGTGCCGAGTACTCCACCATCAACTTAATAATAGCCGTTGCTATCAATATGCTAATCGTATTTTTGGTTTTACGATTTTTAGACCCGGTGAGGAAAATATTGGGTGCATCGGGAGCATTTATACTTCGAAAAGTTTTTGGTGTCATATTAATGGCGATAGCTGTGAGACTACTTACATCTAATTTGAGTGCCTTGATTGAATCGATAAACAGTTAAAAATAGAAATACCTGTTTGTAATCACAACACCGGATGCTTTAATCGATACAAATTCAGAAAAAAGCATCTAAAATGATAAAAATGAATAAACTTGACCACAACCGAAAAAATATTTGAAAAATAATTTGTGGATTTACAAAAATATTGTACTTTTGCACCCCAGAGTTGATTGGTACATTTTTTGATTAGTCCGTTCACGGTTAGATAGATTGCAAGCAAGCATCCTTGTTTTTTAGAGTAAAGGCAGAATTAAGCTACTAACAATCAATATAACACAAGACAAATCAACGGTAATTTTTCGCTCTGTAAAAAAAAGAAAAACGGTGGAGCAAACCGGAAAAAGCCGCTTGTTCCTACTTATTTTTTTGTTTGCCTATGTAGCTCAGAGGTAGAGCACTTCCTTGGTAA
>CAZVWS010000025.1:0-29893 GCA_964631255.1 uncultured Dysgonomonadaceae bacterium | reverse complement strand
TAATAAATTAAATTAAATAAAATTAAAGTGCTCGGTTATTACGGGCTAATACAGACTAAAAGTGAAATATCCAAATAATAATTTTATTAAAGACAAAATCAGGCAACAGTTACAAATATTGAGAGATAAGGGAATAATAGAATTTATCGGGCGTGGTAAATATAAAAAAGTAAATTATGGAAACATTTAAAATTGAAATTCAAGAATTTCTATCAAAGATAATTGAAATTGAAGCTAAAAATATCGATGAAGCTGTGTCAAAGGTAAGGGAAATGTATCGAAGTCAAGAAATTGTTTTGGATAGTGAAGATTATGTAACAACTGAAATTGAAGAATATGCAGATTAAATTTCTATCTTCTTCACGGAGATACAATGGAGCTTTTGTCGCAATTTGAGCATAAGTTTGATATGGTGTTTGCCGACCCGCCTTATTTTTTGTCTAACAATGGTTTGTCTATCCAAAGCGGACAAATAGTTAGCGTGAACAAAGGTAAGTGGGATAAGTCGGAAGGATTTGAATTTATCGACGGTTTTAATCGGCAATGGCTCTCGCTAATTCGAGATAAAATGAAAGAAGATGCCACCATTTGGATAAGCGGAACGATGCACAACATTTTCTCTGTCGGACAAATTCTTACAGAATTAGGATTTAAAATTCTCAATATCATCACTTGGCAAAAATCAAATCCACCACCAAACTTTTCGTGTCGCTATTTCACGCATTCCACCGAACAAATTATTTGGGCAAGGAAAAATGAAAAAGTTCCACACTATTTTAATTATGAGCTGATGAAGCAGCTCAACGGGGATAAGCAAATGAAAGATGTGTGGAAATTGCCGGCAATTGCACCTTGGGAAAAATCGTGCGGAAAACACCCGACACAAAAGCCATTATCGGTTTTGACACGTCTGATTTTGGCATCGACAAAGCAAAACGCATGGATTATAGACCCGTTTACAGGAAGTTCCACCACCGGAATAGCAGCCAATTTAGCAAACCGACGATTTCTGGGTATTGATAAAGAAGAAGAGTTTTTAGCAATAAGTAAAAATCGAAAATTAGAGATAGAAAACGCTCGAATAGCCAAAACATATCGCCAAAAATTAAGCGGATTCAACAATAAAAAAGAACTCGAACTGTTTTTGATAAATGAACCGCAAGTAGAATACAAGATAGAACTGAAATTATAATAGAATAAGGTTATGTTTGGTTAAAGGTAATTTCAAAATATGTACATAAAGAATTTTTAACCTGCATAAATTTCAAACAAAATGGTTTCACGACCACAGTTGACATCTATCTATTGACCCAATTCATAAACCAATACTCCCAATTTTCACAAGGAAAAACAAAAATAATCGGATTTCTGCACAAGAAATTGTACCTTTGTAATCGTTTTTCGCAACTGCACACTGCGTTAGAAATAAAACAGTAACCGGTTGTTTTTATTCGCTTATTAAAAAACAAGTTAGAAATATGAACTTTGTAGAAGAACTTCGCTGGCGCGGGATGATTCATGAAATAATGCCCGGCACAGAAGAACAATTATTGAAAGAGCCCACTGCCGGATATGTTGGAATAGACCCAACGGCAGATTCACTGCATATCGGTCACTTGGTTGGTGTAATGATGCTCAAGCATTTGCAACGAGCCGGACACAAACCAATTGCTCTTGTTGGAGGAGCCACGGGTATGATTGGCGACCCATCGATGAAATCGGCAGAGAGAAAACTTTTGGACGAAGAAACATTGCGACACAACCAAGAGTGCATACACCAACAGCTTTCCAAATTCCTCGATTTCGACAGCGACAAACCCAATAAAGCCGAACTGGTAAACAACTACGATTGGATGAAAAACTACTCGTTTCTCTCGTTCATTCGCGATATTGGCAAACACATCACGGTCAATTATATGATGGCGAAAGACTCCGTAAAAAAACGTTTGAGCGGCGAGAGTGGCGAAGGTATGTCTTTTACCGAATTTTCGTACCAACTACTGCAAGGATATGATTTTCTGCATCTTTACAAAGAAAATAATTGCCGTTTGCAAATGGGAGGAAGCGACCAATGGGGCAATATTACGACCGGTACAGAGCTCATTCGCCGCAAAGAAGGAGGAGAAGCTTTTGCTTTGGTTTGCCCGCTGATTACCAAAGCCGATGGCGGCAAATTTGGGAAAACGGAAAGCGGAAATATCTGGTTAGACCGCAGATACACATCTCCTTACAAGTTTTACCAATTCTGGTTGAACGTGAGCGATGCCGATGCCGAAAAATACATTAAGATTTTTACAGCTCTATCACAAGAGGAAATAGAATCGCTTGTTGCACAACAACAAGAAGCACCCCATTTGCGTCCGTTGCAAAAACGATTGGCAGAAGAAGTTACCACCATGGTACACAGTCGCGAAGACTACGAAATGGCAGTGAGCGCGTCCGAAATTTTGTTTGGCAAAGCCACTTCTCAAGTTTTGCACACCATAGATGAAACTACTTTTTTACAAGTTTTTGAGGGAGTTCCACAATTCAATATCTCCAAAGATGAGCTTACGAATGGCATAAAAATTATCGATTTACTCACCGATCATGCCGCGGTTTTCCCATCCAAAGGTGAGTTGCGCAAAACGGTGCAAGCCGGTGGCGTTTCTATCAACAAAGACAAAGTGGACGATTTTGAAGCAACCATCGATGCCTCACACCTCATTGCCGATAAATATATTCTCGCGCAGCGAGGCAAGAAAAATTATTTTCTGCTCACAGCGCAATAAATCGGAACAAATATCTTAGCTATGGGTAATAAACGAAAATATCGGTACAAAATAACAACGCAACACATCGATTTTCAGATGAAAGTATCGCTTTCGTCGTTGTTTCATCTTATCATGAAAACGGCTGGAGCCGATGCCGACAACAACGGGTTTGGTCTGCTAAAATTGCAAGCGGAAAATTACACTTGGGTGCTCTCTCGTTTCGTGATAAATATAGACAGATTTCCGAAGGAAGATGAAGAAATTGTTATTGAAACATGGATTCAAGATGTGGATTCTTATTTCACAACACGTAATTTTCGTATCACGAATGGCGATGAAAAAGTTATCGGGTACGCTTCCTCATCCTGGGCAATTATCAATATGAATACCCGGCAAAGTGTTCTGCTTGACACGCTTCCGTCGCTCAAACAATTCATTGTTGCCGAAACTACACCCATTGGCGTGCCTTCGCGCATTCCCAACGTCAAAGGCGAAGTTGCCAATCGGTTCGAAGTGAAATATAGCCATATCGACATCAACAAACACGCCAGCAGTGCTTACTACATTCAATGGATTGCCGACTGTTTTTCGTTAGATTTCTACCAACAGCACACGCCCAAACGTTTAGAAATAAATTTTCTGAAAGAAATTACTTTTGGCGACCACGGCGAAGTATTCCGAAAAATAGAAAACGAACAAGATTATTATTTTCAGATTGTTACAAAAGAAAAGGGCATTGCTTGCCGAGCACGATTGGTTTTTTAAACCATTGCAGGAAAATAAAAAAACTAAAATTCATGCTGAAATATTTTGACAGTAATAAATAATATACTACTTTTGTACCGCTTTTAACGAAGCAAATAAGGATTGTCCTATGGTGTAATGGTAGCACTCCTGGTTTTGGTTCAGTCAGTCTAGGTTCGAATCCTGGTAGGACAACAATCTAAGCAAAAATAATCAGTTGAAATTCAGCTGATTATTTTTTTAATTACGCCTTTGGTGAGATTTTCTGTACAAACACATTTTTTAAAATCAAATTACAAAACTTAAACACTAAAAAAGTCCACAGACTTTTCATCCATGAACTTTCTGCAACCGTCATTATCTGACGGTTAATATTTCAAGATTTCAATTATCGTTTACTCGTCTCTATCGGGAATTATTTTATCCTGTCCTGCTCCAGCAGTAAGGTCATGCTTGGTTGGTCGCATACTTCCGTCGGTCCAAAATATTGTATCGGTCCCGGATAAATGTAGCATGTTTCGAGTGCCCATTTATCGCGTTTAGAAACATAATAAACAAATGGTTTCGATTCCAAATTAAGTAACGCTTTTCTGATTACCGCCACACGTTCGCCTTGTCTGCGTTCCATATTCATCATCATGGTCATGGGAATGCCACCGGCAATCCACTCCTTGGCGGGAGCAGTAGTGTTGCGCACTGACGACATGTACCCGGTTTTGCCTGCCGCAGCAAGCATAGAGGCAGTGTAGCCCAAAGAGTAACAATAATCGGCATCAAAATTGGATGGGGCTACACATCGGCCTTCATAACCAAAAAAGTGCGTGATGGTTGCAAATTTTCCTTTGTATTTTCCTTCTTTTGCCATTTCATCTAATCGTTTGGCTACCATTTGGGCAAGCAGTTCCTCGGTCTGAATCATCGAAACCAATACATTACCATGCGGGTCTCTATCCAGAACCAACTGATTGGCAACATTTTCGGGTAATGTAGAATAAAATTCTGAATTGGCAGGCGACAACTTACTGATTATAAAATCGCGTTGCTGACCACTTCGCACAATGCTCAAGTTATCTAAATTGGTAAGAAATTCGTTCAACTCTTTTATCAGAATTTTCATTTTCGGAATAAATTCAATCAACCCTTCGGGGATAATAACCGTTCCAAAATTCATCCCTTTTTCGGCTCGTTTGGCAATAATATCTGCAATGTGCTCGATGATATCGACCAGAGTGTAGCCTTTTTCTTCTACCTCTTCAGAAATGATACAAATATTGGGGTGCGTTTGTAGCGCGCATTCCAAGGCAATGTGCGATGCTGTGCGCCCCATTACCTTGATGAAGTGCCAATATTTTTTTGCCGAATCGCAATCGCGTTGCACATTGCCTATCAGTTCTGAATAGACACGACAAGCACTATCAAAACCAAACGAGGTCTCGATTTGCTCATTTTTCAGGTCGCCGTCAATTGTTTTGGGTACACCAATTACTTGCACTTCGGCTCCAATCGATTTGTAATACTCTGCCAAAATGCAGGCATTGGTATTGGAATCGTCGCCGCCAATAATTATCAACGCTTGTATTTCCAGTTTTTGCAAAATCTCCAGACCTTGATCAAACTGCTCCTTTTTGTCCAATTTGGTACGTCCGGAGCCAATCATGTCGAACCCACCTGTATTGCGATAGTTATCAATAATATCAGCCGTCAGTTCCATGTATTGATGATTGACAAGCCCCGAAGGTCCCATCGTGAACCCATATAATTTGCTATCTTGGTGCAATTTTTTAATGCCGTCAAAAATTCCGGCAATCACATTATGCCCACCGGGTGCTTGACCACCCGAAAGAATCACACCAACGTTAATTGGTTTTTCGGCAAGTAGTTTTTTATCCGAATTTACAAATTTCACAATCGGCATCCCGTAAGTATTTGGAAACAAAGCCTTTATTTCGTCTTGATCGCTAACAGATTGGGTTGCAGCACCTTGTTCGATGCTAACATTGCCACGTAAATCTTCCGGCATTTTGGGCACATAACACGCCCGTGCAATTTCTAACGCGCTCTTAGTCATTAATCTAAATATTTGAATTTATATTGATTTTTTTTGAATGGAAGTATGGTGTTATTACTTTCACAAATATAACAATTTATTTCCAATTATGGAAACGAAATGACACATAATAGTTGCTAAATCTGAGAAAAATATTGGATGAATTTGGTATTATTTGGAAAAAAACGGAACCTATCCCGAAGTTTATTTCAAGAGTTTATCGTTCACTCTTTTGCATTCCGCAATTAATGACTAATTTTGCAAGGTATTTTTGAATAATAAGCAGAAATCGACCATTATAAAAAGAAAAAAATGACTTACAACGAAACTCTCCACTATCTTTACAACCAAATGCCCGAATACCAACGCATTGGTAGTTTGGCTTACAAACCCGGATTAGATAACAGTTTGGCATTAGATAAATTATTTGGCAATCCGCATAACAAGTTCAAAACCATTCATATAGGCGGCACAAACGGCAAAGGTTCCACATCACATTTGTTGGCGGCAATTCTTCAAAAATCGGGTTATAAAACCGGACTTTACACTTCGCCACACTTGGTTGATTTTAGAGAGCGTATTCGAGTAAATCGCAAAATGATTGACAAAGAATTTGTTACACAATTTGTAGAAAAGCACAAAGACCAATTTGAACCGATAATGCCTTCATTTTTTGAGTTAACGATGGAGATGGCATTTCTCTATTTTGCCATGCAAAAAGTAGATGTTGCCATTGTAGAAGTTGGTTTGGGCGGACGATTGGACAGCACCAATATCATCTCACCTCAATTGAGTATTATTACTAATATCGGGCACGACCACGAAAAATTTTTGGGAAGTACTTTGCCCGAAATTGCATCAGAAAAAGCCGGAATCATCAAACACAACACGCCGGTAGTGATTGGTGAAACCGACGACGAGGCTGTAAAACAAGTTTTTGTAAAAAAAGCAGCCCAAGAAAATGCTCCTATAGTTTTTGCCGATACTTATTTTCCCGATTTTTTGGCAGAAAGAAAAAACAACAAATGGCTCTACAACACCCAAGAATATCCCAATTTGGTAGGTTCTTTGGGTGGATACGCGCAAGAAAGAAATGCAAAAACAGTGTTAACTGCTGTATCGCAACTCAAAAATTTGGGTTATGCTATCCCAAAAACAGCTGTGTATGAAGGATTTGAACAAGTAGCTTCACTGACCGGACTCAACGGACGGTGGCAAATTTTACAAAACAACCCGACCATGGTTTGCGATACCGGACACAACGCACACGGAATTAGATACATAGCCGAACAATTGAAAAATGAGAGATACTATCGACTGCACATGGTTTTTGGTATGGTAAATGACAAAGATGTGGATGCCGTTTTACAATTATTGCCAAAAGATGCTATTTATTACTTTACAAAACCACTGATTGAAAGGGCATTGAATGAAGCAGAATTGGCACAAGCAGCTGCAAAATACGGGTTGCAGGGCAAATCCTACAACCAAGTTGTCGATGCCATAGAGGCAGCAAAAACGAACGCCGACAAAAACGATTTCATTTTCATCGGCGGCAGTTCGTTTGTAGTAGCTGATGCACTACAAAGCATGGGTGAGTTACCAGATTAGTACTACCTGAAAATCTCGGTTTCTCAAATCGGCATCAAATCGCTCTCTGTCTGATGCTTCAATTATAAAGGTTGCAGTTGACGGACTGCCCAAGTTGAAGTCGCAACTGATGTTTTCGGTATAATTGCCAACATGCGTAACTCCGTTGTTGTCCTCGTAGCTAAAATCGTACACTTGCACGTATGGAAGTGTCGTTTTGGAGTTTTTATTATACTTGTAGTAAGCTAAAACGGCTCCTTCGTCAAAAATAGGTTGTGTCAGTTCGGGCAAATCTACTGTGCATGAGTAATACCCTTTTTCGGGAAAAGTATTGCTCGCGTTCCACTCCCAATGCTCTTTTTTTACCGTGATATTCACAATTTTCCACTGCCCGTTGAGCGATTGGTTTATCATATCCTGGATATCACTCTCGTCAAAATTTGAGTTTGAACTGCACGAAGTGCCGGCTAAAAGCAATGCAACCAACGCGAAGGTTGCCAAAAACGAATGTACAAATTTTCTTTTCATTGTTCTGATTATTTATTGTGTAGTTTATTGGATTTAATCTGTTTCATAAATGATAAAAATAAGACAAACAACCGACACTTTCGTTTAATGCGAAGCAAACTATTTCGCCCACAACGAACCGGTGTCGGTTGTTTGTATAACTTTTCTTAATTTAATATTACTGCCGAAAAAACGTTATCTTTTTCCGCCTAAGAAGCTGCCTAACAAATCGTCAACAATGTTGCCATCGTTGTTTTTATCCAACATACCGGTTACCATTCCTAACAATCCGCCGCCGGAAGATTTCTGTTGACTACCACCTGCCAAGCTGCCCAACAAATCGCCCAAACCACCCGCTCCGGTATTGGTTTTGCGTTTCTCTTTGCCCAAATAGGCCATCACGATGGGAGCAAGTAGTGCCAAAAGCGGACCAATTTTTTGCATACTGATGCCTGTTTTTTGCGAAATGCCTTGCTCTACAGCCGAGCGATTGTTGCCAAAAATATGTCCTAAAATACCGTTTCCATCTGTCTCCAATGCCTGTGTGCCACCTTGCAATATACCGGCAAGATTGTCTAACAGCGAACCGTCGTGTTTCGACTCCAAAGCATTGTTCAAACTCTCTGCTCCTTGTTGCGATTGGGCATTTTTATTCATCCCTGCCAAAATTGCAGGCAAAGCCAAGTTTACGGCACTCGCGGCTTGCTTTTCGTCTAAACCCAACTGATTGGCTATGTTACCTACAACCGATTGTCCAATGGGACCATTCAATAATTCTGATAAATTCATATTCTTACTTTTTTAAAATGTGTGTCAAAGATATACATTAAAACAACTTACTGCTGTTTTAGTTCTTTAATTTTGATAAATGAGGAATAAAACCTCCGGGACGAATGGGCAAAATGTTGAAAAAAAATCGTACTTTTGTTTAATCGATACAAAATGTAATCGAAAGATGTTTTTTTTGAATACATGTAAATCAAAAATATAAGTATGAAACAATATCTCGACCTGCTGCAACGTGTTATGGACGAAGGAACTAACAAAACTGACAGAACCGGAACCGGAACCATCAGCATTTTTGGTCATCAAGCACGTTTCGATTTAAGTGAAGGTTTCCCCATGCTCACTACCAAGAAGTTGCATCTGAAATCAATCATTCACGAGCTGCTCTGGTTTTTGAATGGCGATACAAACGTGAAATATCTGCAAGACAATAACGTGAAGATTTGGGACGAGTGGGCAGATGAGAATGGCGATTTGGGTCATATTTATGGTTACCAATGGCGGTCGTGGCCCGATTACAACGGGGGACACATTGACCAAATTTCGGAAGTGGTACAAACATTGAAAAACAATCCCGACTCGCGACGAATTATTGTAAGCTCCTGGAATGTAGCCGATTTGCCAAACATGAAGTTGCCACCTTGCCACGCTTTTTTCCAATTTTATGTTGCAGATGGCAAATTGAGTTTGCAACTTTATCAACGCAGCGCCGATATTTTCTTGGGCGTTCCATTCAATATAGCTTCCTATTCGTTACTGCTGCTGATGATGGCACAAGTTACCGGATTACAACCCGGCACGTTTGTACACACTTTTGGCGATGCGCATATCTATAACAACCATTTGGAACAGGTGAAGTTACAGCTTTCGCGCCAACCACGTCATTTGCCTACCATGAAGATAAATCCGGATGTGAAAAGTATTTTCGACTTCAAATACGAAGATTTTGAATTGACCAATTACGCCCCCCATCCACACATCAAAGGCGAGGTTTCTGTATAATATAAGTTACAAATAATAGAAAAAATGCATCACGATAGTTTAAATCAAGAAAACCAACCGATTAATTCATTCTCCAATAATTGCAGTATGATTGTTGCTGCCGACGAACAAAATGCCATTGGTCGGGATGGAGATTTGCTTTGCCATTTGCCAAACGATTTGAAACATTTCAAAGCGGTTACATCGGGACATACGGTTATTATGGGAAGGCGCACTTTTGAATCGTTGCCCAAAGGCGCATTACCCAACAGAAAAAACATTGTAATCACATCGGCGCCGGCAGAAAATTTCCCCAATTGCACCGTTTGCCGTAACTGGGACGAGGTATTTGCTGTAGCTGCCAACGAAGAGGTTTTTATAATTGGTGGCGGACAAATCTACAAGCAAGCTATAGAGTGGGCAGATAAAATCTACTTGACACGCATACACCACACTTTTGAAGATGCCGACACTTTTTTTCCACCCATGAGCCACGATATTTGGCAACTGGTAGATAAAGAAGCGCACCTCTCTGACGAAAGGCACGCTTACGATTATACTTTTCTCACGTATAAGAGAAGATAGTTTACAAAACATCGAGTTACAAAAACAACGTTTTACCGTTTTACTCCAATTGCAAATTGAGTTTATTGGATGTATCGAGACGGCGGATAAATTCATTTTTCAACAGCACGGCACGTCGTCTGTCCAACGAGTTGGGTGGCGTGGTTTTGTTGAAACCATCTTCGGCAATAATAGCCCAATCCAACGCACTTTGCAAATCGTCCATCATTTCATACGCCAAAGAGATATTATTGGCAGCTTTTGCCCTGTTTTTAAGATTTTTTTCGCCGTTATAATAATCTGTCCAAGCATTTAAAGCGTTCTGCCATTGGTTAATTGCGGCAAAGTCGACACCTTTTCTCATTCCCGAATCGGGCAAAAGATAATACCACCGGTCTTGCTGAATCCAATGTGGCGAAAAAACACCCGATACCTTGTCCGCAGCATACACAACCAACTGATTCATTGCCGACTCGGTACTTGGCAAGGTCAAATCGGTATCAGTATAATTGTCTTGCATTTCAAAACCCTCCCAATACAAACTATCAGAATAATGAGTAGTGGGCAACAGACCACTCATGGTAGGCATGTAAATTCGCAAAACCGATTGTACGGATGCCAACAAACCCATATAGCTGAGGTTATAATCTCTGTATTGCTCTGTTTTTCGTGTCTCTATATTTAAATAATCCAACGAAATAATGGCATCGGCATTGGCAGCTTGCAGCACCTCTATCATCTGCTCGGGCGAAATAGCGACCTCCTCCCCAAAATCGTTATCGCTTCGTAACGGGGTTTTTAAAAATTTCACTTCTTCAAAAAAATCGTCTTCTCCCACAAATTGCGCCAATGCCTCTGTGAAAATATATGCCAAACTATCGGAAGATGCTTCGGTGTTCTGAACCTGCATATTGCCTAACAACTGCACAGTGTGTCCCAAATCACGCGGTTGCTTTACCGTGTTATTTACAACCACCACAGAACGCACCCGATTGGGAAATGTAATTTGTGCCGGTTCTTGGGTTTCCACGGTAAAATATTTGATGCCTGCACAACTGCTCAAAAGTAAAAAAACGAGTATAAAAATGGAAAATAATCGAGCTATTTTTTTCATATACAATAAAATATTACAAATTATAAAATGCACTTTACAAATTTAGCTTACTATTTTTTCAAAACCAATTTTTTAAACAAAAAAATACACCCATTCAATAATTACATTTCATATTTTATTTACAGATAAAAATATTTGTACCTTTGTCTCATACATTTATTCTTGAATACGGAAAATAATTTCACGTACTTCAATCCAGATAAAACAAAGAAACCGCATGAACAGAAGACAGTTTTTACTCACGAAAAAAGATGATATTTTTCCTCATTTAGCTAAAACGCAGAAAATTGGGGATTACTTTTTGTACCTTGGAAAAGATTCGGAATATTGCTTTGTTAAAAATGAAACTACCGAGCTGCATCTGTTGGGTTGCGTGTACGATTGGGAATTTCCGGAACTGTCAAACGAGCAAATTTTGGAAAAAATAGCCCAAAACGGTACATTGGATAAGATTATTAGAGGAACGGAAAAATATTTTGGTCAATTCGTACTGATAATAAAATTACTCGACCAAATATATATCATGCCTGATGCCGCCGCTCAAAAAGAGGTTTTTTATGACAACGATTTCTACGCTTTTGCTACTCAACCCAAACTAATTGGGTTGGTAACGGAGTTGCACGATTACACCGATAACGACTCCAAAGAGTTTTTTAACTCAAATTACTTCAAAGAACAAAAATTATTCATCCTAAACCGAACACACAAAAGCAATATATTCCATCTTTTGCCAAATCATTTGTTGCACATCAACCAAAAGCGTGCGTACAGATTTTTTCCTGCCGAAGCAATACAGAGGAACCCGATAGAATATGTAGCAAAAAAATCGGCTGAAATGCTAAAAGGCTATATATCTGCCATTTCCAAACGAGATAAAATAAAAATGGGCGTAACGGGCGGATATGATAGTCGTGTCCTGTTTTTGGCAAGTTTAGATACAGATTGCGCATACTTCGTATCCAAACAATCGTTTATGGACGAGACTTTTCACGATCTAACCGTTCCCAAATTTCTGTCCAAACATTTTGATAGAGAAATCGTTTTCGAGGATTACGAAAAAGATACGATAGATATGCAGAATGCCGAATATTTGCACGACGTAGATTTTCCAAATTTCGAACAACCCATCTACAAAAATGCCAAAAACTATGTTTTCATCAATGGCAATGTCAGCGAGATAGCAAGAAATTACTACGGTTATTTCCAATCTGTTACACCAACCGATTGTTGCAAATTATTTGGCACGCCCCAAATGAAATACACAAAAAAATTGTATCAAGAATGGTTGCAAAACAGACCATTATTCAGAAAGTTTGGCTACCATGAATTAGACCTGCTTTATTGGGAAGGAAGGATGGGAATTTGGGCTGCAAAATCCAAAACAGATAACTATGCTTTGGGAATAGACCTTTTGTCGCCATTCAACTCCAAGGGACTATTAAAACTTTTGTTGAGTACCAATCGCAAATACCGGGATTTATATTTTAACCGCCTATATGATTTGATTCTTTCAGAATTGTCGGGACATGACCAAGAATTATTGAAACTGCCGATAAACGAGTCTCGAAAAAAAAGAGTCATCAAAACGATGCAAACTCTCCGAATTTTCAAACTATACCGATATATCCGAATAAAAATGTGAGGTAAAAAAAGAAGGCGATGCGACGAGTTAAATCTGTTTGTCGCGCCATTTGCCATATCTGAGGTAGAAGTACGAATACAATAGCAATTGCAACCAATATACATGCTCGCTGGTCCAACTCCAAGCTACCGAAAGTCGAAGATGCGCCACGATTAACCAAATATAAAACACATATATCGTGAGCGTTACAATCTCGAAAACCAAAGCTTTCTGGGTATTTCCAGTTCCCGAAACAGCACTAAAGAGAACCGAACCTATCGCGTATATTGGCAGAAAAGTAAGCAAAACATACAATGCGGGCAGAGCTTCGCCAATGAGTTGTACATCGTTGGTATAGATGCGAATCATGAATTGAGGTAGTACCGCAACAACCAACATAATCACCAACATACAACAGATACTGAGTAGTGAAACACGTTTCACCAAATTGGGCACTTCGTCCTTTCTGCCGGCACCAATGCTGTTGCTCACCAAAGTATTTACCGCAGAACTGAGCGCGTGCGATGGGATGGTAAAAATGGTATAGAGACTTCGTATGATGTTTGTAATGGCAAGCGGTCGTTCGCCCAAATTATTTTCGATAAATACAAAAAACATCATCCAAGTGGTAATAGAAAGCAGATACTGCAACATCATATACATAGAAATGCTGAGTATTTTCTTGATTACCTGCCATTGGAAACGAATGTTGTTGAATCCGTATTTATCTAAATCGACTGTTTTAAACGTGTATATCACAAAAAACAAGGTCGATGAAAATTCGGCAATTACCGATGCCAAAGCGGCACCGCCAATTCCCATTTCAGGCAAACCCAAGTTACCAAATATTAATCCGTAGTCGAGAATCACATTCACGACAGACATAACCAACGAATTGAGTATCAAAACTTTTGTTCTTGCAATTCCGATAAAGAATGCACGAAACATAACGTTGATAAATGAAAACAGCAATCCATAGACACGCCAATCTAAATAATCGGATACAGCTTGACTCACATTGTCCGATTTAAAAAGCACGGTAAGACTGTCGGACAAACCCAGCTTAAAAATCAATATAAAAATCAGTGCCGGCAGTAACAAAAAAGTAGCTCCCTGCACCACAATATCGCCTATTTGGTTGAAGTTTTGCTCTCCGTTACGACGTCCAATAAGGATTTGGCTACCCATACTGAATCCGAAACCGAGTGTGAAAACAGCAATATAAATGATTCCGGCCAAAGCCGAAGCACCCAGCTCCACCTCTCCTACTCTGCCCAGAAAAGCGGTATCTACCACTTGTATCAGGTTTTGCGTGAGCAAACTCAACAAGATGGGAAAACTTATTTTTGCTATGTGCTTATTGGAATACACTTTTTTCTTTAATAGTTGATTTTTTTAGATGAGATGGTTGTCAATTACTCTTTTACGCTAAAAAAACCGACAATTGTTTTTTTAGAATTTCAATCGACGGTTTGTAATATCTTGAACAATAGTAGAAAGAGCTAAAACTTTATTTTATTTTCTTTGTCATCAATCTTTACCACTGTGGGAGTAAACTGTTTTGCTTCTTCCATCGTCATATACGCGTAACTCATGATGATAACAACGTCGTCTTTCTGCACCAAACGTGCGGCTGCACCGTTCAAACAGATGATTCCCGAACCGCGTTCGCCTCTGATAATATATGTTTCGAATCGGGCTCCGTTGTTATTGTTTACAACCGATACTTTTTCGTTGACAAACATATTGGCAGCGTCAATTAAATCCTCATCAATGGTGATACTGCCTTCGTAGTTCAGATTTGCATCCGTAACCCGTGCTTTGTGAATTTTCGATTTTAATACTTCAACAAACATTTTTCTTATTTATACTTGATATTGTCTATTAATCTTACATCGCCACAAAAAACCGTAACACATCCAACCACGTATTCCGAATCTTTCCAATCCAATACGGGTTGCAATGTATTTCCATCCACAATTTCAAAGTACTCAACACGCAAACCATCCGTTTTGTTTAGTGTATCGGTAACGAAATTAATTATTTGTGCGGGCGATTGAATGGGGTATTCTTTGATGCTTTGGCAAAGGGTTTGGTAAATATTGGCGGCAATAACGCGCTCTTTGAGCGAAAGTCTTTCGTTGCGGCTACTCATAGCCAAACCGCTCTCTTCGCGCACGATGGGCACTCCTACAATTTCTATCGGCATGGATAGTTGTTTGACCATTTGCCGGATAATTGCCAATTGTTGGAAATCTTTTTCACCAAAATATGCTTTGTTTGGCTTCACTATTTCAAACAATTTGCTCACAATTTGTGCTACTCCGTTGAAGTGTCCGGGGCGAAATTTGCCCTCCATTACTTTGTCCAAATTGCCGAAATCGAACTCGCGTGTGTCGGGTTCGGGATACATCTCGTCGGCATCGGGCATGAAAACCACATCTACACCTATCGAGCGAAGCAAATCCAAATCGGCTTGCGGAGTTTTTGGATAGAGTCGCAAATCTTCTTTGTTATTGAACTGTGTAGGATTCACAAAAATGCTAACCACAGACACATCATTTTCACTCACACATTGTTTCACCAAAGTAGCATGACCCGAGTGCAGTGCTCCCATGGTGGGTACAAAACCTACCATTTTTTTGTCAACACCCATCCGTTGGAGTGTATCGCGAAGTTCCGATATTTTGTCAATTACAACCATTGCTTTTTTGGGGTACAAAGCAACGAAATTTTTGTAAAACTAAAAAATATATGTTGCAATTTATCACATTTATTTTCAAAATAAATCATAAACAATTAAAAATCAATAAGTAAAATAAAATGAGTGGAAATTATTTTGTGGTTATGCGGATTTTTTTTATTATCTTTGTAGCAAATAAACAAATAAATTGCAATGAGCCAAAAAAAAATCCTGTACATTACGCAAGAGATCTTTCCTTATCTACCTGAGAATTCTATCTCCAACACATCTCGATATTTACCACAAGCTATTCAAGAAAACGGGCACGAAATACGCACTTTCATGCCCAAGTATGGCAATATAAACGAGCGTAGAAATCAGTTGCACGAGGTTATTCGCCTTTCGGGGATGAACCTGATAATTGATGATTCGGATCACTCGCTCATCATAAAAGTAGCGTCCATCCAATCGGCGCGCATGCAGGTATATTTTATTGATAACGACGATTTTTTCAAAAATCGGGAGACACTGGTTGATGCAGAAGGTGTGGAATATGACGACAACGACGAGCGAAGCATTTTCTTTATTCGCGGCGTGATAGAAACCATCAAAAAGCTACGCTGGGTACCCGATGTGATTCACTGCCACGGTTGGTTTACTGCGTTGGCTCCTTATTATATCAAAAAAGGATACAAAGACGACCCTTGTCTCAAAAATGCAAAAGTAGTATTCTCGCTTTATGACGAGGAGATGCAAAAATCGTTCGGCGAAAAATTCCCCGAAAAACTACGGTTCGATACTATTGGCGACAAAGAGATTGCTGCCGTAAAAGAGAGGACACCAATGAACTACCAAAATCTCATTAAAATGGCAATCGATTTTTCGGATGGCATTGTAATAGGCGATGATAGTGTAAACGAAGAACTACAGCAATACACGCGAAGCAAAAATATTCCTACCTTGGATTTCGATTCCGACTCGGAGAAATTTTTTGCCCAAATCGATGAGTTTTACAACAAGATTGACGAATAACTCTCTTAAAAAAATTAACGCAACAAATATTTTCTCAACAGTTATACCCAATTATCTTTAAAAAAGAGGTATTATGCGCCAACGACCGCTTTTATTTCCATTTTTTTTCAGATATTTGCGTTCCTATTTTATGAAACAAATGAAATTCAAAAGCATTTACAGTTTATTGTTAATCGCCGCGGTTTTGCTAATCTCGTGCGATGATACGTTGAAACAAATTGGATATAACATTCAGCCCGATAACGACCAATTGAGTATCGCCACAGATACCCTATCGCTTGGGGCTCTTACCGCAGAAGTTGATTCTGTTTTTTCGAGAACAAAATATCCCGTCCTCGGCGAATATACCGACCCCATGTTTGGCACGATAAAAGGCGATTTCGCCACCGAGTTTTTCTATCCCGAAAATCTTGATTTTGAAGCAGGTGCAAGCATAGACTCGGTTCGTCTGACGGTTTCCTACTCATCACTCATTGGCGACTCGTTGGCTCCCATGAGCCTGGAAGTGTACAAACTTACCGACCAATTGCCACGCAAGCGCAATTACACCAATGTCAATCCGGCAATTTTCTCCGATATGACTGCTCCCATTGGGCAACAAATTTTTACCGGTAAAAATGCCACTTCACGCATCGAAACTTACTTTGTGGGCACAACACCCCAACAAATGGTAGTTTATGATATCCACGTAGATTTACCAAATACAATTGGCGAAAATTTCTTGTCGTTCCTAAACAATTACAAGGAAAGCCACGAAGGAAAAACGCCCGATATAGACGCGTTCAACGCATTTTTCCCCGGATTGTACGTTACAACCAATTTTGGTTACAGCACACTTTTGAATATCAATACTACCTCGTTGGCAGTACATTACACCCATCCTGTGCAAGAAGATTCTGTTACCACAAAGGTTTTCAGACTAAATTCTACACCCGAAGTTACGCTATTGAACCAAATTTCGAATGACAACAGCCAATTGATTATCGATAATCCGACCTCTACCTACATTAAAAGTCCATCGGGGGTAAATACGGAAATTACATTCCCATTTTCGCAGATTTATCCTAAAATAAAATCGCAAGCACTAAATCAGGCAAGATTGGTAATTTATGCTGTGCCGGATGCGGCTACCGATGAAACCGTGAAACTGACGCCACCCGATTATTTGCTGCTGATACACAAAGACTCGCTATATGTTGATGACCCGGCAAAAAACGGATTTTTTGAAAAACGAAAACTACCCGACGGAAAAACAAGTTTCATTGCGGCATTCAATAAATCAACTTACTCCTACGAGTTTAGAAATATAGCGAGTATGGTGAACCATTTCAACAAATTGAACGACGAACCTTTCGACTTAACTTTCTGTTTGGTTCCTATTGAAGCTGCTTACACAACTACGCAATCCAGTTCGTATTCTACTGCAACACAAACGTTGTCGGCTGTATATAATTTGATGAAGCCGACTGCCGTGCGCATTGACAAGCGTCCCGAAAAGTTTAAATTGGAAATGATTTTTAGTTCGTATTAAACCGAATTTAGCGGTTTTGCGAAACGGGAGATTTTTTTAATCGAACAGAATACCTTGTTCGTCGGCTTTTCTACGACCCAAATGTCGGTAGGCAAGTTCGGTAACTTCTCTGCCACGCGGCGTACGCTTGATAAATCCCTCTTTTATTAAAAACGGTTCGTACACTTCTTCTATGGTGCCGGCATCGTCGCCAATGGCTGTAGCAATAGTAGAAATTCCCACGGGACCTCCCTTGAATTTGTCGATGATTGTGAGCAGTATTTTATTGTCAATCTCGTCCAATCCGTAACGGTCGATATTGAGTGCTTCGAGCGAGTAGGTAGAGATGGCTTTGTCTATTTTCCCACTGCCTTTCACTTGCGCAAAATCGCGTACACGGCGCAATAGTGCGTTAGCAATACGTGGCGTACCTCTACTTCTCGATGCAATTTCGGCAGCAGCATTTGCAGCGCACTCTATATTCAGAATATTGGCAGAACGAAGAACAATTCCCGAAAGAATATCCGAATTGTAGTATTCCAGATGCATATTAATTCCGAATCGGGCACGCAGAGGACTCGTGAGCAGACCACTACGGGTGGTTGCACCAATCAGCGTGAACGGATTCAAATCTATCTGTATGGAGCGGGCGCTGGGTCCCTTATCGATAAGAATATCAATACGATAATCTTCCATAGCACTATACAAATACTCCTCCACAATGGGTGAAAGGCGATGAATTTCGTCAATGAAAAGCACATCGTTTGCCTCTAATGAAGTCAAAATTCCTGCCAAATCGCCGGGTTTATCTAAAACCGGTCCCGATGTAACTTTAAACCCGACACCTAACTCATTGGCTATGATGTTGGAGAGGGTTGTTTTCCCCAATCCGGGCGGACCATGCAACAGTACGTGGTCGAGCGATTCGCCGCGCAAACGAGCCGCGCTGACAAATACTTTTAGGTTTTCAACAATTTTTTCTTGCCCGGCAAAACTGCCAAAAGTGAGTGGACGCAGCGCGTTTTCGTAATCGCGTTCGTTCTCTTGAAAATTTCGGTTGGTATGTATATCGAAAGAGTCCGTCATAAGTAGTTACAAAGATAAAAATAAATGAAGAATGTGCCAATTTGTAGGCAAACTAAATAATAAAATTTAGTTTGTGGAGGTTTCTCATTTCGATTAATTGATTGGAGAAATCTATTTTTCATTATTCCTCGCCACGGCACGAATATTGCGTTGCAAGCCGGCAAATTTGGCTCGTTTTACTGCCGATTTCTTAAAAACGAATTGAAACGTTGCCTCATCCATCGATTGCAATTTTTGCAAATCGAGCGAAAGGAACTCTTCGGAAGGAACAAATTCGGCTGTTTGATGTGGCGATGCAAACCGATTAAATGGACACACTTTTTGACAAATATCACAACCAAACACGTTGTTGGTTAATTTGGTAGTAATTTGGTCGGAAATCTCGTTTTTGTTTTCAATGGTTTGATACGAAATGCACCGATTGGCATTTATCAAATACGGTTTTTCGATAGCGCACGTCGGGCAGGCTTCGATGCATCGGTTGCAGCTGCCACAGTGTTGCGTGATTGGTTTGTCGTAATCCAACTCCACGTCCACAATCAGTTCGCCCAACAAAAAAAATGAGCCTTTGCCCGGAAGAATGAGAAGCGAATTTTTCCCCACAAAACCCAACCCGGCTTGTGCTGCCCAAAAACGTTCCAAAACGGGTGCCGAATCGGCAAAGGCACGCCCTGTCATTTCGGGAAAACGGGTTTGTATGAACATAAACAACTCTTTCAGTTTATTTTTCACCACATCGTGATAATCTTCGCCGTAGGCGTAATAAGCAAATTGTGGCACGTGTGCAGGCAATGTTTGTCGCGGATAATAGTTGAGTGCAACGCAAATGATAGATTTTGCGCCATCAACCAACAGCCGAGGGTCTAATCTTTTCTCGATATTTCGCTCTAAATAAGACATTTCTGCATGGCAATTCCGAGCAATCCAACGCATATAATTGGTCTCTTGGTTGCTGTTTTGCGCCCGACAAATGCCGCAGGCATCGAAGCCCAAAGAGCGGGCAAATTGTTTTATTTCTTCGGAAAAAGTCATCGGATGCGAAATTATATTCAAATATAGTGTATTTTTGCATAAATTAAACCCGAATATGGCAGATTCTTCATTAAAGAGAAAAACGGCAGTTTCGCTTTTCTGGTCGTTCCTCGATAAATTTGGGCAGCAAATTCTCAATTTCGCAAGCATGCTAATTTTGATGAATATTGTTGCTACAGATGATTACGGCATGATTGGGTCGTTGGCAATTTTTGTGGCATTCTCCTCCATATTAATAGACAGCGGCTTTGGTCGCGCTTTGCTCAATCGCAAAAATTTATCGCCCGACGACTACTCTACCGTTTTTTATTTCAACGTCTCGTTGGCTTTTGTGCTTTATTTGCTTCTGTTTTTCTTAGCACCTGTTTTTGCCGACATTTTTCATACTCCCGCACTCATCCCGGTAGCTCGGGTACTGTTTCTGTCGCTCTTGTTTAATGCTTTTGGACTTATCCAGCAAACTATACTGACCAAACAGGCAGATTTCAAGGGGCTTACTCGTATCAATTTGTGGGCACTACTGCTTGCCGACGTAGTAGCCATCGTGTTGGCTGTAAATAATTTTGGCGTTTGGGCATTGGTAGTACAAACAGTATTTTACGCTTTTTTGCGAACCCTGTTTTTGTGGTTTTACTCGTCGTGGCGGCTTACTACCCGATTTAGCTTGGAAAGTCTTAAATCTTTTTTTGCTTTTAGCAACAAACTACTTGCTACTTCGGTGATTTCCACCACCATCAACAATATTTACCCCAGTCTGATTGCCGTTTTTTACCCGATGAGCAAAGTGGCATATTTCAATCAGGCAAAAAAATACCAAGAAATTCCGTTTCTCACGCTGAGCAACACGTTCCGACAAGTTGCTATGCTCATCCTCTCCGAAATAAATACCGATACCGAAAGATTGCGCCGGGTAGTGAGCAAACTGATGAAGTCCATCTCGTTTCTATCGTTTCCCATTGGTTTTCTGATGATTATTATTGCAGAGCCACTTTTTATTCTGTTTTTTAAAGATAAATGGTTACCGGCCGTGCCCTATTTCCAGATTTTGACTTTTGCCGGAATGATTTCGCCTTTCGTATTCATCTTCAACGAGTTGTTTATTGCCAAAGAGAGACCTCGCTATTTTTTGGGTGTAGAGATTGCCAAAGGAATCATCTTATTGATACTCATCGTTCTACTTTTTCCGAAAGGAATTATTGGCTTGGCACTCAGCTGGATTGCCTACATGCTGATTACCGTATTGCTATCGGCAGTTTTATCGGGCAAACTTATCGGTTATGGATTAGTCGTTTTCTTGAAAGATTGCTTGCCATATTTGTTGGTAGCATTGGTTTGTAGCGCAATTTCCTATTTTACCACCCAAAATATTCAAAACAATTTGTTACACATCGCAACCAACACGTTTTTGATTGGTTTAAGCTACATATTCCTTTGTAAATTGCTGAAAATGGAAATGTTGAAAGAGATAGAAAAAAGTTTAAAAACAAGATGAAAGAGATAGTCCTTTATATACGTTTCGCTGTGGAATACGCGATAAAAAACCGCACGTTGTCGCATGTGAAATATTTTTCGGTTTGGTACAAAGATATGCAATCGGGCGACACAACTCTTGGTCGACGATTGCCTTGGATGACATACGATGCCATTTGTTTTCTCGAGAAAATATGCACGAAATCTACTCGCGTTTTCGAATACGGTTCGGGCGGTTCTTCTCTATTTTTTGCTTCCCGATGTACCCATGTTACGTCGGTTGAGCACAATATGGAGTGGTCTGGTTTTTTGAAAGACAAAATTAATGTGTTACAAATAGATAACATCGATTTAAAAGGTATTTGCGGAAAAGAAATAACCGATTTTGCCGAACTCAACCCTGAGAATTGTAACCATTTCGTGTCGAAAGACAAAAATGCCAAAGGACTCTCATTTAAAGATTATGTAAAATCTATCGACAATTTTCCAACGAACTATTTCGATTTGGTGGTTGTGGACGGACGCGCCCGAAACAGTTGCGTGAAACGCGCTATTTCGCACATCAAAAAAGGAGGTTTCCTATTGGTGGACAATTCGGATAGAAAATATTACCTTGCCGAATTTCCCGAACTAAACGATTCAACAAAATGGGAGAAAACCGAATTTCAGGGTCCGGTATTTTTTCAACATGCTTTTAGCAAAACTTCTTTTTTCAAAAAAAGATAAAAGCAGAACCATTTTACCGAAATCCGGAATATGCTAATGTAGCATTTGAAACGGTGATTGGTTTCTGAAAATCGTGCAGCAACCACTCTTTTACCCGATGGTTCACGTAGGCATTTCCCACGCCCAGAAGAACACCTGCCAACACATCCGACGGATAATGTGCCCCCAAATACATCCGCGAAAATGCGACAGTAGAGGCCCAAGCGTATAACGGTACAGCAACATACCACTCGGGATAAGCCAACGTAATTGCCGTGGCAAAAGTGAATGCCGATGAGGTGTGCCCCGACGGGAAAGAGCGATTATTTGCTTTGTATAAACCGTGGTTGATGATTAAATCGGGATAGGTTTGCATGGGGCGAGGTCGCTGTACCGCACGTTTTAATGCCAAAGTAATTATTAAATTTGCACCCAATGCCACACTCGTTGAAACAGATGTTTCCAACAATTTAACATCTTGCTTGACCAAACCCACAACTCCCATGCCCAACACGCCGCCGGCTTCCACAAAAAGTTCGGCATCAGAAACAAAAAGCATGGCATGGTTAAATCCGTTGCCGGCTTCTATTCCATTTATTTTTTGCAGCAACTCGATATCGAGGTTTTGCGAATGCAATGAACCAAACCCCGAGAAGAGCAAAATAAACAGCAATAACCTACATTTCATCTGCGAACTATGCCAAAACAAAATCTAACTGTTTACGTTCTAAATTTGCTCTCGCAACTTGTATAGTAAGTGGCTGACCGAGACGATATTCGCGTTTGGTTCGACGGCCTACCAAACGATAATTTTTCTCGTCCAACTCATAAAAATCGTCATCCAATTCTCTGATAGGAATCATTCCTTCGCACTTGTTCTCGTTTATTTCCACGTAAATGCCCCATTCGGTAATACCCGAAACCACGCCATCGTACACTTTGCCGAGTTTGTCCGACATAAATTCTACTTGCTTGTATTTCACCGAATCGCGTTCGGCATTGGCTGCAATCTGTTCCATGTTGGAGCAGTGCTTGCATTCGTTTTCGAGGTCGTTCTGATCTACCCCTTTGCCTCCCGCCAAATAGCGTTCCAACAAACGATGCACCATCATATCGGGATAGCGGCGAATGGGCGATGTAAAATGGGTATAAAAATTGAATGCCAAGCCATAGTGTCCCACATTTTTAGTGGAATAGATGGCTTTGGACATGGTGCGTATCGCAATGGTTTCCACGAGGTTTTCCTCGGGTCGTCCTTGCACTTTATCCAAAAGTGAATTGATGCTCTTTGCCACGTCAATTTTTGTACCTTCGGTTTTAATTTTGTGTCCGAATCGCACGATAAATGAATTCAGCGTGTCCAATTTTTCGGGATCGGGCACATCGTGAATACGATACACAAACGGTTTGGCATGCTGATTTTTTGGCACTTTGCCAATGGTTTCGGCAGTTGTGCGGTTGGCAAGCAACATAAACTCTTCAATCAGGTGATTGGATTCTTTCGACTCTTTGAAATAGACACCCAGCGGTTTACCTTTTTCATCGAGGTTAAATTTCACTTCGTATCGTTCAAAATTGATGGCACCGTTGGCAAACCTGCGTTCACGCATCTGTTGCGCCAGCGAATTGAGTGTGAGAATTTCGGTGCTGAAATCGCCTTTCCCGGTTTCAATGATGGCTTGCGCATCTTCATAGGTGAGTCGGCTATCGGAATGCACCACGGTACGCGCAATACGGTGTTTGAGAACTTCCGCTTTGTCGTTTATGTCGAAAATAACGGAAAAGCAGAGTTTGTCTTCGTGCGGTCGCAACGAACAGAGATTGTTGCTCAAACGCTCGGGCAACATGGGTATAGTTCTATCTACCAAATAGATGGAGGTGCCTCTATTTTCGGCTTCCTTGTCAATTATATCGCCCGGTTTCACGTAATGCGTTACGTCGGCAATATGCACACCCACTTCCCATGTGGTGGGCGACAATTTGCGAATGGAGAGCGCGTCGTCAAAATCTTTCGCATCTTTCGGGTCGATGGTGATGGTAAAAATATTTCTGAAATCTTCGCGCTTGGCAATTTCGCTTTCGGGTATCTCTGCCGGTATTTTATTGGCAGCCTCCTCCACGTTTTCGGGATAGCGGTAAGGCAAATCGTATTGCGCCAAAATGGAGTGCATCTCGGTATCGTTGTGTCCCGGTGCCCCCAAAATATCCACCACTTTTCCCACGGGGTTGTTTGCTTTTGCCGGCCATTCCACTATTTCTACCACCACTTTTTCGCCATTTTTAGCACCATTCAGCTCTTCGGTAGGAATAAAAATATCGTTTGCTAAAAATTTGCTGTCCATTACCAGAAAAGCAAAATGTTTTTGCACTTCCAGCACACCAACAAACCGATTGTTGGCTCTTTCCAATATCTCGATTACGGAACCTTCGGTTTCGGCACGTTTGCGTTTAGCAAGCAGTTGCACGCGCACTCTGTCGCCATTCATGGCATGTTTGCTGTTGCGCTCGGGTATGTAGATGATGTTGCCATCGTCGTCGGGTACGAAGAAATTTTTGCCGTTGCTTCGGCGTTCAAATCGTCCTTCCAAAATGAGTCCTCTGTTGTTTGCACGGTATCTTCCCCGCGAAGTCTCCAACAAAACATCGTTGTCGCGCAACTTATCCAATGCTTTTATCAGCGCACGGCGACCTTCTTCGCCTTTGATTTTGAGCGATGCTGCTATTTGTTTGTAATTGAATTGTTTGTCGTTATTGGAGGAAAGAAAGTTGATAACCAGTTGTTCCAACTCTTTCTTTTTTAACTTTCCTGTGGGTTCTGAAGAATTTGTTTTTTTACTCATAATTTCGGTATTTACGCTATTTAAACAACCATAACGCGATTTAGTTAGCACAAAGTAACAAAAAATTATTCGTCTCGCCATATTTATTCGAGAAACTGTTTTGAAATTAGCCTGTGTATATTTCGGGAGTTTTACTTTACCGTTTGCTTTGTAATCATTAATTTTGCATCGATTTCAAATCGATATGGAAAGAAAAAAAATTCTGATTACCGGAGCCAGCGGTTTCATTGGCAGCACGGTGGTGGACAAAGCATTGCAATTGGGTTTTGATGTTTGGGCGGGAGTACGTGCCAACAGCAGCAAATCTTTTTTGCAAAACAAGTCTATTCGCTTCATTCAACTGAATTTTGCCGATAAAAACGCGTTGAAGGAACAATTGCACACGTTTATTGCAGAAAACGGAACGTTTGATTACATTGTCCACTGCGCCGGAATAACCAAAGCCGTTCACAAATCGCAATTTGATGCCGTCAATTTTGAGCAAGTCAAAACATTTGTCGATACACTCACGGTACTACATGCCACACCACGGTTGTTTGTTTTTCTGAGCACGTTGGGCGCAATGGGTGTAGGCGACGAAAAAAACTACACGCCCATCCCTTGCAACTGCAAGCCAAATCCCAACACAGCTTACGGAAAGAGCAAACTAAAGGCAGAAAATTTTTTAAAGAGCATACCCGGTTTTCCGTATATCATTTTGCGCCCGACGGGCGTTTACGGACCCCGCGACAAAGATTACCTGATATTGATGCGTGCGGTGAAAAACGGGCTGAGCGTGGGCGCGGGATTTCGCAAACAGATACTCACTTTTATTCATGTAGATGACTTGACCAACGTGATTTTTAGTTGCATCGAGCGAGGTGTTTCGCGAAGGGAATATAATGTTGCCGACGGCGATATCTACACCGATTCTCAATTCAACCGACTTGTGCAACAGGCATTCCAAAAAAAACGAGTAGTCCGACTGAAAGTGCCGCTTTTTTTGGTAAAACCGGCGGCATTCGTGAGCGAGAAACTGGCAGCTTTGTTTGGAAGAGCCACCACATTCAACTCCGATAAGTATAAAATTATGAAACAGCGCAATTGGGCGTGCGACATCAGTCCGTTGCAAGAAGAATTGAAATTCAAAGCCAATTACTCGCTAAAAGAAGGGATTGAAAAAACCATTGAATGGTATAAACAAGAAGGGTGGTTATGATTGGGAGCTGCCAAAAGCGGTTTGTTTTTCGGTTTTTCTACCCGAATAGGAGTCGACACCTTCTCCCCTTTTTAAGAACAAATAACGCCCGCAAAATCACTTAACATCCATTTTTTTATATCTTTGTCGCACAAAAACAGATAAATTATGAATATTGCACTCATTGGCTACGGAAAAATGGGACACGAGATTGAGAAAATTGCTCATGAACGCCAACACCAAGTGGTTTGCATAATCGATATAAACGAGGACGAAAAATTTGATTCGCCCCAATTCCGAAGTGCCGATGTAGCCATCGAGTTCACATCGCCCCAAAGCGCGCTGTCCAATTACCGGAAAGCGTTTGCCGCAAACGTGCCGGTGGTTTCCGGCACCACCGGTTGGTTGCAGCACTTGGACGAAATAAAAGCAGCGTGCCAAAACGAAGGGAAAACGTTTTTTTATGCTTCCAACTTTAGTTTGGGAGTCAATATCTTCTTTGCCCTCAACAACTATTTGGCGAAAATAATGAACCAATTTCCCGACTACGACGTGCGCTTGGAAGAAACCCACCACATCCACAAGCTGGACGCACCCAGCGGAACCGCTATTACCCTTGCCGAAGGCATTTTGGAGAATATCGACCGAAAAAACAGTTGGACATTGGAGGAAAATCACGACAAAAACCAATTGGGCGTGAAATCGTATCGTGAAGGCGAAGTCCCCGGCAATCACACCGTTATTTACGAATCGGAAGCCGACACCATACAAATCACACACGATGCCAAAAGCCGCAAAGGATTTGCTTTGGGAGCCGTGCTTGCCGCCGAGTTTACCCAAGGGAAAAAAGGTTTTCTGGGAATGCAGGATATGCTGCGGTTTTGATTTTTCAGAATGAGAAAAGAAAAAAAAGAATTAATTTATTTCGATAAATAATTCAAAATAACAAATCTAAATACTAATAGACTAATAAAGAACTTGAAATACTTTTATAAATATCAAAATAATAAAAATAATATGGATCATTTTTTTCAAATTACAGACATAAAAGATGTTCGAGAATTCGCGAAACATTTAACATACATTGAAAAATTGAACTTTCATCCTGATAACGATTTTAATGAATACATAAATTTTGAAACAAGACAACCATCCTACTCAGAAAATGAAATTAAAGTTAGGAATCATGCTATGAATCGTTGTTTTGAAATTTGTAAAAAAGAAAATGCAGATATTTATGATATAATGTCTGAACATTTGTTTGTTTAAATATCAATTATTCCCATTTCTTATAATCATTACTCTTCTTTCAGTTTAGTAGTCGACAAAATCACCTATAACTATTTAAATATTTTATTTTTGAATGGATAAATTGACCAAAGAGCAACGCAGAAAAAATATGCAAGCGGTCAAATCAAAGGGCTCAAAAATAGAAACAAAGCTTGCCAAGGCATTGTATCACAAAGGATACAGATATAGAAAAAATGACAAGAATATTTTTGGCAAACCGGATATATGTTTTAGAAAACATAAAATTGCCGTTTTCATAGATAGTGAATTTTGGCATGGTTACAATTGGGAAACAAAAAAAAATGAACATAAATCAAATATAGATTTTTGGCATAAAAAAATAGAGCAGAACATAAAAAGAGACGAAACGGTAAACACCGAATTAGCAAAACAGGGTTGGACTATTTTGCGTTTTTGGGGAAATGAAATTGACAATAATCTAAGTTATTGTATTCAACAAATAGAAAAAGAAATTAGCTTAAAAATGATTGACTTCAAAGAAAAGATATTGATTGAGGAATATTTTGGAAAGAAATATAAAATACGAATTGTAGAACCGAATGATAACCGTGAAGCAATCCTAACTCATTATATCCAGAACAAGTCAGATGAAAATGGAAAACTCTTTAAAAAAGATGCTTTCAAATTTGCAAAGGAGTTATTGGAATTAAAATACCCAAAAGAAAAAATCACTAACTTAGTCGCCGAACAAGCGTTTCAATATAATTTATTTACAGATCTATCGGTTCCTTTTTTACCGATTGATAATCCTAAATTTACATTTATAGATTTGTTTGCTGGAATTGGGGGGTTTAGAATGGCACTTCAAAATTTGGGAGGTAAATGCGTATATTCGAGTGAATGGGATGAAAGTGCTCAAAAAACATACAAAGCCAATTTTGGTGAAACACCATTTGGCGACATCACATTAGAATCAACAAAATCTTATATCCCTGATAATTTTGATGTTTTGTGTGCCGGTTTTCCTTGCCAAGCTTTCTCTATTGCCGGCAAACGAGGCGGATTTGAGGATACAAGAGGAACATTGTTTTTTGAAGTTGCTGAAATTATTAAAAGGAAACAACCAAAAGCATTTTTTTTAGAAAATGTAAAAGGGCTAAGAAGCCATGACAGAGGAAAAACGCTCTCTACAATACTAAATGTGTTACGTAATGATTTAGGTTATTTCGTACCCGAACCCGAAATAATAAATGCAAAAGATTTTGGTGTACCTCAGAATAGGGAAAGAATATATATAGTTGGTTTTCATCCTAATACAGGTGTGATTAATTTCAATTATCCAGAGCCATTGGATAAAAAAGTAACATTTGCCGATGTGAAGGAAAAAAAAGTACCACCTACCAAATATTATCTTTCTACTCAATATCTTAAAACATTAGAGAATCACAAAGCCAGACACGAAAGCAAAGGAAACGGTTTTGGATACAATATAATTGCCGATAACGAAATTGCCGGAGCAATTGTGTGTGGTGGAATGGGACGTGAACGCAATTTAGTTAAAGATAATCGAATTACAGATTTTACACCCACAACTAAAATTAAAGGCGAGGTAAATAGGCTGGGAATACGAAAAATGACTCCTAGAGAATGGGCAAGACTACAAGGCTTTCCCGATAATTTTATTATACCCGTAGCTGACGCTTCAGCTTATAAACAATTTGGAAATTCAGTAGCCGTTCCGGCAATTCAAGCTACGGCAAAAGAAGTAATTAAACTAATTTAAGACACAATGGGAAAATTAAACGACTTAAGTATTACAGTAGGAAAAAACAACAAAGCGGAAATAATCTTTGACGGACTTTTTCCTAGTTTTTTGGAAATAGAATACGATAAACCTAGTGATTATATCAAAAAATACTGGGATGCATATTCATTACATCCTGAAAGAAATAATAATTTAAATGGTAAAGTCTTCGAGTATATTTTAGCGACACTTTGCGTTAGAGAAAATATTTTACCAATATACATGAGTGCTAAAGTTGCATTTGTACCAAACGTAATTTATGACTTAATGTTCTACACAACAGAAAGAGGTCCTATTTGTTGGAGTGTAAAAACAAGTTTAAGAGAACGATACAAACAAGCAGATTTAGAAGCAATTGCCTTAAAGTATGTTCATAGAAAAGCATTAAGTTATTTAATTACACTCGAGGAAAACGAAGCTAAAAATGTAAAGGCAAAAATTAAAAGCGGTGATATTATCGGACTTGATGATGTTATTGTAGCTACCAATGAAGAATTTAATGAGTTAATTATTCAACTTAAAGAATTTGAGTTTTCAGAGCCACCAACCGTTAAGGTAATTGAAAGTAATCAAATAATTACAAGAGAAAAAGTTAG
>CAZVWS010000024.1:0-31808 GCA_964631255.1 uncultured Dysgonomonadaceae bacterium | reverse complement strand
CATCGGCAAGATTTTTCGATAAATCGGATTGTTTGAACGATTGGTCGCCGTAGGTTCGCGCCATAATTCGGGCTAATTCGCCCACCTCTTCTGTGAGGATTGCCATGTTTGTGAGTTCGCTAAAATAGCGTACGCCATAGGTTTTTATCCACGTATCTACTTGTTGTTGAGCTTCCTGAATTGTCATAGAAAATCAATCTTTAGCATTGGATGTTATTCTTTCACTTTTGAATCTATCCAAATAGTTACCGGTCCATCGTTGATGAGAGCAACTTTCATATCTGCACCAAATTCTCCGGTTTTCACTTCTTTGCCGAGAGAGTGGGAGAGCTGCCGACAAAATTGCTCATACAAAGGCACCGAAATTTCGGGCTTTGCCGCGCGAATATACGATGGTCGGTTGCCCTTTTTGGTGCTGGCGTGCAATGTGAATTGCGAAACCACAAGAATTTCTCCGCCGGTTTCCAAGACCGATTTGTTCATCACGCCATTTTCATCGTCAAATATACGCAAATTAATGGTTTTTTTGCACAAGAATTCGATATCTTGCTCGTTGTCGGCTTCTTCTATACCGACCAACAGGAGCATTCCTTTTCCAATACTGCTTTTTACTTGGTTGCCGATTGTAACCGATGCTTGTGAAACACGTTGAATGAGTAGTCGCATTTATTTTTTCTCTTTGAAATAGTCGATGATTATTTGTCCTTTGCTTTTTCCTATTACCGAGATTATTTCGTCATCGTTGGCTTCTTTTATTCGTTTGATACTTTTGAAGTGGGAGAGGAGTTTCTTTTTGGTTTCCTTGCCAACTCCCTTGATGGAATCCAATTCGGACGAAACTTGTGCTTTGCTTCGTTTGTTTCGATGAAATGTTAAACCAAAACGATGCGCTTCGTCGCGAAGATGTTGAATGAGTTTTAACGTTTCAGAATTTTTGTCGATGTAAAGCGGAATAGAGTCTTCGGGGTAAAAAATCTCTTCCAATCGCTCCGCGATACCGATAACGGCAATTTTTCCGTATAATCCAATTTTCTGCAACGAATCCACAGCAGCGTGTAACTGTCCTTTACCTCCGTCAACTACAATAAGTTGCGGCAAGTTTTCACCTTCGTTAAGCAATCGTGAGTAGCGTCTTTCAACAATTTCTCGCATCGATGCATAATCATCGGGACCTACAACGGTTTTAATATTGAAGTGGCGATAATCTTTTTTGGATGGTTTTGCTTTTTTGAAAACCACGCACGCCGCCACCGGATTTGTACCTTGAATATTGGAATTGTCGAAACACTCGATATGCCACGGAATTTCTTTCAAACGCAAATCTTTTTGCATGGTTGTTAAAATCCGGATGGCTCGTTGGTCGGGATTCAACATCTCCGCTTTTTTCAATTTATCTATTTTAAACTGCTTCACGTTTTTCTCCGAAAGTTCCAACAATTTCTTTTTGTCGCCACGTTGCGGAATGGAAAAAGTAACATCGGTCAGTTTTAAATCCGGAATAAACGGTACAATTATTTCTTTAGATTGGCTTTCGAATCGCTGACGCATTTCTACGATACCCAAACCCAAAAGCTCTTCCGGCGTTTCGTCCAATTTCTTTTTATATTCAAAAGTGTAAGCCTGGTTAACCGCCCCATTCACTACGTGAAAATAATTGATGTATGCCGCACTTTCGTCATCGGCGTATCCAAAAACATCCAGATTATAATTGATGTTGCTCACAACTTGCGATTTCTCCCGGAAGTTGCGAATGAGCATTAATTTTTCTTTCAGTTGCTGTGCTTCTTCAAAACGCAATTCTTCGGCAAAATTTTGCATCTCTTCCTGAATCTGTTTCTCCACGATCGGCACGTTTCCTTTCAGAATTTCGGTGATTTCAGCGATGTTTTTGTTGTAATTTTCCAATGTTTGCAGACCTTCGCAAGGTCCCTCACATCTTTTTATGTGGTATTCCAGACAGACTTTAAATTTTCCGGCACTGATGTTTTCGGGCGTTAAATTTAATCGGCAAGTGCGAACTTTGTATAGTTTTCTAAAAATATCGATTAGCGCGTTTACCGACAAAACAGAAGTGTATGGCCCGAAATATTTCGAGCCATCTTTCACGATATTTCTTGTTTTGAAAACACGAGGAAAATATTCGTTTTTCACAACGATGGAAGGATACGTTTTGTCGTCCTTCAACATCACGTTATAACGCGGACGTAATTCTTTGATAAGATTGTTTTCCAGTAAAAACGTATCCTCTTCCGAATTTACAACAATGTATTTTATTTGACGGATATTTCTGACTAATATCCGAGTTTTAACGTTTTCCTGGTATTTGTTGAAATAAGACGATACACGCTTTTTCAGATTCTTGGCCTTACCAACGTAAATTACCTTGTTTTTTTCATCAATAAATTGGTAACAGCCGGGACTCTGAGGTAGTATTTTGAGTGTATCGGATATTTCTTGTGTCATTAATTTATATTTCGAACTTCAATATCGTATTAACTTCAACATCGTCAGGAAACAACTCTCTTCCGCCGAGCTCTTCCAGTTCAATGAGGAAGTTAATGTATATTTTTTTTACACCAAGTTTTTTCACCAATTTGTGAGCTGCCACCATTGTTCCTCCTGTTGCCAGTAAATCGTCATGAATAAGAACAATGTCGTTTTCAGTCAAAGCGTCTTCGTGAATTTGAATCGTATCCTCGCCATACTCTTTGGTGTAGGTTTGCTCAATCACTTTATAAGGAAGTTTTCCCGGTTTGCGGATCGGAACAAATCCGGCATTTAATCTGATTGCAAGTTCAGGACCCATGAAAAAGCCACGTGACTCAATACCTACAACTTTGGAAATTCCTTTGTCTTTGTATCTTTCGTAAAGAATGTCCGACAACTCTTTTAGGTGTTGTGGCGATTGAAAGAGTGTGGTAATATCTTTGAACTGAATTCCGGGAATCGGGAAATCGGGAATGTTGCGTACTGCTGAAGTTAATGTTTCAATGCTCATATTGTATATTTATAAATTTGCTTTTTTTGCCAAATGTTCCACGTGAAACATTTGTAATTTATCTTCCGAGGAGGACGAGCAAAACCGATATGTCGTTGGGCGAAACACCGGGTATGCGGCTTGCCTGTGCAATGGTTTCGGGGTTTATTTTTGTAAGTTTTTGCCGTGCTTCCGTCGATAAAGATTGTATACCGTTATAGTTAAATTTGTCTTTGATTTTGATGTCTTCTAAGCGGTTTATTTTGTCGGCCATCAGTTTTTCTCGCTTGATGTAACCTTCGTATTTTACTTTAATATCGGCCGATTCGATAATTTCTTCGCTGCGGTTTTCGAGGTCTGATAGAAGCTCTTTCAGTGGGGTTACTTCTTGAGCCATTACCTGTAAATCGATATGCGGCCGGGTAAGAAGATCGATTAACTTCACACCGTGGCGGAGTGGGGCAGTACCCAGGTTCTCCAAAAACGGATTAATCCGGTCGGCTTTTATTGAGAAATTGCTTACGAAATCAATGATTTTTTGGACTTCCTTTTCTTTCTCTTCCAGCAGATTTTTCCTTTCGGCTGTCGCAAGTCCTAGGTCGTACGCCTTTCTTGTGAGACGTTCGTCGGCATTATCCTGCCGGAGCAAGATGCGGTATTCGGCACGCGATGTAAACATCCGGTACGGTTCATCCACGCCTTTTGTAATCAAATCATCAATCAGTACGCCGATATATGCCTCGTCTCTGCGTAGCGTAAATGGCGTTCCGCCATGGCAATTGATGTGCGCGTTGATTCCCGCAATCAATCCTTGCCCGCCGGCCTCTTCGTAGCCCGTGGTTCCGTTTATTTGACCGGCAAAAAACAGGTTCTTGACAAGTTTGGTTTCGAGTGTAGCCGAGAGTTGTCGCGGGTCGAAAAAGTCGTATTCGATGGCGTATCCAGGGCGGAAAATATGTACATTTCTGAAGGCCGGGACTTTTTGCAAAGCCGACAATTGCGTTTGCAAAGGTAGGGACGAAGAGAACCCGTTGAGATAATATTCATGGGTAGTTTGGCCTTCGGGTTCCAGGAAAAGTTGGTGGCTGGTTTTGTCGGAAAACGTAACGATTTTTGTCTCGATGCTTGGGCAATATCGCGGACCGATGCTCTGTATTTGTCCGTTATAAAGCGGTGAGTCGTCCAATCCTTCACGCAAGGAGTCGTGTACCTCTTCCGATGTGTAGGTAATCCAGCAACTGCGCTGTTTTAGTTCTCTGTTTACGTTGGGTAAATAGGAAAATTTGTGGAAATCTTCGTCCCCGGGTTGTTCTTCCATCAATGAAAAATCAACACTTCTGCCGTCAATTCTTACCGGTGTTCCGGTCTTCATTCTGTCAGTTTTGAAGCCGATGTCCTGCAGTTGTTCGGTCATGCCAAAAGATGCCGGTTCAGCCACGCGACCACCACCAATCTGCACTTTTCCTACGTGAATCAATCCATTCAGGAAAGTGCCATTAGTAAGAATTACAGATTTTGCCGAGAACTCAACCCCCATACGGGTTTTGCCGCCGGTAACCGCTCCATTTTCGAAAGAGAGGTTCGTAACGGTATCCTGCCACATATAGAGATTAGGGGTATTTTCGATGATGTTGCGCCATGTATCAATGAATTTTGCACGGTCGCTTTGCACGCGCGGACTCCACATGGCGGGACCTTTGGATCGGTTAAGCATTCGGAATTGTATGGCGGTTTTGTCGCTTACGATACCCATTTGGCCACCTAAAGCGTCAATTTCGCGCACAATTTGCCCTTTGGCAATGCCGCCAACGGCTGGGTTGCAGCTCATTTGCGCGATTTTGTTCATGTCCATTGTGATGAGCAATGTTTTTGAACCCAAATTCGCGGCAGCGACTGCTGCTTCACATCCGGCATGCCCTGCGCCAACTACTATAATGTCGTAACTAAAATTCATCGGATATTTTTTGCGGATGCAAATATACTAAAAAAGAAAACGTTACGCACATTTCTATATGTTAATAGCCAATAAGAAAAATAAAGATGTTTTATAATAGCCCTATTTTCAGAAATATAGGTAAGTGGTCGCTATAACCGCCGGTGTATTTTCCCCGATAAGTCCTGTTGGTGTTTGCACGTCCTTTTCGGTCAAAATGAATAAGATAAGGCGGGTTGAAAACATCAGCATATTCCGGTTTACAATCTATTTTGTCCGAAAGTAAAACGTTGCCCGAAACGATAAATTGGTCGAACAGCAACCATTTTTTGTGGTAGGTTGACCCGATTCCTCGTTTATGTCTGGGGTACATCAAGTTATATAATTTCAGTTGAGAGATGCTTTCGAAACTCTTTTGTGCACCCAAAACTTCGTCTATACTGTTGTCGTCGGGCGTATCGTTGAAATCACCCATAATTACAATATTTTCTTCGGGATTTTCGCTCAAAATCTTGTAAACGGCGTTGTGTAATTCGCTTGCAACAAAATAACGCCGACGTTCAGAGCGTTCCGTACCTTCGCGGCGAGACGGAAAATGAACGATAAATATGTGTAATGTAACGTCGGTCATTGTGCGTCCTTTCACGTGTAGAATATCGCGTGTTCTGTCTTCTATTCCGGGCAAATGCACCAAGATCGGATTCGATTCCAGCACAATAAAAGACTGAGGATTATAAATCATTGCTACATCCGCGCCTCGCTCATCCGGACTATCGTAATGTACAAAACTATAATTGTCAGCTCCTTCGGAATTCAAGTCATCCAGAATGCTCATAACTACGTTCTTATTTTCAATTTCGGCCATGCCGATAATGTCAGGAGTTTGCGGTTTGACGATGTTTTTTACTACATTTGTAAACTTCCGTACTTTGTCATTGAAACGCTCTTCTGTCCATTTCAAACTGCCATGAGGCGTAAACTCATCGTCCATGGTAGCAGGGTCATCGACGGTGTCGTAGAAATTTTCGGTATTATAGAACATGAATGAAAATGGTACAGCCATAGCGATAGTTGTTTGTAATTTACAAATGTATGTTTCCAAAAGTAATCTTGTTGTTTCGATGTAACTTATTTAGGCATATTTAGCAGCTTCAACGTGTCGTTTTCTGCCAATCGCATCTGCTTTTCTTCCTTGTCCGATTTGTCGTTTACACCGCACAGATGGAGTATTCCGTGAATGATGACCCGATACAATTCTTCCAAGAAATCGGTATTAAACTTTTGTGAATTGCTCCGCACCGTATCTAAGCTGATGAAAATATCGCCCGATATTTTATTTCCTTCGGAATAGTCAAACGTGATGATATCGGTGTAGAAATCGTGCGAAAGATATTGATTGTTTACTTCCAGAATTTTCTCGTCGTTGCAGAAGAGATAATTGATATCGCCGATTTTTTTATCGAAATTTTCGGCTACTTTTTTAATCCAGTTTTTTGTATCGCGTTTCCGTATTTTCGGAAAATCGATGTTTTCTGCCTGAAATGTAATTGCCATAATATTAAAGTGTGAATTATTTTTCAAAGTTAATAAATTGATGTCTTAAATCTTTATTTTCAATGTATATCGTTTGATAATTATATAATAATTTTGTATTTTTGCCAAAATTGTCAAGATAATCATTTCAAGATGGTAAAAGAAACATTTGGTGAATATATTCATAAATTAAGATCTGATGAGGGATTGACGTTGACTAAACTAGCCGCGGCATTAGATATAGACCAATCAACACTTTGTAAAATTGAAAATGGGAAAAGGAAAATACCAATTGAAATTTTACCAAAATTGTCAAATGTTTTTAATCTTGATTTGAAAAAACTAGAGCATGAATATTTAAGTGAGAGAATTGCAGAGCTAATTTATTCGCAAGAAGAATATTATCCACTTTTTATAGCTGCCGAAGAAAAAGCAAAATACATGAGGATTAAAAAACATAAACAAGGTTTTTTAGATTTTTAGTTATGGTAGGAGCATCATTATTTTCAAGTGCGGGTATAGCAGAAACCTTTCTTGAAGAAGTAGGAATAAATATTGTTGCTGCTAACGAATTGATTCAAGAAAGAGCTGATTTGTATCAGTCGTTATATCCAAAATCTAAAATGATTGCAGGAAATATTTTAGATGACAATGTTTTTAAAACACTTGTAAAAAACACCCCCGCAAAATTAGATTTTTTAATAGCTTCTCCACCCTGTCAAGGAATGAGTGTTGCTGGAAAAAATAGAAACACAGAGCAAATGCTTAATGATGAGAGAAATTATCTCATTTTTAAAATCATTGATTTCATCAAATTAAAATCACCGGACTTTGTGTTGATTGAAAATGTACCAACTTTTTTTAAATTAGTTTTGCCTTTACAAGGCAAACATTTGAAAGTAACTGAAATATTAAATCGTTTATTTGGCGAAGAATATTACATAGAAACAAATGTTTATGATGCTGCCGATTATGGTGTTGCTCAAAGAAGAATAAGAGCTATTATAAAGTTATATCGCAAAGAAAAAAAATGGGGAGAACCTTTGAAATCCAGCAAATTAATTACGGTTGAGGATAAAATCGGCTTTTTGCCAAGTATTGAAGCAGGAGAAAAATCAAAAGTGAAATGGCATTTTGCCCGAAAGCATTCAGACAACCATGTTCAATGGATGAAGCACACACCAACAGGACAAACAGCTTTTGACAACGATATATTTTTTCCTGTAAAACCAAATGGGGAAAAAATTAAAAGTTACAACACGACGTATAGACGAATTAAATGGGACGAACCCGCACCAACGATTACAATGCGAAATGATGCAATCAGTTCCCAATTAAATGTACATCCCGGCAGAAAATTAAAAAACGGAGTTTATTCTGATGCTAGGGTTTTAACCCCCTTAGAATTAATGTTATTATCCTCGTTACCAAAAGATTGGGATATTCCCTATAATACTCCCGAATTATTGATTAGAAAATGTATTGGGGAATGTATTCCTCCTTTGTTGATTAAAAATATTGTTGCTCAAATAAATCGATAATATGACTTTAAGAATTGATAGGAAAAAATGGATTTTATACCGACACACAACTGATTTTGATAAATTAGTTGTGTTAGCTGAAATTTTGAAATCATATACAAAAACAGGTATTTCAAAAGAAGACAAAACAAATCTCAATTTGAAATTGAAGGAATTAGGATTATATAACGAAAGAAATCCCGAATTACCTCTTGATGCAATAAATCACAAAATCAATCAACTTTCATATTATATGTTTGGCTACCAGGCTAAAGTTGACGGACAGGATCGCTTTTTATTCAGTCCGCTTGGTAACTTATTTTTGAAACACGTTGACGATAAGGATAAAACAGCTAAAATATTTCTCACAATGCTTTGGGCTGTTCAATATCCGCATCCACATAGCGGAACAGATAGCGAATTTCAACTTTATCCATTTCGTTTGATTTATAAATTGCTTTCGGAACCCAAGCTTTCTAGAAAGCTTTACGCTTTTGAAGTGGCTTATTCTGTAGTATTTTTGAAAGAAGCAACTCAAAAAGCATACAATGATTTAGTAAATGAACTATTAACGTTAAGAAGTCTTTCAGATGAGGAAATAGCTCGAAAGTTTCAAGAGGACAGACATGCTTATGTGAACTCTGCTTATGAATGGGATTATTATGTTTCAACTTTGTTTAAAAGCGCAGGTGTATTAGATAAACAAGATGGAATTATTATAACTAAACTACAACACGGAAATTCTAAAAAGCAATTTACACGTAGAAAAATAACAAGAAACGAAGTTTCCATTCCTGAGAATCTAAAAGCATTAGTGCAGCAGTTAGAGAACGAATATTCGTTTTTAGAAAAACCCTTATTGCTAAATGATCCTGAACGTATGAAAATTGATGTTATTAAGGAAATTTATAGTTTCTATCCAAAAACTCTTTTAGTTGAAATCGGAGAAGTTACTGAAAATCTCAAACTTGAATTGCTTAATCTTCCTAAACTTATTGAGCAATATGCAAATAATAATGAAGGAGTAGAGGCATATCTTTTTGAAGATGCCCTGACAGATGGTTTCAATATGTTCTATAATGTAGAAGTCGAAAAAGTAGGTGGAGCTGGAAATACAGATTTGGAATGTCTATATATTACTAAAAAGAAAAAATTTGCAGTTGATGCCAAATCAACTAAGAACAAACTTTCGGGTGTAAATGCAGGAAGGTTAGAAGGACATCGAGAAAAAATTGGAGGAGTTTACACAATTGTGGTTACGCCAAGATATGTCCCTGCGGTTCTTCAAGATATTCGTACAAGTCCGATTGTAATTATTCGGTCAAATACTTTTTCGGAATACTTGTACAACTGCATTGACAATGACGTGAGAGAAATTGATTATGAGGACTTTGACAATATCATTGTCAATAATCTTGGAAAAGATATTAGTAAAAATATTTCAGACTTAACAATTTTAAGGTTCGCAACAAAAAATTGAAAAACTTGCTATGATTACAATTACAAGAGAAAATAATATGGAATTAATGGCAAGATACCCAGATAACTATTTCGACCTTGCCATAGTTGATCCACCGTACGGAATTTTAAACAAAACTAAAAGAGGAGGCGACTACAAATTTAATATGGATGAATACAGCCAATGGGATATAAAACCTAATGACGAATATTTCAATGAACTTTTTCGTGTTTCAAAAAATCAAATTATTTGGGGAGGAAATTACTTCGGACAACTTTGGTTAAGAAGTGAATACAACAAAGGATTCATTATTTGGGACAAAAATCAACCCGAAACTCTGAATAATTTTTCAATGGCAGAAATGGCATGGACGTCATTAGATAAACCGTCAAAAATTTTTAGATATAGTGTAAGGAGAAATAGAAACAAGACTCACCCAACGCAGAAGCCTGTAGAGTTGTATGAATGGCTTTTAAGAATGTATGCTAAAAAGGGTGATAAAATTTTAGATACTCATTTAGGTAGCGGTACGATTGCTATTGCTTGCTATCAAGCAGGTATTAGTTTAACTGCTTGTGAAATAAGCCAAGAATACTATTTAAGCGCAATAAAAAAAATTCGAACTGTTGTTCCCGAAAATTCGATTTCTATAAATAATGCTGATTGGTTAACATTGTTAGAGCTTAATAAAGATGGCACCGAGAAAAAATTGTATACAACGGAAGAGTCTCAGCTTAGATTGTTTAAAGAGAGAAATGTAAAATATCAAAAAAATCTTAGAAGCACTAGTACTAGTTGACCAATTTAAGTATTATTTTTTAGCCGAAAAAGAGGTAGGCCACGAATATTGCCGCAATAACGCCTGCCAAATCCGCCAAAAGCGCGTAGGAAACGGTGTAGCGGCTGTTTTTTATGTTTACCGCGCCGTAGTAAACAGCAACGATGTAGAATGTGGTGTCGGTTGCACCTTGCAGCACGGACGAAAGTCTGCCCGCGAAAGAATCGGCACCAAAAGTTTTCATCGCGTCAATCATCATGCCGCGCGCTCCACTGCCGCTCAATGGTTTCATAATGGCAGTAGGCATGCCGTCCACCCAACGGGTGTCCATGCCGGTAAGAGCTACCAGGCTGCGCAAACCTTCCATCAAAAAATCCATCGCTCCCGATGCACGAAAAACCCCAATTCCCACCAAAATGGCTATGAGATAGGGAATGATGGTTACGGCGGTTTTGAATCCGTCTTTGGCACCATCGATAAACGCATCGAAAATATTTACCTTTTTTCGCATCGCGATTACGATAAAAAGCACGATGATAGATAGCAGGAAAATATTGGCGATTAACCCCGAAACGACATTTGCTTTTTCTTGCGACATGGAGTTGAACGCCAAAACCGTTCCGCCGATGATGGCAATCATTCCCAGAAAAAAGCCCATAATCGCTTTATTGAAAATATTGATTTTTTGTTTCAAGCAAACGGCAATTACGCCAACCAGAGTTGCCACAAAAGTTGCTATCATTATCGGGATGAAAACATCGGCAGGATTTACCGCACCCATCTGTGCCCGATAAACCATGACGGTAACGGGAATGAGCGTGAGTCCCGAAGCGTTCATCACGAGAAACATAATCATGGGATTGGATGCCTGGTCTTTGCGCGGGTTTATCTCTTGCAACTCTTGCATGGCTTTCAGTCCGAACGGCGTAGCCGCGTTGTCCAGCCCGAGCATATTTGCCGAAACATTCATCAAAATAGAACCTGAAGCGGGATGCCCTTTGGGAATATCGGGGAAGAGTTTGGAGAAAAGCGGAGCAACACCGCGCGAAAACAAATCAATCATTCCGCCGCGTTCGCCTATTTTCATCACGCCCAGCCACAACGATAAAACGCCGGTCAAACCCAACGAAATTTCGAAACCGGTACGTGCCGATTCGTAAGTGGAGTTCATGATTTCGGTAAACACGTTCACATCGCCAAAAAAAACAAGTTTTACCAACGCTACAACGAATGCTATGATGAAAAACGCTACCCAGATATAATTTAAGACCATAATTAAAAGATAATGTTGCAGTTCAAAATCTGTCAAAGGTACAATTTATCGTAGTTTCGTGAAAGAAAAAAAGGTATATTTCTTCAAAAAATGGGCGCAAAATTTGAATATTAATTAAAATTTGCTATATTTGTGAATGTTTGTAATTAAATATCAAATAAAAATGGCACGTATAATTCTTTTATCTCTGGTATTTTTTGTTTTTTGTGTCAGTAATGGATTGGCGCAACAAAACGATTGGAGAACCTATTTGGAGCAGATGGCAGAAGACAAATTGGACGATGATTCGGATGCAGGTGCCATCATGATAGAAAATATGTACGAAGAACTGCTATTATTGGAAAGCAATCCGTTCAATCTGAATACGGTAAGTCTATTGCAATTAGAAAAATTCCCGCTCCTCACCCTAGAGCAGTCGCAAAGTCTTGCCACTTTTTTGGAGAAAAACCGACCCATTTATACCGTGTTTGAACTGCGTAATGTGCCGCTTTTGGATTATAATACAGTGGAGTTGATTTTGCCATTCTTTTATGTAGGAGAGTTGGAAAAAGAGAAGATAACTGTAGGTGAAGTTCTGAAACACGGACGCAACGAAGTGCATTTCCGATTGGATAAAACGCTCAGTAGACGAGCCGGTTATGGCGATTTTCCGGATAGCGTTTTACAACAATATCCTAACAGAAAATATCGGGGAGAAGATTTCTACCACTCGCTCAAGTATGCTTTTACCTATCGCGACAAGATTCAATTTGGTGTTTTGGGCGAAAAGGATGCCGGCGAGCCTTTCTTGAAATCCGGATATGCAAAAGGATACGACCATTACGGTTTTCATCTTATTGTAAAAGATTTGGGTTTGGTGCGAAGTGTCGCTTTGGGCGATTTCCGACTTTCGTTTGGGCAAGGATTGGTGTTGAATAACGATTTCATGCTGTCCAAAGCTTGGGTTGTCAATAATATTGTCAGCCGCCCGCAAGAACCCAAACGACATTTTTCTACTGCCGAAAGTGTTTTCTACAGAGGTGCAGCCGTGGTGTTGGGGAAGAAGAATATCAGTTTGACCGCTTTTTATTCTAACAAAAAAATGGATGCCAATATTTCCCGATTTGACGAAATAACCTCTTTCAAAACCGATGGCTATCACCGCACACCGGGTGAAATGGAAAAGAAAAACAACGCCCGAGAACAGGTTGCAGGCTTGAGTGTCCAATACCGATTATCTGATTTGAGACTGGGGATTAATGGCGTTTACCATGTGTATAACAAAATGCTCAATCCCAATTTTCGTGCATATAATGCTTACTATTTGAGAGATTCGTCCAACATGAATATCAGTATCGATTATTCCTACAGGTGGAATAGTTTTTCGGTTGCTGGCGAAACGGCCTGGGCTAAAAATGGTGCTACCGCTACAACCAATATGGTGCAATATTCGCCCACTTCGCACTTCGCAATTTCGGCACTATGGCGTTATTTGCCAATTACATACAATGCCATGCACGGGCAAACATTTTCCGAAAACAGCCGTGTACAAAACGAGCAAGGCTTCTATATCGGAAGCATTTTCAAACCGCTCAATCGGGTTTCGATAACTACCTATATCGATTTTTTCCAATTTCCTTGGTTGCAATTTTCGGTAGATACGCCGTCAAAAGGAGTCGATTTTTATCTGTCCGGTAGTTATTCCATTCATTCCAAATCGAATATTGAGATTCGGTATCGATACAAACAAAAAGAACGCAACTTCACGTTGCCCGACAACAAACTATCGGTTGTGTTGCCCTACAACACCCAAAAATTGAGATTGCGATACAACAATACGCTACGGAGTGGTTGGAATTTCAGAACCACTATAGACGGCTCACGCTACAAGCGGGACTATATTGTGCCCGAAAACGGTTTCATGATTTCGCAAAATGTGGGATACAGAGGTTCGCAAAAATGGAATGGAGATGTCTATTTCGGTTATTTTCATGCTGATACGTATAATGTGCGTTTGTATTCGTACGAGAAAAATATTTTATCCACCTTTTACATGCCTTCGTTTTATGGCAAAGGAATCCGTTTGTCGCTTTCGACAAGATACAATATTACGAGAAAAGTATCGTTTTCAATTAAATGCGGACACACGCGTTACTTCAACAGAGAAACAATTGGTTCGGGAACCGAACTGATTGACGGTAACAGCCGCACCGACATTTTTACTTATCTGAGATGGCGATTTTAATTGACAAATGATGCAACCCGAACCCCAAAAAATATTACTCACAAAAATACCCGATCCGCGTGGCAATCTTTCCGTGATTGAAGAGTGGCGCGATGCTCCATTCAAAATAAATAGAGTTTACTGGATTAGTGATGTGCCGGGCGGAGCCGAACGAAGCGGTCATGCCTATTACCGGAATATGGAGTTGATAGTTGCCCTGTCGGGCAGCTTTGAAGTGATAACAAACGATGGCGTGAGGGAGCAGAAATTTCTACTGAATAAGGCAGACAACGCCCTCTATGTACCGAAACTAATCTGGCGAAAATTGGATAATTTCTCTACCAATTCTGTCGCGCTGGTTCTTGCCTCATCCGTATACGACGAAAAAGATTATATCTATTCATTTGCCGATTTCATAAAAATAAAACAAATATGAAAAATAGCTCGGTTGACGATTGCAAAATTGTAGAATTGAATAAAATAAGCAATCGACAAGGAAATATCACTGTCTTAGAAAACAACCAATCCGTTTTGTCGGGTATGCCGAGAATTTTTTACACATACGATATTCCCGGCGGTGCATCTAGAGGGGCGCATGCCCACAAAGAACTGCAGCAGCTATTGGTTGCCGTTTGCGGTAGTTTTGAGGTGCTGCTGGATGATGGCGTGCGCAAAAGAAGTGTCATGCTTCATTTGCCCAACAAAGGGTTGTTGGTATCGCCCGGCATTTGGAGCCGGCAAGCCAATTTTTCGTCGGGAGCAGTGTGTCTGGTTATCGCTTCCGATTTGTATAAAGAGGAAGATTATATACGGGATTATACAGATTTTTTAGAATATAAAACACACTGATAATGATGGAGTTAATTTGTTGTGAAAATTCACTTGCGTACGAAAATCTGACCAAAAAAAATCATTTTCATCCCTACAACAGCTCTGCGTTTATAGAGTTGAATCGGCATAAATGTGAAAAAATTCACTACCTTGTTTTTACAAAAAAAGATTCGCCGCGCCTCTCTCTAATTTTAGGGCAAAATCAAGAAAAATTTGTCTCTCCATTCTCTGCTCCATTTGGCGGGTTCGATTTTTTGAGCAAAGAACCTACTACCGATGTGCTCAACGAGTGTTTGGCATTGCTCAAAACCTATTTGTTGCAAAACAAGGCCAAAACTTGTACCATGGTATTACCACCTTTACTTTATGATCGGAATTTCTTGGCAAAATGTGCCAATTCTCTTTTGGTTAATGGATTTATAGTAAGGCAGATAGATGTAAATCATTTCATGAAGGTAAAAAACTGCTCGTCCGACCATTTCATCGCCAATTTTACTTATGCTGCCCGAAAAAATTTCAACAAAAGTTTGAAATCCGATTTTATTTTTCGAGTAAATGAGGATAAAGCTTTCAGCGAATCGTACGAAATTATCCAAAAAAACAGGCAATCGAAAGGTTATCATCTCTTTCTTTCGCTCGACGATGTGCGTGCCGTTTCCCAACTTATCCCCATTGATTCATTTGTTTTGAGTCTTGGCAACGGGCAAAATATTGCATCTGCAATTGTGTATCGGCTTTCGGATCAAGTTGTGCAAGTCATTTATTGGGGTCATCATCCCGATTTTAGCACGCAAAACCCGATGAATTTTTTGGCCTTCAAAATATTTGAATATTATGCGCAACAAGGTTTTGATGTGGTAGACATTGGTCCCTCTTCTTCCGAATCTGTTGTTTCGTTGGGGTTGAGCAATTTCAAAGAGAGTTTGGGGTGTGGTACCGATTTGAAACTGACTTTTGAACTTTCGTTGTAACGGAAGCAGCCAAATTTGCTACCACTCAATCTTTAATTGTTTTTCCAAAAGCGTGAAACTTTGCCTGTGGTGTGGCGAAATACCATGTTCTTTTATCGCTTCGCGATGCAATTTTGTTGCATAACCCTTGTTTTTATCCCAACCATATTGTGGAAATTGGCTGTGTAAATTTCGCATGTATTCGTCGCGATAGGTTTTTGCCAGTACAGAAGCGGCAGCGATGGACATGAATTTGGCATCGCCTTTGATTATGCAACTGTACGGAATGTCGGAAAATGGACGAAATCGGTTGCCATCCACCAAAATGTGTTGCGGTTTGGTGGCGAGTTTTTCCAACGCTTTGTGCATCGCTTTTACCGAAGCCCACAAAATATTCAGTTCGTCAATCTCTTCGATGGAGCAAGTGGCTACGGCATAACATAACGCATTTTTTTCGATAAAAGTGCGCAATTCCTCCCTGTCCTTTTCCGATATTTGTTTGGAATCATTTAGTTTTTGGTGATAAAAACCATTGGGCAAAATAACGGCAGCAGCAAACACCGGACCCGCCAAACAACCTCGTCCTGCCTCGTCGCAGCCGGCTTCTATCCTGTTTTGCTCCAAGCAAAATAACAAACCGTTTTCTGATTTTACAGTTATTTCCATCTAATTATCAAATTGTTATCTTGAGGTGGAAAATCGAGAGTAAACGAGTTTATCGTGTTTTCGTTTTCTAACATGCGTGACAGATTTTCTATTTCATTCAGCATCATTTCGTCAGGGTTTTCGTCGCCTTCGGTATGCAATACCACCATTTGTGCAATCAGGTTTACAATAGATTTTTTTGTTTCTGGAGATGAATCAGCAATAAAATTTTGCAACCGGTTTTCAACCAATCGCGATGCATTTTTATATAATTTATCGCGATAAATTTGCTTCAAATTTGGTTCTGTGGCTATAGAATCGACAGAATATGTGCTAATAACCAACTCATTTTCATATAAATATCCTATTCGGTAAGAAAATGGAAAATGGGCAAGTCCGCCGGTTTCGATATCGGTAATTGTATTTCCTGACGGCGAGGTGTAAGCTGTGGCATCGTTGGCATGAAAATGTCCTGTAAAAACTGCTTTTAGTCCGGCATCGGCAAGTATCTGACTATTTGTTTGCCAATCGTGGATTAAATATGCCGAGAAAAACATGCTTTGTCCCGTAATATGTTCGATAAGCCCGTGATGCATCATTCCTAAAACGGTAATACCTTGTTTTTTCGCATCATCCAAAATCTCTAATGCCCAACGCAAAGTTTCGGGCAAAATTCTGCCGGATGAAATGCTGTTTGTTGTATTTTCGGTATATCTATTTGTGTCGAAGCATATTATTTGTGTGTGATTGTCTATTTTTACTAAATAGCTCAACGAGGCGGTATCTCTTTTGATGGCAGAAGCGTAACCAAAATCGGCGTACAAATGAGCAAGCTCCTCTGGTGAGACCGATTCTGTAGCTAAAACTTCGTTTTCGGTATATTTTTTAGAATTTGGAACTTGGATATCGTGGTTGCCGGGAATTACCAAAATTCGGATATTCTTGTTGAGCAGTGGTTGCATTTTCTCGATAAAATCGATGTGGCTTTGTCGTTCGCCATGGTTCGTAATATCGCCTACAATGAGCAATATATCCGGTTTTTCCGTAGCAATTCGGGCAATGACCGTGTCCAAAACTTCGTGCAAAATGTTTAAATCTCTACCCGTATGTTGGTTGTAATTTAGTTTTGCACGATCTGTCGGAGCCAGTTTTTCGGAGAAAAAATGTATGTCATTAATAACAGCAAATTTGGTTGATTTTTGTGCAAAACCAAATGAGCTAATCAGCCAAAATAGAGCAAATAGGATATATAAACGGATGTTGTACTTCATTTCTGAAGCAAAAGTAGGCACTTTTTTTGAGAAAAAGCCGCGAAAGGACGAGAAAAAAGTTAGGAGGTAAGTATTCTGTCTATTTCTTCGATATCGGTTCTGAAACCTTTATCTACCTCTGACAAATCTTTTACCGTGTTGAACGCGTGAAGCACTGTCGCGTGATTTCTGTTGCCAACTTGTACTCCAATTTGGGAAAGCGAAAGTTCGGTATATTTTTTAATAAAATACATGGTAACCTGTCTTGCTTGCACAATTTCTCTTTTTCTGGATGCCGATTGGATAAGTTCTTTTTTCACGTGGAAGAAATCGGAAACCGTATCTTGGATGCGTTGCACTGTAATTTTCTTTTTCTCGAACTTGATGTTTTGTTCCATCACACGGCGGGCAAGATTTATATCCACCTCCTTGTTGTTGATGATGGAGTGTGCCATCAATGACACGATAATGCCTTCCAAATCACGTACATTTTCGGTTACATTTTCGGCAATAAAATCTATCACGTTATCCGAGATTGAAAGTCCGTCTGTGGTGATTTTGTGTTTCAGAATTTTTTTGCGAAGTTCTTTGTCCGGTTTCTCTAATTTGGCAGATAAGCCCCAACGAAATCGGGTAAGCAATCGCTCTTCTACTCCTTGCATTTCTGTTGGCGAGCAGTCGGATGTTAGTATCAACTGCTTGTTGTTTTGATGCAAGTGATTGAATATGTGGAAGAACGTATTTTGTGTTTTTTCTAAGCCCGACAATTCTTGTATATCATCAATAATAAGTACATCGATGCTTTGATAAAAATTGATGAAATCGTTTACCGTATTGTGTCTGCTTGCATCGGTATATTGCACTTTGAAGAGATGAGCGGTAATGTATAATACTTTTTTATCGGGATAGAGTTCCAATATTCTGGAGCCTACGGCGTGGCACAAGTGCGTTTTGCCTACGCCCGAATTGCCGTGCACAAATAACGGATTGAATGACGTTTTTGCCGGATTGATGCTAACAGCTTCGGCAGCTGTTCGCGCCAAACGATTGCTTTCTCCTTCAAAAAAGTTGTTGAAAGTGTATTTGCTATTTATTTGCGAATTGAAATTGGCAATTTTAGGTTTTTCGAAAGGACTTGGAATTTTTTCCGAAATCTTGGCATAATCATTTTTCTTGATGATGGCATGATTCGGCATTCCTTGGAGAACTACTGTGGAGTTGTTTTCTGCTTCAACCAAAACTCGGTAATTGAGTGAAGCACCTTTGCCAATCACTCTATAGAGGGTTTGTTGCAGTACATCCACATATTTTTCTTCCAGATATTCAAAAAAGAATTGGCTGGGAACTTCAATGGTGAGAACATTGTTGGCAAATTTAAGCGGAACAATTGGTGTAAACCACGTGTTGAATGCAGCTTCGGGGATAATGTCCCGAATCACACTCAAGCAGTTGTTCCATAAAATAGTGCTATCAGCGTTCTTGTTCATTGTTATTTATAAAAGAAAAAAAGTGGACTTTTGACTTCCGTAGTTTTTTTAGGTATTGCAAAAATCGACAAAAAAAATGAGAAAAAAAAATCGATTTTTTTCTTTTCGGAACACGAAAAAAAAATAGCTTAATTATCAACAAAGTACGGTTAATAGTCTGATATATAGTTAAGTACAAGAAGTTTGTTATTGGTAAAGTATTGATAATAAGAGCAATGGAGTGAAATAAAATTTCGTGAAAAAACATTCAAAATTGTTTCAATTTTGTTACTTATAACCAAAGAGTCAAAGAGTTTAGTACAATTTTTCTATTTTTAGATATTTAGAATGAATCTATATAAATAAAAAAAGTGTAATCGAAAACTATTTTTATTCCATTAAAAAAGTCGCACTTTTACCGACAAATATTTTTGTGGATTTTGACGAATATCTTCAAGTAATTTTGTTGCCGTATTGAGTGTATTTGTCAGACTATCGTGAAGTTCTGTGCTGTTTGTGAGCAGTCCTGCCGTATTATTTGTTTCGTTTAGTTTGTTGGACAATGTTTTCAAATTCTTGATGAGTTCGTCCATCGATGCATACGTTTTTTGAATATCCATTGCATTCAGTTCGTTCGTAAACTCTTTCAGCTCGTTAGATACGCTGCTCAAATTTTGGGTGATAGCAGGCAAGTCATTATTGATGGCACCCATTGCTTGGTTGGCTTTTTTTCCAGTTTGGTTAAATTCGTTTACCATAGACCCAACTCCCTTCAACGATTGCTCCCACATGGGGTCAGAAAGTATTTTATTGAGTGCCAGAACGCCCGAATCCAATTGGATAAGCACAGACTCTACCTTGGGCATAAGTCGTTCTACGTCTTGCAACATGCCGTCTTTTTGAATCCCTTGAATGGTGTCGCCGGGTTCATGAAATTCTGTCATGTTGTTGCTAATAATTAAATTGGCAGTTGATGCGCCCAAAAAATCGGCACCATAATCCATGGTGCTACCTTTTGGTATGCGATAGGAGCCTTCCAAATCGAAAACAACTGCAAACGAAATAGGATTTTGCGTGTATATGGATATGGATTTTACGATTCCAATCTGGTATCCGTTTACAAAAATGGGGGACGAAATATTGAGTCCGCCAACATTTTCGAAAATGGCTACGTAGGTATTTTGTTTTTTGAAAATATTTTTCCCTTTCAGAAAATTAAGTCCAAAATATATCATTGCAATTGCAATCAGGCAAGATAATCCTATCCAGAAATTGCGACTTAGATTCGATTTTATTTTCATTTTACTCTCGTCCCATTCTTAAATTCTACGATAAATGCATCGTGGAATAGTTCTCGTACTTTTTTCAGTATTTGTTCTATTTCTTCTTGTTTGTTTGTACTACCGTAGGTATATTTATATGATGTTCCGTCTTTGTAGTAATCTACCGGTTTGAGCCCTTTTAGTTGAGGTGAGTTTTCTTTCAATTTGTTAGACGAAATTAAAAACTGTACTCTGTATTCTGTTTCACCATCTGTTGCAGATTGGTTTACTTCTGAATTATTTCTTTTGGAAGCATTTGTAAAGACATGATTTTTTTTGTCGTATTCTCTTTTGTATTCGTTAAATGCTTGGTAGATGGAGTTTGCCATCGATTGCTGCCCGTTTTTGCTGCTTAGGTAGTTTTCGTCGTTTCGGTTGGAGATGTAGCCCAACTCTACCAAAACGCTTGGCATAGCCACCTCCCGAAGTACCAAAAAGCCGGCTTGACGTACATTTCTGTTTGTGCGATTCGAGTTTTTTACTAATCGGTTTTGTACCATGGTGGCAAAATAGACACTCTGTTGCAGAAACTGCCCCGACATGTATTCGAAAATAATGTACGATTCGGGCTCGTTGGGGTTAAATCCTTGGTATTTTGTTGAATAATCTTCTTCGTAAAAGATAACCGCATTTTCTGCTTTGGCAACATCTAAGTTGTCTTTGCTTCTGTGTAGTCCCAAAACGAATGTTTCCACGCCTTGTGGCGATGCTTTTCGTCGGTCTAACGCATTGCAGTGCAGTGAAATAAACAGGTCGGCATGGGCTTTGTTGGCAATGGTTGCTCTTTGGTTGAGTGCAACAAATCGGTCGTTGTTTCGGGTATATATTACTTTTACGTCGGGGTGGTTTTTGGAGATTAATTCTCCAATCGTTTTACCAACAGCCAATACAATATCTTTCTCCTTCGATTTGGAACCCACAGCTCCCGGATCTTTTCCCCCGTGACCGGGGTCAATGACAACCGTAAATTGTTTTTTTTGTGCAAAAATATTTTCGGATATAGCAAGACACACAATACTTAACAAAGTAATTAGTAATATTTTTGACCGTTTTTTCTGCATGCTTTATTCTTTTGTACAAAAATAATTAATTATTTATTAACCGAAGCATTTGTTTGTTTACTATACCTATTTTTAACAAAAAATGAGCCACCTGGAGGAGGCCCATTTTCTTTGTTTTTGAGGTATAAATGGCTATTATTCGCCAAAAATTTCCACTAATTTCTTTTGTAAATCCTCTCCTCTCAACTCGCGAGCTAAGATGGTTCCGTCTTTATCTAACAAAACAGTATAGGGGATATAATCGAAGAAATAAATTTCTCGTGCATGGCTATCCCACAATTTCAAATCGGACATTTGTGGCCAAGTCATATTTGATTTTTTGAGTTCATTGACCCATTTTGCTTTGTCTTGATCCAACGAAACTCCCACAATTTCAAAGCCTTTGTCTTTGTATTTTTTGTAGGCTTCTACTAAAGTTGGCATTTCTGCTAAGCAAGGATTGCACCACGATGCCCAGAAATCAATCAACACTACTTTGCCTTTGCCGGCATAATCAGATAGAGAAACATCTTTATCTGCAGGGTCTTTCATTGTGAAATCGACAAATTTTTGCCCAACAGATACTTTATCCATATTTTCGATTCGTTCGATGATTTTCTTTACATTTTCTTGCGATTTGTAGTTGGCATCGGTAAGCGCGAGAATTTCTTTTTGTTTTTCTACAGAAAAATCGGCATATTCTTTTGTGAACAAGTATTTACCCAATACATTGGTTATATTGCTCTTAACAAATTCAAATTGTTTTGTGTTGATATCTTCTCCAATTTTGTCGTTTTGGGCTATCAATTCTTCTCTCAACGAATCGGTCATCGTGTTATTATTCATTGCCGCTTCATAACTATTTCTTATTTCTATGCTTTTGCCTATAAGCGTCTCTACGTCTTGTTTATAGGAGGCATAATCTTGGTTCAATTTTGTTCCGGTAACGGTGGTCATGGAGTCCATAGCTACTTGGATATTTCCGGGTTCTAAAACTACCAGTTGGGGTTTTTGGTTTTCATCCTCATTTTCTAAAGCGAGGAAGCGAATAACGGTAGAATCTGCAACGCCTTCAAATACGAATTCAGCATTCTGAACAACGGCTGTATCTACATTTACCAAACCAGCTTCAGTCTCTTCCTGAAGATAAATATTTGTACCTTCTAAACTCTGATTTCCTACTTTTCCGGTTATTTTGTAGGTGTTTTGACATGCTACCAAAAGAATGGCTGTCATGAATAGTATCGATAATTTTTTCATATCACTAATTAAATTAAATGTTTATTGCGCAAAGGTAAATAAAATAGATGAGAAATTTGCAAATTATGTGGGGATGTTGCACTTATCTTTTTTTTCGGGTAAAAAAAAGAGCCAAATTGTTGGATTTGGCTCTTTACATCGGGAAAATTATCTTATTTTTTTAGTCTTTTTTTCCAGCTTTTTTTCTTGTTTTTGCCATGTCCGTAGCCATAACCATAGCCTCGTCCGTAGCCATAACCAGATCCGGTTTGGAAATCAGAAACATCATTTACTACCAGTAACATGTTTTTTAACTTGCCTGTTTGCAGTAATTCATTGGCAAAACGGATGTTGTCTTTGCTTGAGTAGTTGGCGCGACAAACATACACTGTTGCATCTGTAATTCTATTGATAATCAGCGTGTCTGTTACCTGACTTGCGGGTGCAGAGTCGATGAAAATGAAATCAAATTCATTTCTGAGTTCGCTTATTGCTTTATCCAAAGTAGGTCTGGACAGAAGTTCTGATGGATTTGGCGGAATGGGTCCGGCTGGTAATACATACAAGTTTGGATGTATTTCGGATTGTACAATCAGGTTGTCGATATTTTTCTCAAATCCAGACAGGTAATTGGTTAATCCGTCATCGGTTTTCAAATTGAGATATTCTTTCAATCTGGGGATACGCAAGTCCATGCCAATTAAGAGAACTCTTTTGCTCAACAGTGCTACGCTGATAGCCATATTGAGGGTTACGAACGATTTTCCTTCTCCCGAAATGGTTGATGTGAATACCACCACTTTGTTGTCGGCACCAAGAGTGAGTACCAAGTTGGTACGAGCCATGCGGAAAGCTTCGTCTATTTCGCGAGTTTCGTTTTCTTTCACTGCTATGTTGCCACCTTCTTTGTGTGTCGGGATTTCTACCAAAACCGGGATGTTGGTCAATCTGTCCACATCGGAGCGTGTGCGGATGCGATATTGTAATTTGTCGCGTAAGAAGAGCAGTGCTGCCGGAATGAGCAATCCGAAAAGCAATGCAATAATCAAAATAATGATTGATTTTGGTGCAACTTTGTCTTTCTCTTTGAGTGCTTTGTCCAAAATTTTAGCCTTGTTGGCTGTAGCAGCCAAGGTCAGCGCATTTTCTTCTCTTTTTTCTAATAACAGCAAGAACAGAGTTTGTTTGATTTGTTGTTCGCGTGAGAGTTCTAAGAATTCTCTTTCTTGTTTTGGTACACTGCCTATTCTTCCGCCAAAAATATTTGCTTGGTTGCGTACATTGCGGCGTTGTATTTGCAATCCTCTTTCGATGCTATTGATAGATGAGCCTATGTCTGCTCTCAATCCTCTGATTCTGTCATCCATCAGTCTCAAAGTAGGGTTGTCTTCCGTCATGCTTTGTTTCATGCGGTTTCTTTCTAACAAGAGCTTGTTGTACTCGGCAGTAGTAGCCGCCAAAGTTGGGTCTTCCACCCCAATATTGCTTGGCAACGTATTGTTTGCATTGCTGGCATCGTTGATATATTCGTTCAATGAATTTATGATATTCAGCTGAGTTTCAACTTCTACCAGTTTTTGTTCATAGAAAGCACCCGACTCCATGTTGTGTTTTACATCTGCTTCTATGTCTGTGAGTCTCTGTTTTTGTTTGAAGTCTTCTACGTTTTTCTCTGCATTGGTCAGGTCTTCGTTGATAATAGAAATTCTCTCCTCGATAAACTTTTGGGTGTTAAGAGCTTCCTGATTTTTGTCTTCGATAGCGTCGTTGTTGTAAGTCAAAATCAGTTCATTCAAAAAGTCTTTTCCTTTTTGCGGATACGATGAATGCAACGATAAATCGATAACGGACGAGAATTTGGATATTTGTTTTACTTTCAGTTTTTTACGATACGAGTTTACAGCGTTTTCGGGTGACTGAATGGTTACAAATTGTTTTTTGAAACTGGGCTTACCATCGGTTCGCTTGGTAAAACTCAAGTTTCCGTAAGGCGTGGTTAGTAGAGCCGGGAATTGTGTAAATTCTTTGTCGATAGTAAATGTTTCATTGGTGGTTTTGTTTTTAACCTTTCCTTTCACACTCAACTTCCCGTTTTCTGCCATTTGCATTTCGAACTTGATGTCTTGTTCCAGTTCATTCCATTTGTCTCTGTCCATATCTACCATGATTGGACTTGTGTTGTACAGGTCTTTGTCCTTTTTGGGGCTATCTTCTATATACGAAGTATAAAGTTTTAATCTTTCAACAGTTTCACCCACAGTGGAACGGGCTTTTAGTATATACACCTCGTTATCCACATTGTTAGTAGCTCCCATCATGCCCAATCCTGCTAATGAACCTAATCCGGGTGCATTCATTGCCGATTTTGCCTCTTTGAGTACTATACTCGAATTGATTTCATATACCGGAGTTGCTTGTCTGAGATAGAGGAATGCAATAGTTAATGCTGCCAGAACTCCTATTAGAAACCATTTCCAATGTTTGATAACCATTCCAACGATTTCCATGAATGAAAAACCGCCTTTATTTTTTTCCGTCTGTATGTTTAATGCAGATGGATTGTATGTGTTATTATTTACGCTCATATTATTTTTTTAATATAACAACTAATAAACTTGCGATAGATACAAGGACAGATGATGCAGATACCCAAAGGTTTGTCATGGGACCAATTTGTGAATTTTGTGCAACAACACTGTTTGGCTCAACGTAAACGACATCGTTTTGTTGCAAATAATAGTAAGGTGAATTGACAACCTCTGCATTGTTCAAATTGATGGTAAAGATATTTCTTTTTCCATCGGCATCTTCACGTATAATTTTCACATTGTCGCGGCGTCCGTAAATGGTCATATCGCCTGCCATTGCCAATGCCTCGAAAATGTTTATTTTTTGGTTGGGTATGTTGAATGTAGCCGGAGCTTTCACTTCTCCTACAACAGATATTTTGTAATTTTGAAAATTAACAGTTACTACAGGCTCTTCTTTCAGATAGGCTTTGAGTAATTCTTCTATTTTTGTTTCTGCTTCTACTTTGGTTAGTCCTTTCAGAGCAATTTTCCCTACAATGGGAAAATCAATCTGTCCTTCGTTATCAACCAAATATGCTTGCAATGCGGGTTGTGCAATGAGTTCACTTCCTCCGGTAACGTAGGTGGGTGATGTCAGATTGAAGGGACGTGCTGCTTCCGGGTCGGTTGTAATTACCGTGATGGTAAGCAAATCTTTGGGAAGAATAGTTGCATCATATAGAGCAATGCCTTGCTCAGAAAGACTACTGGAAGAAATATTTTCGGAGCCTTGCAAATATGCTACTTTTTTTGATGTATTACAGCTAATTATGCTTAGGATAAGAAAGCTTGTAAGTAAAAAATAAATTATTTTTCTCATAAAATGCATAGTTTCATTATTTTGGAATGCAAAAGTAGGTAAAAAAAAGAACTTTACCACTAAAGGAACGCAATAAAACGTGTTTTAGTGTAGTTTTTATCAGCAAAAAATTATTCAACAAAGCTCTTTCAGAATATTTATGAACTTTTCTTGGGTCTGGTCGGATAGAGAAGGATACATGGGTAGCGAGAAAATCTGTTTCGCCAACATTTCTGTAACGGGCAAATCGCCCTCATTGTATCCCAAAAAAGCGTATCCCGACATGGTGTGTATCGGCCACGGATAGTTTATCCCGAGATGTATATTTTGTTTTTTTAGCTCGCGCAGAATGTGGTCGCGATTAGCGTGTCTCACCACATACAAATGATAGGCGTGATTACCATATTTTGCCTCTGTGGGCAACACGAGTCCTGAATTTTTCAACCCTTGGTTGTATTGTGTGGCGATTTGTCTGCGCCGTTCGATATTCGCGTTGAGGTGGTTCATTTTTTTCAGAAGAATAGAAGCGTGCAATTCATCCAATCTGGAATTGTAGCCATGTTCTAATGCGTAATAGTTTTTTTCGGCACCATAAAAACGCAATCTTCTGAGTTTTTTGTCCAATTGGCTGTCGTTGGTATTTATCATGCCTCCATCGCCAAAAGTACTCAATATTTTTGTGGGATAAAACGAAGTGGTAGAAACGTGGCTCATGCAGCCTGCTTTTTTGTTTTTGTATGTTGCGCCGTGGCTTTGTGCGCAATCTTCTATCACATACAAGTTGTGGCGATTGGCTATTTCGTTTATTTTGTCCATATCGGCACATTGCCCAAAAAGGTGTACGGGTAGTATGCACTTTGTTTTTGGGGTAATCGCTGCTTCTATTTTGGAGACATCCATCAGATACGTATCTTCCGTGATATCAACAAAAACAGGCTTCGCACCTGTGCTCACGATAGCCGAAACGGTTGGTATTGCGGTGTTGGAGACGGTTATAACTTCGTCGTTGTTTCCTATTCCGAGCGATTTTAGAGCTAAAAAAATGGCATCGGTTCCGTTGGCTACGCCAATACCAAATTTTGTGCCGCAATATTGGGCGTATGTTTTTTCAAAAGTTTCTACTTTACTGCCCAAGATAAGTCGTCCGGATTCAAGAACTTCTTCTATTGCCGATAAAATTTCTTCGCGTTCTTGTTTATATTCTTCTATGTAATCCCAAGCCTTGATAGTCATCCGGAGATTCTTTTATGTTGTTATACGATTGCCATTTTTGGATTTTTCATCAACTTAAATTTTAGCGGATATATGGCGATAAGCACGATGAGAATAATGGCAAAAATCCACCAACCGATAATGGGATAAAGTGCAATGATGAGTGCAGAGCAGGCGAGTTGTAGTAAGAAGTATATGACAGAAACAATTCTGTGAGGCATTTTTTGCTCATTTGCCAATATTTGATAAAAATGCAACCGGTGTGCTTCTGTGATATTTTGTTTCAGATATACTCTGTGCAAAATGGTGCAAACGGAATCTACACCGTAAACCATGAGGAATCCAAACCAAACGAAATTGCCGGTTTTCACAACCAGAATCAATAACAAAGTAACCACCCAAAATGAAATGCTCACGCTGCCCACATCGCCGGCAAAGCATTTTGCTTTTTTGCGGAAATTGAAGAACAGGAATACCAAAGATGCCAAAAATGGATAGCGAAGGAAATCGTGCTCCACAAAAGTATCCACATAATAGTTGATGTACATCATCGGTAGCAAAACGGCAATGGTATATAACCCGGTAATGCCATTGATGCCGTCCATGAAATTGTACATGTTGATAATACCTATGCAGATGAAATACAATATGAAAAATGACCACCACGGGTAGGTATTGAATGCATTTGTTAGGATAAATGCACAGGTTATGGCTAACAAGTGCGATAGAATTCGTATTTTTCGACCCATTCCCACAATATCGTCAATAAAACTGATTGTAGCCATGAGGGTGATGCCGATGAAAAACCAAAACGATAGGTGCGAAGGGTTTAGCAATGTATAAAGTGCTGCGGCTATCCAATAGATTATGCCTCCACCGCGGATAGTAACCTGCGTGTGTGAACTGCGTTCGTTAGGTTTATCCACGATGTTGTATTTATCTGCGATGCGCAAATAAATAACTTCTGTTACAAAAAGTACGATTATAATAAGGGCATATTCCATTTACTTGAAACTTTCTAATGTTTTTTTCATTCCTTCCACCGCTGTAACCGGCATCTGAGAAATTCTTAACGCTTTTTTTATTTTTTTATTGCTTACAACATAATTTTCGGTCAGTTTTCTCAATCTCTCGTTGTTGAGAGGCATTCGCATAACTGTTCCTAATTTTGCCACGCCTTGCATCCACGATTTCGGAATTTGCCAAATAGCTGTTTTCCTATTCAAACTCTCGGCAATCAGTTCAATCAATTGATTGGTAGATAGTGGCTCGTCGTCGCAAATATGGTAGATTCCACTTTCAATGTTATCTGTTATCAGATGTTCTACCACGAATGTTATGTTGTCTATGGAGCAAAAAGAACGTCTGTTTTCAAAAGCTCCCAGTGGCCAGGGAATACCTTTTTTTACTACTTTGTAAAGCAAATTCAGATTTCCTTTGTTGCCTGATCCGTGAATCATTGCCGGACGCAATATGTGTATTTTTTTATCCGCTACTTGTAAATTACTCGTTTTTTCGAGGATATATTTTTCGGCCAAAATTTTTGATTCGCCGTATGGTCCTTTGGGGTCGGGCACAATATCTTCCGTGAGTATATCGCCCGAAACGCTATCGGCTGCTGCTTTTACGGAGCTGGCAAAAATAAAAGTTTTTGCAGTGGATTGCATGAAAAAATCGAAAATTTTTTTGGTCAATGCCGTGTTTATATCGAAATACTCTTTAGCTAAACTTTCGTTTTTTGTGTCGTGCGCTTTTCCTGCCAAATGCACGATTGCATCTATTGGTGGAATTTGCTCTAACTGATTCCACGAGTATATTTTAATCACGCCATCTATCGGCTTGCCAGTGATATCTAAGCCGTAGATTGTATGCCGATTTTTCCAACTTTCTGTGAAGTTGGAACCAACAAAACCGGATATGCCTGTGATTAAAATATTCATCTGATCAATCCATTTACTAAATCTACATAATCCATGGTTACCAACTCTTTGGAGTAGTCGGCTACAATGTGCGATAGTCCTTTTTTACCCATTTCTGCCAATTCTGGTTTGGATGTATTTCTCAAAAAATCTGCCATGAGCGACACTTTCAGCGTCTCGTCTTTCTCGGTAACCAGATATGCACACTCTTTGTTTTGCAGAAAATTAATGATAGGAGTACCTTTACCCGAAGAAACAAGTATCGGTTTTTGGCATGCCATGATGGTGTATATTTTGGATGGAAATCCTTGTTGTTCCATCTGTTTGGACATGAATATGAATTGCAAATCGGAATATGCGAGCAATTGTGGCATCAATTCGCGTGGTTGATACGGAATGAGATGAATGTTTTGTAAGTTTTTACTGTTTTTTTCTTTCTCGATAAAATTTCGCATAGCACCTTCTCCTATGATGAAGAAATCGAATGGTTCGTTGCGGAGCTCTTCTGCTAAAGCAATTAGTGGTTGCCAGTCTTGTGCCAATCCGATATTGCCGGCATACATCAATTTTATATTCTCCGTATTTGGAAAAAGAGTTGTATCAATATTAATTTCGCTGTCCGGAATCTGTTTGTAGATGTAGGTATCCACAAAATTTGGAATGATGTGAAGTTTCGATTTGTCTTGGATGCGCGGGGCGATGGTCAAATAAAAAACCTGGTCGATAGTGGTTATCGCATCCGAATTGTTGTACACAAACTTTTCCATCCCCCTCAAGAAAGAGATGATTGGTTTGGATTTTAACCCGCTCTCGTTTACCAGAATATCGGGATAAATTTCTTGTACATTGTACACTACTTTGGCTCTTTTTAGTTTCCCCAGCAGAATATTGATGACTCCGATTGTGAGCGGAGGCGATGGCGAAAGGATGACATCTACATTTTTCTCGCCTATGCCTAAGCAGAATGATAAAATATGCCAATACACAAATCCCAACAAACGCAGAAGGGTGCTTTTATACTTTTTCTGATAAATATGTTTTACCTTGATTCCGCAATAGTTGCTTTCGTAAAATAATCCGAACCATCGTTTGGTAAGCGGTTGTTTTTTTAGTTCGGATTCTACGGCGTTGTAGTGGGGCGTGGTGGTGAGTACGGATACCTTGTACCCTACTGCCTTAAATTTTAAAGCTATATCGTTGTACAGATACGCGGTTGAAACCCCGTCAGGACTAAAAACAATGCTATGTATCAATATCTTTTTACTCACTCCAAACCACTCTTTTTATATAATCTGTATAGGAGATAATGATGCGCACCACCTTGTCGCTCACGTTTGGCATACTATAGTCTGCCACGGGGCGCAACGTGCGGTTTTCGCCTATTTCCTGATATTGCAATTGTGTCAATCCTTGCATTACGCGCTCGGGATTTAAACCAACCATCATCACGGATGCTTCCTCCATTGCTTCCGGTCTCTCGTGTGATTCACGAATGTTGAGTGCGCGGAAATTGAGGATAGAACTCTCTTCGGAAATTGTTCCACTATCTGATAATACTGTAAACGCATTCATCTGTAATTTATTGTAATCGCTCAGCGACATTGGCTTCATCAATTGCACATTTTCATGAAATTGAATGCCCTTTTTTTCAATCATTTTGCGAGTTCTGGGGTGTGTTGATACGATTACCGGGTAGTTATACTTCTCGGCTATGTTGTTCAGTATCTTTGCTAAATTGAAGAAATTTGTTTCCGAATTGATGTTTTCTTCGCGATGTGCTGACACGACGAAAAATTTGCCTTTCTCTAAATTTAATTGTTCAAGAATTGTCGATTTTTCTATTTTCGGCAAGTATTGCATCAGTACTTCGTACATGGGACTGCCGGTTTTTATTATTCTGTCGGGACGCAGGCCTTCAGCCAAAAGATATTCGCGGGCAATGTCGCTATAAGTTAGATTGATGTCTGCTGTATGGTCCACTATTTTGCGGTTGCTCTCTTCCGGTACGCGTTGGTCGAAACAGCGATTGCCCGCTTCCATGTGGAAAATGGGAATGTGTCTCTTTTTAGCGGCGATGGCGCACAGGCACGAGTTGGTGTCGCCCAATACAAGGAAAGCATCGGGTTGCACCTTTTCCAATACGGGGTCTATATTAATTAAAATTTGTCCGGCAGTTTCGGTGGCATTTTTTCCTGCTGCGTTCAGGAAATAGTCTGGTTTGCGAAGTCCGAGGTCTTCAAAAAAGACTTCGTTGAGTTCGTAATCGTAGTTTTGCCCGGTGTGAACCAAAATATGTTCGATGGCGTCGCTTTTATCTAATTTTTGAAGCACGCATGCCAAACGGATTATCTCCGGGCGTGTGCCGACAACGGTTAAGACTTTCAGTCTGGTTACTGGTGATTGGTGATTTGTAACTTGTGATTTGGAATTAGTAATTATTTCTGACATAATTATTTCTTTTATTTGTTGATAGACTTTATAAGCCCTTGAATCATTTTTGAGATAGTGTTCAATTCATCTATTAATTCGTCTAATTTTTCTTGGCTTATAAATCCAAGTTTATTTGCTATTATTAATTGAGTATCAAGTTCAGCGCCACTTCCTAAGGCGATATATAGAAATTGGATAAATTCTTTCTTGTGATTGCGTGCTGCACCTTCAGCTATATTTGAAGGTATTGAAACGATAGCTCTTTTAATTTGTGAGGTTAAACCGTATACTTCTTCTTTGGGAAATGAAGATGCTATTTCATATATAGAAATAACCAAAGCCAATGACTTTTTCCAAGCATCTAAATCTTTATGCGTTCTCATAACTATTCACAATTTACTAATCACTAATCACCAATCACTATCCCCCAATCACTAAACACTAATTTTACACTTCCTC
>CAZVWS010000023.1:0-31928 GCA_964631255.1 uncultured Dysgonomonadaceae bacterium | reverse complement strand
ATGAAGTAGAATTACAAATAAAAGCGTTTCAACTAAACCCAAATCTACCCGACAAGGGCAAAGGTTACCCGGTTGTTGATTACTTGACACAAACTGCCGGATATCCCGAAGCGGCTGTGAAACAAATGTTTGCCCAATTGCAAAAGTTGGCTGACGATGAAGGTGTAAAGTTTAACTTACCCAACGCTTTTGCTGCCAACACGATGGATGCCCATCGGTTAATTAAATTTGCTGCAAAGCAAAATCTGGGCTCCACAGTGCTTTCCAAAATATCAAAAGCCTATTTTGAAGATGCCATAGATTACAGCGATATCGATTTTTTGGTAGAAACAGGTGCGAGTGTTGGCTTAGACGAGAAACAGGTAAGAGAAATGCTGCTTGGCAACGATTTTCGTGCTGAAGTTTTGGATGATATAGCCGAAGCCAACCAATTGGGCATACATACTGTTCCTACTTTTTTATTCGACAGAAAAAGTGCCATCATAGGTTCTGAATCGGTAGATGTTTTCTTGGAAACGCTCAACAAATCGTATAGCAACAGCAACAACAGTAACGTAAGAAAAGGAAAATCGTGCAACGCCGACGGTGTATGTGAAATATAAAAAATAAAAAGCCCGCTTCCTATCGTTTTTTTTCATACATTTGTGAGAAAGTAGTCAGAAAATGGAATTTTTACAAATCAATCAATCAGATACAGTCAGGTGGAAAAAAGTCTGGGAACTTTACGAACAGAGTTTCCCGGTAGCCGAAAGAAGAAAAATTGACGACCATATCAGAGCTAGTGCCGATTCTCAATTTTTCCCCCTTTCTATTTGGGAAGGTAGCAAATTGGTTGGAATACTTTTTTTCTGGGAATGGGATTCGTATCGATATTTGGAATATTTGGCTGTCAATCCCGAATTGCGCGGGCAAGGCTACGGTTCTCAAATCCTACATTTTTTGCGCGACACAGAACACACCATTATTCTGGAAATTGACCCTTTGGTAAACGAACTTTCGGTAAGAAGATTGCAATTTTATGAGCGAGCGGGCTTTGCACTAACACCTTATCGATTTGTGCACTTACCCTATCGGTTGGAAGCACAACCCATCGAGTTGCTTATTTTGAGTTATCCGAAAATGATAACCAAAGAGCAACACAACAATTTTTTGGATTTCATCAACCAAAAAGTGATTTTATATTGCGAAGGACACGCTACCGAGGATTGAGTACAACACGCATCAACCGCAGTGTTTGGTACAGATATTGCTCTTCGCGTTTGGAGTCGGCGTGCATCGGATAAACAATTACCGTTACTTTGTTGTCTTCTTTCAGCCGTATATATCCACCTATTCCCCACGACAATGTGCGCGTATCGGTTCTGAATTTCAGCACCTGATTTTCCCTGTCAGAAAACGAGATAATCCAAGTTTTATCCACCCGGAGCATAATTTCATCGAAATGATTTTTGGAACGCAACGAGCACTTGTACTCCACTTGTTTTTGACCTTTGAAAGCGGGAGGTTGTATATTTTCTGACTCCATATAATCTAACCGCTTATAAAAGAACAATGTAATGATACCGGGCGGTAAAATTCCGGCTATAAAAAACACGATTGCCAGTCGGAAAAAGGATATTTCAATTCCCCAAAACAGATTCAGTATGCCGATAACAGCAACAAAGAAAAGGAGAAAAATAGATATCCAAGTCAAGAAAAGTTTGGTCGTAAATTTCATTTGTTTACTATTTTAGAATCAAGAATCAAGAAACAAGAGACAAGATTAAAGACTTTTTTCTAAAATGTTTATCTTTTTTTGTTTAGAATCTTCCGCCTTTATAATACAATCATTTTCTTGTGTGCAAGTGATTTACATGCTCAATTCGTTTTTAATTAATTGGGTTTTGGCAATACAATTTCTTCGGTAATAGTGATATCTTCAAATCCCATCTCTTTGAGCAAAGAGGAAATGGCTAGTTTTGCCTGTTTGTTGGCATCAACCAAAATTCCTTCCCTGATTGCCTCTCTTCGCATGATTTCTTTTTCTTTTTTTATTGCATCGTTATAGTCGGTTATTCGTATGGGATTGAATGCATTATCGCTTTCGTTATACACTTTTATTGATTTTTCGTCGATTACCACATCCAAAATTTTTGCCTTTGGCACAATGACGTGCACCGATTTTTGTTTGCTGTCTGCCTCTACCAAGATATTGCTAAAATCGACTCCCGCTTTGATGTAACCGCTATATTTCAACAGAAAAAATTTCTCGGTAAGCGGCACGGCAATATTCATAATTTTTTTGGAATCGTTGTATCCAATAACACCGATATAATTGTGTTTTACCAATGCAAGTTCTTGTATATAAACTATTTTGTTTAATACCGTGGAGGAGTTATATTGGTTGAGTTTCGAGTTTTCCGATTTGTTTACAATCAGCAAAAATGCTAAAATAACAGTTGTAATCAGAAAAAAAATAGTCGAAAATTTACTACTTTTTGCTTTTTCCATTTTTGTGTTTTTTATTAATTGGGGAATGTGTTTTTTCTTAAAAAAACACGTTTATCCATATTTTCGTCTATATCGCCACAAACTTACAAAAAGATTTGATAAAATGTTGATTCTATCATAAAAAATTGAACTTATTACTGCTTTTTACGCTATTCCTGTTTTGTGTTTTTTAAACAATAAATAACTATTGAAGCAATCCATTTTGAAGTATTTTACATACATTTGTAGTTGTTTGCTCGGTTTGCAAACAGATTTTCCCCGAAATGGAGTATTTATTGATTCATTTACGCAGATTATGTTAAAAAAAATACGTATTGCCGTTTCCATTTTGCTATTTGCCTGGATAACGTTTTATTTTATCGATTTTGCCGGCATTTTGCCACAAAATTTACATTTTATCGCTGATATTCAATTTGTTTCTGCACTATTGTCTGTTCACGTTTGGATTTTGGCAGCACTGGTTTTGCTCACGTTGATTTTGGGTAGAGTTTATTGCTCATCCATCTGTCCATTAGGCATTTTACAAGATATAATTTCGTGGTTTTCTAAAAAAATGAACAAGCGAAAAAAATTCCATTTTGTTTCCGAAAAAAAGATTTTGCGTTGGACTATTTTTTCGATTACAGTCATTGGTTTCCTTTTCGGATTCACATTTTTGGTTGCTCTATTAGATCCTTACGGGGCTTACGGACGCATTGCTACACATCTTTTCAGACCGGCATATTTACAAGGTAACAATTGGTTGGACAGGCTATTTTCATCGTTCGATAATTACACATTCAAACAAGTAAAAATCTATTCATTTGGTGCATTGTCTTTTATCGTGGCGCTCATCACTTTCGTTGCCATTGGCATTTTATCGTGGCGCAACGGCAGAACCTACTGCAACACCATTTGCCCCGTGGGCACAATTTTGGGTTTTCTGAGTCGTTTTTCGATATTTAAACCTACGTTTGTTTCAGAAAAGTGCAACTCGTGCGGTTTATGCTCGATGAAGTGCAAGGCATCGTGTATCGACTCGAAGAACACGAAGATAGATTATAGTCGGTGCGTATCGTGTTTCAATTGCATTGAAGTTTGCAACCGAAATGCTATGAAATACAAATTTACACCGGTCAGGAAAAATAAATCTACTGAACACGAAATCAGCTATTTGTCCAAAACTGATAAACCAACAATAGATGTATCGAAGCGGCGTTTTTTACAAACGACATTACTCACGGGTGTGGCGGCAAGCAACCTATTCGCACAAAACATATTACCTAAACGCACGCTACAACGAAAAATGCCCGTAGCACCACCGGGAGCTATCGATTTGGATAGCTTTAATCAAAAATGTATCTCCTGCCACTTGTGCGTGAGCAAATGTCCGTCGCAAATAATTCGTCCCGCATTGCTGGAATATGGCTTGGGTGGCATGATGCAACCAAAACTGAGTTTCGATAATGGTTTTTGCAATTTCGACTGTGTAATTTGTAGCGATATGTGCCCTACCGATGCACTTATTCCCATTTCGAAAGAGAAAAAACAACGCACGCAAATAGGTGTAGTTCATTTTGTTATAGAGAATTGCATTGTCAATTACGATAACCGAAAATGTGGCGCGTGTGCCGAGCTTTGTCCTACAAAAGCCGTACGAATGGTTCCTTACAAAAACTCGCTAACCATTCCCGAAATAGAACCACAAATTTGTATCGGATGTGGCGCGTGCGAATACGTCTGTCCCGCCATTCCTCACAAAGCAATATATGTAGAAGGCGTTGAAAAACAAAATCTTATCAACACATAACAACCCTATTTCTTCGAAATACTAATACAAACCAACTTCACAAAAGACGTAACGAATGAATAATAGAACAAGATAAAGCGTTTTTTATTACCTTTGTAAAAAATATAGACATGATACAATCAATGACCGGATACGGCAAAGCAGTTGCCGAGCTACCTAATAGGAAAATAACCATCGAGATTAAATCTCTCAACAGCAAACAATTAGACCTATCTACCCGTTTGCCGTATATATATAAAGAAAAAGACATTTCGCTCAGAAACTACCTTTCGCGCATGCTTCAACGTGGCAAAGTAGATTTTACCATCAACGTAGAAACCATTTCCAAAAATATATCTACCAAAATAAATCACGATGTACTGAAACAGTATTTGCAAGATTTAAAGCCGCTTACAGCCGAAATGGGAATAGCCGAACCCCAAGATTGGATTTCCACCTTGTTGCAACTGCCCGAAGTGATGAAACAAGAAGTTGACGAACCGGATGAAAATGAATGGAATATCATTGAAAAATCGATTCACGAATCGGTAGAAAAACTCATCGAATTCCGGTTGCAGGAAGGTGCTATGTTGGAGAAATTGTTGATAGAAAAAATTGAAAACATTCGTTCACTACAAAAAGACTTGGAACCTCTTGAACCGGAACGTTTGGAAAGAGTGAAAACCAAAATTGCCGAAGGATTATCCAATCTGGGAAATGCCGATTACGACAAAAACAGGTTTGAACAAGAGATGATTTATTACATAGAAAAATTGGACGTGAGCGAAGAAAAAAATCGCCTGACCAATCATTTGAACTATTTTATTGAGACGCTAAACGAGAATACATCTCAAGGGAAAAAACTGGGTTTCATTACGCAAGAAATTGGGCGCGAAATCAATACATTAGGCTCGAAATCAAATCACTCGGAAATGCAACGAATTGTAGTGCAAATGAAAGACGAATTGGAACAAATAAAAGAGCAAGTGCTCAACGTGTTGTAAATAATAAGCACGTTAACTCCATAAAAAACAACAAAATAATGGCAAAATTAATTATCTTTTCGGCACCATCGGGTTCGGGTAAATCTACGCTAATCAGATATTTACTCAACCAAGATTTGAATTTACATTTTTCCATTTCCGCCACCAGCAGAAAACCTCGTGGCGACGAAAAAGATGGAGTGGAATATTATTTTCTTACTCCCGACGAGTTTCGCAAACACATTTCAAACAACGATTTTTTGGAATATGAAGAGGTGTACGAAGATAATTTTTACGGCACACTCAAAAGCGAAGTGGAAAACAAACTTGCCCAAGGTAAAAATGTGGTGTTCGATGTGGATTGTATTGGCGGAATTAATATTAAAAACTACTATAAAGACAAGGCTCTCAGCATTTTCGTGATGCCACCGTCGGTAGAAACATTGCGTCAGCGATTGGAAAAACGAGGTACCGATTCGCCCGAAATCATTGATAACCGATTGGCTAAAGCAGAATACGAAATGAGTTTTGCACCACAATTTGATGCCATTATACATAACGACGATTTTGATCGTGCAAAAACAGAAACCATGCAACTCATCCGGCAATTTTTAGCAAAATAAAAAAAACATATCATCTCTTTAAAAAAAGCACATGAAATTGAATTTCAAAATATTATCGGTTTGTATCGTTCTGTGGTTTCCTTCCTTTTTATTTGGAGCATCAATAAAAAAAGAGACCCGCACATTTGCCACTAAAGATGGGCAGGAGCTTAAAATGGATATTTATTCTTCCGACTCGGTTAGTATGGAGCAAAACCCGTGTTTGGTATTTGTCTTTGGCGGTGGATTTAAAGAAGGCACACGCGATGCAGAACAATACACAGACTATTTTCACTATTTTGCTAACAGGGGATTCCGTGTGGTTTCTATCGATTATCGATTGGGGATGATTGGGCAAAAAAATCCAACTGTGCTCAACACAAAACCTTTGCGCAACGCCATTTCACTTGCTGTTTCCGACTTATATTCGGCAACCAATTACCTACTGGAAAATGCCAATGAGTTACAAATAGATACCAAACAAATCATTATCAGTGGCTCAAGCGCGGGCGCTATGACTGTTTTACAAGCCGAATACGAGATGCAACGCGATAATAAAACGACGACGACCGGTTTGCCCCAAGATTTTCGTTACGCGGGTGTCATCGCTTTTGCTGGAGCTATTTTCAGCACCGATAATGTACCTTCCTATTCACGAACGCCTGCTCCTACCCTATTTTTTCACGGCGATGCCGACAAGCTGGTTACGTACAAACACATTCGTTTTTTCAATATAGGACTTTTCGGTTCTAAATCGTTAGCTAACAAATACAAACAAATGGGTTATCCATACACATTTTACACGATTGAAGATATTGGCCACGACGTATCGGAACTTCCCATGAAAGAGTTTTTACCCGAAATTGAGTTTTTTATTCAAAATTTGGTTTTCAACAAAAAACAGTGGATGACAGACATACATTTCAAAGACAAATATCGCCAATCGGAAGCCAAATACAATCCGCAAAATTTCTACGAATAAGCTGTTACACTCAAATACAGCCACACAAAAAGCATGAAGCATTTTCTGGAAAAATACCTACTTCCCGTGTCCATGATAATCGGGATTGCTCTCCACAAACAATTGCATTCGGTTTCGTTCGTGATACCTTATCTGCTTTCGATGATGCTTTTTATTACATACAGTCGCATCTCGTGGAGCAGCGTGAGGCTGACAAAATTTCACTATATTTTGTTGACAATTCAGTACGTTGGCAGCGCATTGGTGTATGTTGCTATACGCCCGTTTAACGAGATTTTGGCACAAGCGGCAATGATTTGCGTTTTAGCTCCCACAGCCACATCAGCACCTGTTGTAGCGGGTATTTTGGGTGGAAGCATTTCTACCGTGGCAGCCTATTCTGTCATCAGCAATTTGTCGGTAGCATTTATTGCACCACTATTTTTATCCATTATTGGCGAAGCCGATAGTTCGCTCACGTTTGGAGCCACATTTGGCTATATTTTTCAGAAAGTGATGCCCATTCTTATCATCCCGTTTGTGGTTGCCATATTTATTCAGAAAATTGCGCCAAAAGTGCATAAGAAAATACAATCGGCACAAATTGTATCGTTCTATTTGTGGGCAATAGCTCTTACCATTGTTCTTGGGAATGTTACTCAATTTGTTATAAGTCATGACGATGGCAACTATACTTTGGAGATTGCAACGGGCATTTTAACTTTGTTGATTTGCATTTTGCAATTTGTTTCGGGAAGAAAAATTGGTTCGAAATTTTCTCTCGTTGTTGCCGGTGGACAAAGTTTGGGACAAAAAAACACCATTCTTGCCATTTGGCTCACGCAGGCTTATTTGAACCCGATTGCATCATTAGGTCCCGGATTGTATGTTTTGTGGCAAAATATCATCAATTCGTGGCAGATATGGAAATTCAAAAGAAATGAAAGTTCTGCAGAACATTCGTAAATTGCGATTGTTATAACGGAACAAAAAGACATGATTTGCAGTTATTGCAACAAGTTCAGATTGAAACGTTTAATACAGAAACAAATATTTATAGCGACTCCATGCAAGCAAAATCGTTAAAGGGATTTATATATATATCCATCGCGGCAGCTGTTACTACCATCGCGTTGAAGTTTTATGCCTATTACACAACGGGTTCTATGGGTTTTTTCTCCGATGCCTTGGAGTCGTTCGTAAATCTTTTCGCGGCAATTATCGCGCTCGTTTTGTTGCATATTTCCGAAATGCCTGCCGATAAAAAACACGAATACGGACACAGCAAAGCAGAATATTTTTCGAGTGCCATAGAAGGTGCACTCATCCTTATTGCAGCTTTCAGTATCATTTACTCATCCATTCCGCGAATCATCGACCCGCAACCGTTAGAAAATTTGGGTATCGGTACACTTTTTTCGGTAGCAGCATCTTTGGTCAATTTGGTTGTAGGAATGGTTTTGATTAAAAACGGCAAAAAACACAAATCAATAATTTTAGAAGCCGATGGCAAACATTTGTTGACCGATGTTTGGACTTCCGCCGGTGTAATTGTTGGTGTAATTTTAGTGAAAATAACCGGATGGTTCATACTCGACCCCATCATAGCCATAGCCGTAGCACTCAATATTGTTTACGCTGGATACCGACTTATCAGTCGCTCGGCAAGCGGATTGATGGATGCAGCCATTCCCGATAATGAAATCAAACAGATAACAGATTATTTTGATTCGCTTCATGATAAAAATATCGAATACCACTCGCTGATGACCCGACAAGCTGGACAACGAAAATTCATCTCCTTTCATCTGCTCGTCCCGGGACAATGGTCGGTAAAAGAGGGACACGATTGTGCCGAGGAGATTGAGCAAAACATCGAGAAAATGTTGGGTGGGCATACCACTGTAACATCTCATTTAGAGCCAATTGACGACCCAATTTCGTTCATCGATATTGGTATCAACAGAAAATTGTCGTAGAAAAGCCTCTTCTGTAAACATAGGTAAAACTATCTTAAAATAGGCTTTTTCATCTGTCCACTCCGGAAATATTGTTTACATTTGCATCAAAATAAACTAGGGGTGCCCAACCAAAGGCTGAGATTATACCCTTAAACCTGATCAGGATAATTCCTGCGTAGGAAAGTAAAAAAATAACCATTCCAACGGTTTGACCCCCTGTTTTATTTTTAGTATTAATTATTAAAAAATAGACAGAAAAATGGAACAAATCGTATCTGCAGGAATTGTTGATTCCTATTTCAAAAAAATCAAGAAAAATTTATCGGTTGACGTGGCAATTGTCGGAGGCGGTCCTTCGGGAATGGTAGCGGCATATTTCCTCGCGAAAAAAGGGCTTCAAGTAGCTCTCTACGAACGCAAACTTGCGCCTGGCGGCGGCATGTGGGGCGGTGCCATGATGTTTAACGAAATTGTGGTACAGAAAAATGCACTTCATATCTTGGACGAATTCAAAATCGATTACAAACATTACGAAGGCGACTACTATACCATGGACTCCGTACACGCTACCTCGGCACTCATTTATCATGCCACGCAAGCAGGTGCTACCATTTTCAACTGCACCACGGTAGAAGATGTGGTTTTCCTGGAAAACAGAGTTGCCGGATTGGTCATAAACTGGGCACCGGTGCAAAGAGAGGGGCTTCATGTAGATCCGCTCGTGGTGATGGCAAAGGCGGTTATTGACGGGACGGGACACGACTGCGATATCGCTCGCACACTGGAACGAAAAAATGATATCCGATTATTTACCGAAACCGGAAAAGTGATTGGCGAAAGGTCGCTATCGGTGGATGAAGCAGAGCGCACAACGGTGGAGAACACCAAAGAGGTTTTTCCGGGTTTGTACGTTTCGGGCATGGCTTCCAATGGCGTGAGCGGCGGTTTCCGAATGGGCCCTATTTTTGGAGGCATGTTGCTTTCGGGAAAAAAAGTAGCTGAACTGATTGCTGAAAAAATTGGCGTATAACATGGAAAACTTCGGATTATATATCATCCTTACCAAACCACAACTTCCGCATACTACCGTAGCAGAAATATGTGTAAAAAAAGGTATCCGGATGCTGCAATTGCGCGAAAAAAATCTTTCCGACAGAGAATTAATCCAAATCGGACGCGACATTCGCTCCATTACCAAAGGAAGCGAAACCCGATTTATTATCAACGACAGACCCGATTTGGCGGCTCTCTGCGAAGCCGATTATCTGCATTTGGGACAAGATGATATCACGATGGAAGATGCGCGAAAAATAGTAGGCGACATGAAAATCGGGCTTTCTACTCACTCGTTGAAACAGGCAAAAGAGGCCTTATCACTCAAACCGGATTATATCGGGTTTGGTCCCATCTACCCTACCAACGCGAAAGCAAAACCCGACAACCCGGTTGGTACGGAGCAGTTGAGTGAGGTACTTGCCTTTGCAGATGTGCCTGTTGTGGCTATCGGGGGTATTTTTCCCGAAAACATAGACAAAGTGGTTGCAACCGGAGCAAAAAATATTGCCATGGTACGGCACTTGATGCAAACCACCGATTTGGAACAAAAAATAGACGAAATTAATCAATTATTAAACAAAAAAATATGAACACACAATTGTTGAGTGCACAAAAAGGCATCATTACCGATGAGATGCAATTGGTTGCTAACCAAGAACAAGTTAATGCCGAATGGCTGAGAAATGAAATAGCCTGTGGCAGAGTGGTAATACCCAAAAACATCCACCACAATTTTCCGGCACGTGCCGTAGGAAACGGACTTCGTACAAAAATAAACGCCAACTTGGGTACATCAGAAAAGCATTGCAACGCGATGGAAGAGCTTGAAAAAATGAAAACGGCAATAGAGTATGGAGCCGATTCTATCATGGACTTGTCCACCGGAGGCAATCTGCATCAGATTTTGAAAACAATAATCCGCCAATCGTCTGTCATGGTGGGCACTGTACCCATTTACGGAGTTGCCACCCGCTTGCTTGCCGAAGGCAAAAAAATTGCCGACCTCAATCCGGAAGATTTGTTCGATGAAATAGAAGCACAAGCAGAGATGGGTGTCGATTTCATGACACTTCACTGTGGTGTAACTCGCTTCTCGCTAGCGTTTCTGGAAAACGACCCGCGTGTATGTGGCATTGTCAGTCGTGGCGGTGCTTTGTTAAAACGATGGATGGTAGAAAACGACAAAGAAAATCCGCTTTACGAACACTACGACCGGGTGTTGGATATCTGTTTGAAACACGATGTTACCATCAGTTTGGGCGATGGTCTGCGTCCCGGAGCCGGAGCCGACGCTACAGACCGCGGCCAAATTGCCGAATTGCTCGTGTTGGGCGAGTTGGTTGATAGAGCCCGCAAACGAGGGGTGCAAGTGATGGTGGAAGGTCCCGGACACATGCCACTGAACCAGATTGAGAGCAACATGAAATTGATGAAAAAACTTTGTAACGACGCCCCATTTTATGTATTAGGACCACTCGTAACAGATTCTGCACCAGGCTACGACCATATTGTAGGTGCCATTGGCGGGACTTTGGCTGCAATACACGGCGCCGATTTTCTGTGCTACGTTACTCCGGCCGAGCATCTTTGTTTGCCCAATTTGGACGATGTGCGTGAAGGCGTTATGGCAAGTCGCATAGCTGCACACAGTGCCGATATTGTAAAAAACATACCCGGTAGCGTGGAACGCGATTACAAAGTCTCAAAAGCAAGACGAGATTTGGATTGGGAAACGATGTTTCAATCGGCTCTCGACCCAAAATTGGCAAGAGAACGAAAAATGAATTCCGAAAGCAAAGATGAAGACCACTGCACGATGTGTGGAAATCTTTGTGCCGTAAAAAATGACAAAGCACTGTAAATGGACTATTTTCTGACCATTGCCGCTTCCGACAACAGCGGAGGAGCGGGCATACAACAAGACTTAAAAGTAGCTCATGCACTGGGCTACTGGGGCTTGTCGGCTTTGACGGGTATTACCGTTCAAAATTTTGAGCAGCTCACCGCTATGCAAACTGTGGATGCCGATTTGCTTGGCAAACAAATAGAATCTTGTTTTCGCTCCTTTCCCGTGAAGACCGTAAAAATTGGGGCAATTTGTAGTACAGAAAATATTTCTGTTATTGCGCATTATCTCAAAAAATTCCAACCCCAAACCGTGGTTCTCGATACCGTTTTGGCTTCTACCCGGGGAGCAAGTTTGCTGGAAGACAACGCTACAAGCGTGTTACAAGAAGAGTTGTTTGCCTGCACAACGCTCACAACTCCCAACAAACACGAATTTGAAAAACTAACAGATATAGAAATCAATTCGATGGACGAAGCCATTGAGATAGCCAAACAAAAATGCTCCGAGTGGAACACGTCCATCTTGCTAAAAGGCGGACATTTTAGTGGTAAAACCATTCGGGAAGCATTGGTTACGAAAGAAAATGTTTTTCGGTTCGAAAGAGAAAGAGAATCTTTTTCCGCCTACAGCCATGGCACCGGATGCACTCTTTCGTCGGCAATGGCATGTTATTTGGGACAAAACCATTCGTTGATAGAATCGTACCACGCGGCATCCGATTTTCTACTGAAAATGTATCAATCGATGCAGAGCCACGTTTTCTAATCAATGAAATAGGGTAAAAATCCAGATAGGAAAAACTAATCGGAAATAAAAAAAGGACTGAATCCCGTTATAGAGGATACAGTCCTTTGCTTTAAAATAACAACTCCGTTGATGGATTTTTCTAGAATCAAAAAAAGAATTTTCCCGAGCAGAGCACGTTGCCTCGTTTGTTTGTAACGACGTAAATAAACACTTCATCTTTATCCGGGAGTAATAGTTCGCAAGAAGAAGCCAACCCTAAAACTTGAGAAGATATATGCAGACCTGCTTTATTATAGATAGTTAACTGATATACCGGTATTTCACCAAACTCGAAGCGGACAAATCCATTTGGCAAAACTATCATACGAATATCGTTACTACCGGGTAAAAACGTTTCTGCAAGCGATGTTTGCCCTTGATAACCGTACAACCAACAGCCGGTAGGAATTTCCGCCGGTGAAATTGGCAGAGCAATTACTTCATCCGAAAGGGTTTGAAAAACAAGATGTTGCATATCACCTGCATCTCCCTTCAATACAATATATCCGGTGTGCATATAATCGCCGTTCTCGGCTGCAGGCGTAGTAGCAACTTCGGTATGTGTCAGGAATATCGTACCCGATGACTCGTCGTAAGAAAAGTCCAACGTCATGGCTTCTCCTGCCGACGAGCAATATACATCCTTTGTGGTAAAATGGTGGAAAATTTCCAATATATTTTCTGTAGGATGGTACCGATAGATAAGCATATTCTTCGGAACAGGCAGTTCGGTTATGTTATAACGGTTTCCCGCTATATTTGCCCTTAGCATGGTTGGAGGATTGTTTGCTTTTACTTCAAAAAGCGTGCTGCAAAGCAGAAAAACAGTCAAAATCAGAGTGGATAATATTTTTGTTTTCATCTTCATTTAGTTTTTAAATTCTACTCCTTCGGGTTCTGTTTCTAACGAGACAGAAAAATCCCAAGTGCTTACCTGCGTTTTAGGTTGCTTGTTGGCAGAGGCTTGCTCCTGCACAAACTCGGCAACTATCGTGGCAACTTCCATCGGCACATCGGTTATAACGGCATGCCACTGCCTATCGATACGTGTTGTGGGTGCCGGAACACTTGGGTCATAAAAAGAGGTAACGTATAGTACCAATTTCTTGGCAGTTTCATCATAAACAGCTTCCACAGACTCTTCAGTGGGAAAAATTGGGAAGGGGTTGAGAAACAACAAGGTCAAATTTTCGGTGTCCTTATTGTAAGAATAACAGAGATAAGAAGTTCTTTCCTCCATCATCTCTAAATCTAACACTTCTGTGTAGCCGGGAAGATAGCCCGATGAATGAATGGATACAGCATTTTGTTTTTGTGCCGATGCTACGGAAAACAATCCCAATAGCATAACGATTAGGGAAACCCTTGGTAGTGAAATTTTCATCATTGCAATTCAATATTATTTTTGTGGTCTTCGAAAAAAAGTTTACTAAGATTAGAAGCCGCAATTTAATCATTAAATTTAGAACAACCAAAAAAAACTTTAAAAAATCTTTTTTTTCGTAACATTACTATTTCGGATAATGCTATTTCGGATCAAGAGACGCAAACTCAAAAAGAAAGCCCCACGATTTTTTCTTCGTGGGGCTTTCTGTTATCCAATTGATAAACTTGATTTAGAAAATATATTTTATTCCAAACTGCATTTGCCAACGTGAATCGTTACCAATATAATCTTGGAAGGTTTCAGTCAAGTCTTTTTGCATCGCGTATTTAATTGTGTAATTGTTGTTCTCTTTTGGAGTTTGTGTGATGCGTAAGAATTGATATTGTTGGTTTCCGATAATGGTTGTTTGCTGAACGCCCCAATCTTTGTTCAGAAGATTCAAGAAATTCTGGATATTGAAGCTAAAGCGCAAAGTGTGGAAACGGTCGTTTGGCTGATACAATCTGATATCGTGGCTCAAACTCAAATCCAGTTGGTTAGCAAAAGGTGCAACCGCGCCATTGCGTTCGGCAAATTCCCCTCTATGTTTGCTTAGATATGGGTCTTGCGAGATAAAAGCATCCAATGCTTCCCAAACTTCTTGTTGGCTATTGAAACCGGTCGGGTCTAAGTTTTCGGCAATTTCTTGCAAATTGTTCGGAATATAGATGCGGTCGTTTTCTCTGTATCCGTCGCCGTTGGCATCGCCATTATACGTGTACGAGTATCTGAACGGACGATATCTTTGGAATACCAATCCCACGCTCGATGAAGCATTTTTGCCCCATTCGGCAGTGTAGGATGCCGACAACAACAATCTGCCATCGAACGAGCCCATGCTATAACCCAATTCTTGTGCATTGGGGTCTAATGCCGGGCGATAACGCCAAGCCGAGTGTGCTTGCGATGAAGTACCGTCGGTTACGCTTTTTGATTGACCAAAAGTATATGAACCATTGATGTTTAATCCCTTCAAAGTGCCTCTTGTGAAATCTTTTTGCAACTGCAAAGTGGTAAACCAAGAGTATCCTTTGTTGGTGTTGCGAAGCATGATAACACGGTATGCCGCTTTGTCGTTTCCGGGTTGGTCGCTGTAGTAGCCGTTATAGAATGGGCGTACTTGTTGTCCCGAACCGTCATTCACATAATGTTGGGTCAAGAATTGTCCGATATTGTCGTGATAGATGGCGTTGATGTCTTTCGAGTGCAAAAATTCGGCAGTTGCAATCCATCCGTCCAAAAATCTGTAATCGACTGCAATATTTGATTTCCACAACGATGGATATTTAAAATTGGGGTCGCTCACGGAGATATCTCCTCTGGTTGGAGTTCCGGCAGCAGGACGATAGTCGTTTGCATTTCCGGTAAAGCCCATTGTTGCCAATTGCTCGCCTTTCACTTCTAAATCTCCAAACAAAATACCGTTGTTTCCGGCTTGGTTGCTCAACCAAACATAAGGCGGAGTTCCGCTAAATAGCCCTGTTCCTCCACGGAATTGCAACGAATTATCATCCAAAGGTTTGTAGTTGAATCCCAAACGTGGAGATAACAAAACACGGGTTTTCGGATATTTAGACACATCAATTTTAATTCCGTCGCGATAGGTTTCGGAAGCTACTCTCGGGTTTTCGGGCAGGTCGGTCATAAAAATGGGGATATCTGCACGCAAACCGTAAGTCAAATTCAGTTGGTCGCTTATATTCCATTTGTCTTGCAAGTAGAAGCCCAATTGCATCACGTTTACTTCGGCAAAGGGGAACGAGTCGCCAATGGCGTAGCGTTGCTGATAAGAAGTTGCACCTGTGCTGGAAGAGTTTGCCAAACCGCCGTTAATCGGGTTCAGGTTGTAATTGACCGGATTGTAGTTATTTATATTGAATCCGGCAATATTTCCGCCATTGTTGCGCAAGTATTCTTGGGTAGCGAGTACGTTGAATTTGAAATCGTCAACCGATGCAAATACCCATGAGCCCAAATAGTTGGGAGCAAATCCGTTTTTAAACGCTCTGTAGTCGCTTTGCGTACCAATTGTGATTTGGTGTTTGTTCAGATTCCAAACAAAGTTGTTTTGCAATTGCACCACATCCGTATTCAATTGGTTGTTGTAAGAATAAGGCTCTGTACCAAACGAAGTGTAAGCCATCAAGTTGTCCGATTGTCCGTTCAAAATATCTACTTGAGGGAAAAATCCACCATCCATATCGCGAAAATCGCGCAACGCGGAGTAACCTAATTTCAGGTAATTACTCATATTGTCGTTTATCTTCGTGTTCAAATCGGCAATAACAATATTGAAGTTGTTATTTGTTCTGTAGAACATAGATGTGAACGGGATGGCATATTGGTTGGGACCACGTCCGTTGAGTGGAGCATTAGAACCACTTGGGTTGTTGGTATTGAACGATTTCAGATAATAATACTTCAAACTCAACAAGTTTTTGGAGTTGATATTCCAATCGATACGTGCAGTCAAACGGTCGGCTTGCGTGTTTCTTTTTGTCAAGTCGTATGAACCGGGATTGTATCCGAATTGGGTATTCAAGAAGTTAGAAAGATCATCCATAACCGCTGCATCTACCGCCGAGTTTTGCGTGGTGTAGGTAATGGGTGTTTCTTGGCGGTCGATTTCGCCGTTCAGATAGAAGAAAAGTTTGTTTTTCACTATCGGACCCGAAATACTGATTCCGTATTGTTTGTTAGAAAATTCGGAAACCGGCAAAATCTCGTCTTTTATTCTGTAACCCATCATTTCGGGACTTCTCACGTACATGTAAGCAGATGCTTGAAATTTGTTGCTTCCCGATTTGGTTACCGAGTTAATTCCCGCGCCGGTGAAACCACCGTTTCTAACGTCATACGGCGCAATCATCACCTGCACTTGTTCCAACGCTTCCAACGAGATTGGTTCTGTGCCTGCTGCTCCCAATGATGAGCTCAAGCCGAACGAGTTGTTGAAAGAAGCACCATCCACGGTTACGTTGTTGAATCGATAAGATGCTCCACCAAAATTGCCGCCACTGTTCATGGGTGTCAATCGGGTAAAGTCGTTCAACGAACGGGTTATCGTGGGAAGTTTATCCATTTTGTCGCGAGTAATAATTTCTTGTGCACCGGTACGGTTCGACGAGAAAGCCGATGTGTTGCCGTCGCCAACTATTACTACTTCGTCCAATAGTTTTGAATCTTCCGTTAATACAGTGTTCAAAACAAAATCTTCGCCCAGAGTCAAATTCACTCCTTTTAGCGTTTCGGTATGATAGCCAATATAAGATACTTCTATTGTGTATGGACCTCCAATACGCATATTAGAAATATTAAAACTACCATCTACTCGCGCACTGGCACCATATACCGTACCTGTGGGAGTATGCGTTGCCATTATGGTAGCACCAATCAATGGCTCATGCGAATTATCTGTTATCCTTCCGCTCATGCTCGAGGTGGTAACCTGGGCTTGTAGCAAGGTGGCTATTGCCGTAAACAGAACAACAACGAAAAATCTAAATTTTCTTACCATAAAAATCGATATTTAAAATATTAAAAAATTTTTCACTACGTAATCAGCTACAAAAGTACAATAAAAAAATGTAATTATTGTTATGATTTTGTTACGTTTATCGTCAATTGGTTACTGGTGTGTGTATAGAAATACAATTGATTGAGTAGTAAAGCCATGTATTTTGTCAATCGTAGCATCCTTTCATTTGCTGATAGAAAATCGTTGACTCAATTTGGTAAAAACGGCAAGAAAGAGTCGATGGAAATTTTCTTATAGACAAAAATGTTATACTTTTGTACAAAGAAATAAGCTACCACATCAAATAAAAATATAAGTCTAAGCTAAAAAATGAACAAAATCATTTCTAAAGAAAATTACTCCGACAGAGTAGTTAAATTGGAGGTAGAAGCTCCGTTGATTGCAAAAAGTCGCAAAGCAGGACATTTTGTAATGGTTCGAGTTGGAAAAAAAGGCGAACGCGTGCCCTACACCATCGCATCGGCCAATCCCGAAAAAGGAACCATCACGCTCGTTATACAGCGTGTTGGCAAATCATCGCAAAGAGTATGTCAGCTGGAGGCGGGCGATTATATCACCGACTTGGTAGGTCCGTTGGGAAAAGCTACCCATATCGAAAACTTCGGCACCGTGCTCTGCGCCGGCGGCGGCGTGGGCGTTGCCCCCATGTTGCCCATTATCGAAGCCATGAAGAAAGCGGGCAACAAAGTAATTTCGGTTTTGGCTGCACGAAGCAAAGATTTAATCATATTGGAGGAAGAGGTTCGGAAATATTCGGACGAAGTGGTCATTGCAACCGACGATGGCTCGTATGGTCGCAAAGGATTGATAACCGAAGCAATTGAAGAGATAGCCGCACGCGAAAAAATAGACTTGTGCGTTACCATTGGGCCGGCAATCATGATGAAATTTGTATCGGAACTCACCAAAAAGCATCAGATACCCACGGTTGCATCGCTCAACACCATCATGGTCGACGGCACCGGCATGTGTGGCGCTTGCCGCGTTACGGTGGGCGGAAAAACCAAATTTGTGTGCGTGGACGGCCCCGAATTTGACGCGCACCAAGTAGATTTTGACGAAATGCTGATGCGACTAAAAGCGTACAACTAAAAAGAAAACAGATTGTATCTCTCTTTTTTAAACAAACCAAAGAAACAAAAAAACAAATGCCTACACCAGAATATTTGCAAGCCGAACGCTCGGCTGCTTGGCGCGAAGAGTTGCGCAAAAAAACAAAAAACAAAGAGCGTACCGATTTACCGCGTGTAAAAATGCCCGAAATGGATGCAACGTTGCGAAGCAGAACCTACGATGAAGTCAATATCGGGTTGTCTGCCACGCAAGCGCGAGCCGAGGCAACCCGTTGCTTAGACTGCGTGAATCCTACCTGCATAACCGGTTGTCCGGTAGAGATAAATATACCCAAATTTATAAAAAACATAGAGCGAGGCGAGTTTTTGGAAGCGGCAAAAACGCTGAAAGAAACCAGCACCCTACCCGCCGTTTGCGGACGAGTATGCCCACAAGAACGCCAATGCGAGAGCCAATGTTTTTACACCCAAAAACTAAAAAAAGAGGCCGTTGCCATCGGTTATTTGGAGCGATTTGCTGCCGACTACGAGCGCGAAAGCGGCAACATATCTGTCCCCGAAACGGCTCCCGCCAACGGCATCAAGATAGCCGTAGTAGGTTCGGGGCCTGCCGGCCTGGCGTTTGCCGGAGATATGATAAAACAAGGATACGACGTTACCGTTTTCGAAGCCTTGCACGAGTTGGGCGGTGTATTGCGCTACGGAATCCCCGAATTTAGATTGCCCAACCACATTGTGGATGTAGAAATTGATGGACTCAAGAAAATGGGTGTCAAATTTGAAACCAATTGCATCATTGGCAAAACCATCTCGCAAGAAGACCTGAAAGCCGAAGGATTTCGCGGCATTTTCGTGGGAAGCGGAGCCGGATTGCCCAATTTCATGAACATTCCCGGCGAAAACTTGATTGGCGTGATGTCGTGCAACGAATATCTGACACGCATCAACCTGATGCAAGCCGCCGACGAAGAGAGCGATACGCCCGTGTATAAGGGCAAAAAAGTAGCCGTGATTGGTGGCGGGAACACCGCCATGGATGCCGTGCGAACAGCCCGACGCCTGGGTGCGGAAAAAGCCATGATTGTTTACCGACGCTCGGAAGAGGAGATGCCCGCCCGCCTGGAAGAGGTAAAACACGCCAAAGAAGAGGGTATCGATTTCTACACGCTACACAACCCGTTGCGGTACGAAGGCGACGAACGCGGACACGTGCAACGCATGCTGCTGCAAAAAATGCAGTTGGGAGAACCCGATGCATCGGGTCGTCGTCGTCCCGAGGCCATCGAGGGCGAAACCGTTTGGTTGGATACCGACGAGGTTATCGTGAGCGTGGGAGTTTCGCCAAATCCACTCATTCCATCTACCTTCACCGGTATAGAAATCACACCCCGTGGCACGCTAGTAGTAGATGACAACATGCAAACTGCCGATGACACCATCTTTGCCGGAGGCGATATTGTGCGCGGCGGCGCCACCGTTATCTTGGCAATGGGCGACGGCAGAAAAGCTGCCATGGCAATGCACCAACGTTTTCAGAAATAGGCCGCAAGCCGCCTCTCCTCGGGCAAACGGACTACGATAATAACCCAAAAAAGTAGCGTAAAACAAACCTTGTTCTGTTTTGTTTTACGCTACTTTCGTTTTTTTAATGAACGGATGGCTCCCACATCGAAATGGCCGGTCGATTGTGGTTGTTATGCCACGTTTTGAAATCTTCAAAAGTTTCTATACCTTCCTCAATAACTGCCTGATAAATGTCTATTCCAATAAATTTTTCTTTCTGTCGCTTACTCTCCCACTTTATTTTCAGGATAGCTTGTTTTTGCTTTTGCGTTACAACTGATTTTATTTTTTCGGTTACACGCTCAATCGCGCCGGCGTATGCCGAATCGTTTTTAATGTGCATCATATCAATTGTCCAAATGCGTTCGGGTGTTTCTTCGTACCATAAATGCCATTCCAAACACATATCTTCGGCATCTAACAAATTTCTGTAAGTTACCTCTTTTATTTTGGGGTTTTCCGCGATTTTGGATATTGCTTGGAAACTTTTCTCAATCGAAAAATCGTCTGAATACGTGTGAAAGTCAATGTCTAATTTATCCATCAGCAATCCGCTCCTCACAGAACCAACTAAATTGCAAGTGGAGTTTAGTCTTTTCCAAATTTCGTAAATTTTCAATTCGGCAATAATTTCAAACGCTTTCTCAATATTTTTTTTCGAGATATTTTCTAAATTTTCCATCGTTTATCTGTAGTTTATCTGAAAACAAAAGTAGTAATTACTCACTTCTATCTGATCTATAAAAATTCATCTGTTTTTTTGTGAAATTTCACCTATTCGAATTAAATGTGTGGATTGGAAAATTTGGAATGTAGAATAACCGAATAGAAAAAATTTAATCCCACATCATTACTGTATCATCCGCAAAATCAACGTTTTCTGAATGGCAATTTGTACAAATAATTTTCTTACTTTTGGATGTTAGTTTTCCGCCACATTTACAGACGTGTTTCTGATTAGCATCTTCTATACCAACCATTTTTTCATTTCCGCAACTATCACAATGCAAACTAATAGCCCGAAATCCCATTCCTTCTGACCTGCTCCAAGCGTGTTTGCAGTTATTGCAGATGTAATTTCTGATTTCTCCCATAGTAAATTGTATTATTTGGTTTGTATTTGCATTAATTCGCTGTTTTGTAACAATTTACACACAAATCGATAAAATCTTGAAAGTTGCGTTTTTGATATTTTTGTTATTGCCGGAACATTGTATTGTTAATTGCTTAAATAGTGTGTATTTTGCTGAATTGCAAAGATATAGAATATTTCTGGAGGAGGAAAAGTTTTATACCAAGTCAAATAATTTTGCGGTAATTTCCTACTTCAAATACTCTCCTACCTTCCCGCTAATTTGCAGGAGCGAAATTTCATAAAGTTTGGTGCGATACTCGGCAGAAACCAGTCGCTGTTCGGCTTCCAACAGACTATTTTGCGCTTCGCGCAGTTCCAAACCCGACAAATCGCCCAAGCGGTATCTGTCCATCGCTATCTCGTAGTTTTCGCGGGCATTATCGAGGCTCTCTTTTTCCAAATTGGTGAGTAGCATATTGTTTTGGTATGCCATCCACATATTGGAGAAATCGCTTTGTAGCACCAACTTGTATCGCTCCAATTCCAGCTGTCGATTTTGAATGGCAATCTGCGCGTTTTTCTGTTCGCGTTTCCGGTTGAATCCGTCAAAAAGCGTGTATCCGAGTGTGAATCCCACGTTCGGGCCCCAATTTTTTTGTTTGTCCCAGTTTCCTTTGTTGTAGTCCAAATGTGAGAAACCGTACCCCGCATTGAAACGCAGATAAGGATAGTTGCGGCTTTGCAACGTTTTTAAATCCAATTGGCTCAGCACTTTTTGTTTTTCTATTAGCAGCAACGGAGTGTTTTGCAACATCATGTTTTCGACCAGAGTTTCTTTTGCCAAGAGGCTGTTGTAGTGAATGGCGGTATCTTGCACTACCACGGGCTGTTCAATATTTGGCACGCCCATCATTTCGTTTAGTTTGATGCGCGAGGCGTGCAGCACTTCGTATTGCTGGATGAGTTGCGAACTATCAGTGTTGAAATATACACGTGCTTGTTGCAAATCGAGTCGGGAAAGCGACCCGATTTGGTAACGTGCCTCCACTATACGCAGTCGTTCGCGCGACAAATCTACCGCGTGGCGTAAGTTTTTCAGGCGAATGGTTTGGTAAATGTAGTTGTAATATTCTGCCGAAAAATCGGCAATAAAGTTTTCTACTGCAAGGCGCGAGTTCAACTCTCCCACGGTTTGCAGCTCTTGCAATCGGCGGTGGTTGGTTTGAACCAGAAATCCTTCGAAAAGCGTCCAATTCAAATTCACACCCGCATCCAACGAGAGCGTATTTGAATTTCTGGTAACCAGTTTGTCGCCACCATCCATGGGTAACTGGTCTGTATTGTTGTTACGAAACGTGGGCGATGAGCTGAGAGTCACGGTGGGTAAAAATCCGGCATTTCCCGGTGTTACGTTGTTGTCCGAAATTTGTTGTTCGTTGCGCGAAATCCGTAAATCGTAATTATTTTCCAATCCGATACGAAGTCCTTCCTGCAAGTCCAACACCGTTTGAGCCTCCAATAAAAATGGAAACAAAAATATCAGTATTATCGATAGTTGCTTAGTCATTTGTTTATTATTTTAGAATCAAGAGTTAAGAGCCAAGAATCAAGAGCCAAGATTCGAGTCTTTTTGACTCTGCGTTTTTTCCTCCCGGTTGGTTGATAGAATCATATACATGGTGGGCACCACAAAAAGAGTTAGCAAAGTAGAGATGAGCATCCCTCCAACCACGGCAATACCCATGGCAATGCGCCCGTTGGCACCCTCGCCCGATGCCATTGCAAGTGGCAGCAAACCTAAAATGGTGGAAATACTTGTCATCAAAATGGGGCGCAAACGTTGCACCGATGCATCCATTACGGCACGCATTTTGTTCATCCCCGATGCTTGTCGTTGGTTGGCAAACTCCACGATAAGAATACCATTCTTAGCCACCAACCCGATGAGCATAATAATCCCGATTTGGCTGTAGATATTCATTGTAACGCCAAAAATCCACATAAAAAGTAGCGCGCCAAATACTGCCAAAGGCACGGTTAGCATAATCACAAACGGGTCTTTAAAACTCTCGAATTGGGCAGCCAATACCAAAAAGATGAGCAAGATTGCCAAACCGAAAGCAAACAATAAACTGGAAGAGCTTTCGCGAAAGTTTCGGGATTCGCCTTCCAACGCCGTGCGGAAGGTGTCTTCTAACACGTTTGCCGCAATGCGATCCATCTCTTCCAACCCTTCGCCCAAGGAATATCCCGGCGACAGTGCGGCAGAAATGGTGGCAGAGTTGAATCGGTTGTAACGATAGAGTTGTGGCGGAGCCACGGTTTCTTCCAGTTTAACCAAGTTGTCCATCTGTATCATTTGTCCCGACGAATTTTTCAGGTAGATGGTTTTCAAATCGAGCGGCGTGTTGCGTTGCTGGCGGTTTATTTCGCCCAACACCTGATATTGTTTGCCGTTCATATAAAAATAGCCCATGCGTTGCCCGCTGAGGGCATATTGCAAGGTTTGCCCAATATCGCGGGTGCTCACGCCCAAAAGAGCTGCTTTGTCTCGGTCGATAACGATCCGGGTTTCGGGTTTGGTAAATTTCAGGTTCACGTCCGACATCTGGAAATAGGGACTTTGATTTACCTTGTCCATAAAAAGCGGAATGTACTCTTCCAATTTTTCGATATTGGGAGCTTGCAGCACATACTGAATGGGCATGCCGCCCCGTCGTCCGCCAAAGGAAGATTGTTGTTGCACAAAGGCACGTGCCGCCGTTTGGTTTCGCACGGCTTTTGTGAGTGCGTCGGCAACTTCCATCTGGCTACGTTGGCGAACGCGCATATCGGGCAAGATGATACGTGTCATACCAAATCCTCCGCGCACCATGGTTACGTTCGATTCGCGTTCGTTAGCAACCGAATCGGCAATGCGGGAAATATTTTCGGTATAATCGCGGGTAAATTCAAATGTTGCACCCTGCGGAGCCGAGGTTCGGATGGTGATTTGCGAACGATCTTCCATGGGTGCCATTTCGGCAGGAATGGTTTGCCAAAGTACCACGATAACTATCAGCGCCACGCCGATGATGGGATATATAAGCCACTTGCGACGCAAAAAATTACGCAGCGAACGGTCGTAAAAATTATTCATCGCGGCAAAAAAGCGTTCGGTTTTTTCGTAAAGTCGATTTTGTTTTTGCTGTTTTATCAGCAATTTAGACGAGAGCATTGGCACAAACGATAGTGCCACAAACGACGAAATAATTACCGCTCCCGATATCACGATACTAAATTCGCGAAACAGACGTCCCGTCATTCCTTCCAGAAAAATAATCGGGAAAAAGATGGCAACCAGTGTAACGGTTGTGGAAACTACGGCAAAAAATATCTCTTTTGCTCCAACAATAGACGCTTCCTTGGGCGACATGCCATGCTCTACTTTCAGAAAGATATTTTCGACCACCACAATGGCATCGTCCACCACCAAACCAACCGATAGCACCACTGCCAACATAGACAACACGTTGATGGAAAACCCGGCCAAATACATAATAAAAAATGTACCGATAAGCGAGATGGGGATTACCAACGTGGGGATGAGCGTTACACGCCAGTTTCGGAGAAACAAAAAGATAACCGCAACTACCAGAATGAAGGCGATGAAAACGGTATCGCGCACCTCGGTGATGGAGGCGCGGATAAATCGGGTGTTGTCAAAGGCTATATCGAGCGTAACATCGTCGGGTAAATCTTTGCGCATTTGCTCGATGCGAAGTGCCGCTTCGTTGGCAATTTCTATTTGGTTGGCACCGGGTTGCGGAATAATAACACAACTCACCATGGGCAAACCATTTCGCCGAAGTATGTTTTTTCGGTTTTCGGTATCCAGTTCGGCTGTTCCCACATCGCCAAAGCGAACAATACGATAATTGTCTTCAATAATGACCATGTTGTTGAACTCTTCGGGGGTTTGCATCAATCCCATCGTGCGGATAGATTGTTCCAAATGGTCGCCTTCGATACTACCGGCGGGAAGTTCCACGTTTTCTCTGTCCAACGCGTTTTTCACGTCCATTGGCGTGATATTGTAAGCTGCCATACGCACGGGATCCAGCCACAAACGCATGGAATAGCGGTTTTCGCCCCAAATTTCTACCGCGCTCACGTTGGATATGGTTTGCAATCGTTCTTTTACCGTCAAATCGGCAATTTCAGAGAGTTGCAGCAGCGAGCGTGTGGGGCTTTCTACCGTAACCTGCATGATGGGTTCTGAATCGGCATCGGCTTTTGAAACGGTGGGCGGATCGGCATCGCGAGGCAAATAGCGTTGGGCACGAGATACTTTGTCGCGAACATCGTTAGCGGCAGTTTCCATATCTACACTCAACTCAAACTCGATGGTGATACGCGAACTGCCTTGGCTGCTTTGGCTCATCAACGAACGAATGCCGGGTATGCCGTTGATGTTTTGTTCCAGCAGCTCGGTTATTTGGTTTTCGATAACTTCGGCATTAGCACCCGGGTAACCAACCGAAACGGTGATGATGGGATTGTCTACGTTGGGGTACTCACGCACGGCAAGACTGGTATAACCAATTACTCCAAAAATAATGATAATCAGCACTAATACGGTTGCCAGTACCGGACGTTTTATGCTTAATTCGGATAAATTCATCGTCTGTTATTGGATTGTATTGGGAACTATTTCTGAAATTTTTATCGGCATATCGTTTCTCAACTGCATCACACCGGTAACCAGCAGCGTATCTCCGGCAGAAAGTCCCGACAGAATTTGTACTGCCGACGAAGTGCGGTATCCTTTGGTAATTTCCACCTCTTTGGCAACGCCGTTTTTGTAAACAAAAGCAATGTCGCGCCCCATTTCCGAAATGCTCGAAATACTTGGAATCAGGATGGCATCGGGCGTTTCGCTAATCAATGTTTGGATATTTGCCGAGATACCGGGTTTTAGTTTGCCTCCGGCATTGGCGTATCGTGCCCGCGCTTTAAGCGTGAGCGTTGTGGGATCCAACTGCGACTCGATGGCATACACGTTGGCGGTGTAGATGTTGAGGTCATTTGCCACGGTAAACGACACGGAAGAGCCCACCGGTATTTGACGAACCTGATTTTCGTTCATCGAGAACTCGAGTTTGAGCGACGAGGTTTTGGTGAGTTTTGAAACAACCACACCCGGCGAAGCATACGCCCCCACGCTTACTTGGCGCAAGCCAATATATCCACTGAAAGGGGCACGAAGTTCGGTTTGTGAGATACGTGATTTTACCAATTCTATGTCGGCTTTGAGTTTTTCCAATTCGGTTGTTACGGCCTGAAAAGTTTCTTGGCTGATGGCGTCTTTTTCCAGCAAAGTTGCTTGTCGGGAAACCCTATCTTGTGCCAACGGCAATTGCGTTTGTAGTTTTCGCAATTCTGCCTGCAACGGTGCATCGTTCACTTTTGCCAAAAGCGCTCCTTGGTTTACATAAGCACCCTCTTTGAAATGGATTTGCGTGATTTTCCCGGAAGATTCGAACGTTAAATCTACTTCATCTTCGGGCAATAATACGCCTCGGGCTATATAAACATCGCTTTGCAAAAGTTGCGGTTGCAAAATGGTAGCTGCTACGCTGAGTTGCTGTTGTGGTCTGCCTCCCGCCTTGGGCGACGCGGGCAATGGTTGGCTTTCGGATGAAAATAACGATTTGATTTTGGGTAGAAAAACCATCCCCAATATCAAAACGGCGATACCAATGATGACAATTATTTTGTTTCTTTTATTCATTGTTAAACGTGAAAAATTTGCGTAAATTTACCATATTAAAACCACATAACAGGTTTACAAACACATCTTTTTTGGTTTTTTATGGTTCTGAATCGACAAATCACGCTATTGAACCGACGAATCTGACAATAAATGCACACACGATAACTATTTTTTACAATCAAAATTACATTATATGATAATGCAGGATTCAAATTTGAAATTATGTTTTAATGTAGGTTTGATGTAAGAAATTCCATTAAATAATAAAAAAATAAATGTGCCGAACATTTGACTATCTACTGCCTTATTATTCCACCAATAACACTCCTTTACTCTGCTCCACTCTTTTTCAACACATACAACAAAGAACTGCTGTTTTTCTTGTTGAAAAGCGAGAGGAAAAAAGTAGAGAATCCGGTGATTAAACCGCCCATGAATGGGAAGCGTGATTTCTTGTATTTCTCGCTCATCATAGAAATATAAAAACCATCGAAATGAAAAGGCCGGATGCTTACAATTTGGAAACCATGTTTTTGTGCGAGTAGCTGCATTTGTCGTGGAGCGAAGTGCCACAAATGGCGGGGTACATCGTAAGCAGCCCAAAATTGTTTGTATTTTTTTGCATCGACCGACGCGCAATTGGGCACTGCAATAAAAAGTGCGCCTTGGTTGTGTAGGTGTTCGCAGAACCATTGCATGGATTCATTTAACTGCTCCAAATGCTCCAAAACATGCCACAAAGTAATGGCATCATATTGCGGGTTTTGCGACCAATTTTGGTCAACGGATTGCAACGAGTCAAAAGTTGAAATCCGGAACTGATTTTCTGCAAACCGGCGCGCGTTTTCGTTTTTCTCCACAGCCACTACATCCCATCCTTTTTGCTGCATTTGGGCAGGAAAATATCCCGTTCCGCATCCAACATCCAAAAGTTTTTTAGAGTTGTTTGGCACATTTTGGGCAACCCAATTTGCTTTTTGCTGCAACATGAGCGCACGAACGGAGTGATATAACCTGTTTATCAATCCTTTTCGCGTATCGCTGTGCGAGATATAGGCGTCGGCTTCGTAGTAGCGGTTGATGGTATCGCCGGGTGGAAAATGGTTTGTCCAGCGAAAACCACAATTTTGGCACGCCACAATTTCAAACTCTTCGCCGCTTACAAAATTATCGGCACAAGTGAAAATTTTTCCGAATTTATCGTAATTACAAATCGGACAATCCATTCTTATTTCTCTTCCAAGTGTTGTAAACAATCCAACCAAACATCAACAGCATAACCAGTTGCGCCACATACGCCACCGCGTCCGTTACCCGGATACTGGTTGGCTCGAACCGAAACTCCACGGTATGTTTTCCTGCCGGAATGGGCAAAGCACGCAGCACATAATTGGCTCGAACCATTTCTGCAGGCTGCCCATCGATGGAAATTTTCCACCCTTTGGGATAATAGATTTCGGAGAAAACGGCAAGTTGGTTTTTCTTCGCATCCACGGCGTAGGTCATGAAGTTGGAATCGTAATTGGTCAATCGGATAACGGAAAGCGAATCTTGTCCCGGATTACCCAAATCTTGGAGCAACGACGCGTCTTTTTGGTGAATAATTGCTGTTTTGGCTAGATTGGCATTTCCGAGAGCCGCAATCTCTTCGTCGGGCGATGCCACGAATTGCACATTTTCCACAAACCACGCATTGCCCATATTGTACGGATTCTCGATGGGAAGAGTTCCTTCTTGTGTAGGCAGAATCACCCATTTGGTATTCAACATATTCAACACTTTGAAGCCATCGGCTTGCACAGAATCCATATTGCCTTGTGCCGTGTAAATATCTTGTTGCAAGGTCATAATTTCTTTGTTGAGATGCACGTCAATCAAATCTTGGTAACGACGTAGTTTTGCCGCGTGATATCCGCCAATGGTTTTATGATAAAATGGCGTAACGCCATCGTTAAATGTGCTGGTTGCGACGTTCAGAACCCGATAATTGCTTGTTGTATCTTGCAAAATATACTCATCGGTGGCAGATTTAGAAAATATTTGTTGTTGGTTTGTTTCAGCAACAAAATCATTATCATTCAGATAACGCTTGTTCACGCCCCACATATCGGCCAGACAGAGCACCGCAATTGCAGCCACCGTCCATTGTGCTTTTAATTTTCCCATCATAAAGGCAAGTAAGATAAGGATACCGCCCAAAATGATGTAGAAACTGCGCCACGCATCGGCAGTGAAAACAGAAATACGCATTTCGGTGAGATTGGCAAGCAGCGGCTGGATATGTTCTGATGGCAACGATTGCAACGCTTGCAGCTCGGACGACGAAACAAAGGAACTAAAAAACAGTTTAGGAAGCAGCATAAAGAGTAGCGCGATTCCGCCCGTGAGTGCCCAACTGATAGCCACATATTTGGTATTTTTCTTCACCGATTCGGGATGTTGAACCAGCTCTTTCACTGCAAGTGCAGCCAACAAGGGAATACAGAATTCGGCAACGACCAAAATGGAAGAGACGGCTCTGAACTTATTGTACATAGGTACATAATCGATAAAAAAATCGGTGAGCGGCATAAAATTTTTGCCCCACGAAAGCAAAATTGAAAAAACAGTACCCGCCAAAAGTGCCCATTTCACAGGACCTTTCACAATAAAAAGTCCTAAAATAAAAAGCGTCAGCACAAATGCGCCTACATACACCGGACCCGAAGTACCGGGTTGCTCGCCCCAATACTGCCCGATTTGGTTGTACAACTCCCGATATTCGGGACGAGCCTTTTTCATCGCTTTTTCATTTTCTGCCATCGGCACAGATGCCCCACCTTTGGTATTGGGAACCAACAGAGTCCAGGCTTCGCCTACGCCATAGCTCCAAGCGGTGATATAATCGCGCTCCAGACCGTTGTCCGATTTATTGTCGTTGTCGTGATGCGAAAGTTCCGATTTTCCGCGCATGGTCTCTTTCGAATACTCCCACGTGTGATACAGATTGGATAAATTTGCCAACACCCCTATCATACCGGCAATTATCACAATTCCAGTCGATTTCAGAAAAGCGGGCATCGCTTTTTCCCGAAATGCTTGCACACCAAAAGCAATCACCAAAAAAAGCATCAAGAAAAAGAAATAATAACTCATCTGTATATGATTTGCCGAAATCTGGAATGCCGAAAACACCATAATCAGCAATGCGCCAAACAGATATTTTTTTCGGTAAACATATACTATCCCGGCAATGGTGGGCGGAATGTATGCCAAGGTAATGAATTTCCATATATGACCGGCGGCAATCAGGATGAAGAAATAGGACGAAAACGCCCAAATGATAGCCCCCAACGCGCTCACAAGTGGCGATGCACGGAAAGCACGCATCAGTATATAAAAGCCCAACAACAAGATAAATACCAAGTAAACGTAATTGGGCAAAAAGAGTTGGTAGGCTTTTTTTGCCAAATCTTGCGGTTTGCTCGAGCTGTAGGTAGGACTCATCTGATAAGAGGGCATTCCGCTAAACATGGACAAATTCCATCGCGAACGCTCGCCATCGTGGCGTGCCATAAACTCGCGCTGTTCCTGTCCTTGCCCAATGGAAGCGAGCGTGTCGTGCTGCATAATGACACGTCCGTCCAACACGGCAGGTGCAAAATAGATAAAGGAGATAAGAATGAAAACCGCGATTACGATAACATCGGGTAGTAATTTTCGGGATATTCGGATATTTTTCATTACCATGTAAATCTGTTTTAAGCCACAAATTTACAAGAATATTCTGTGATTGCCCTCTTTAGCGATAAAAAAAACAGATTTACATACCTCATTGACACAAAAGTGTGCAAAAGCAATCTGACAAAAAACGGGCAAAAAATTTGTTTCGGTATTTGTTTGTAAATTAACATCATTGGATTTGTTTTATTTATCAATTAACGTATCTTTGTCAAAATTACCTGTAAAAATAGAAAAATACAGGAAATAAACCCTCTAATAATACAAATTTATGAAAAAATTTCATCTTCTGACAGTTTTCGCATTCTGCGCCGCTACTTTATTGGCACAAACAGGTAAGGCAGACCAACTTTATTTACTCACGAAAGTACAATCTCAAACCAGTTAAGAATTTTACGAATACACCTACAACGACGACCATTTGTTGCATTTTGCTGTTGCCAGATTGGGTACCGGCACACAAGTAAGAGATACCTTGTATTATGACGACAACAACAATTTGGTTCGAATAAATATGTACTACATGGCGGGAAACAACTTCTGGAGCCAAACGGCATATATTATTTACACCTACGACGAAAACGGAAACCGACTAACACGAGAGAATTACAACAACATGGGAGATCCCGAGTTTTCGTTGGGAGGCACCTATCGATATAGTTATAACGAGGACAACAAGATGACTCAATGGGAAATGTACTTGGGCGGAACTTCGCTGGTGCAATCGTGCAACTACACTTACAACGACGAAGGGCAAATTATTTTGGAACTGGGAAAAGAGAAAATATTTTCGGACGACTTGGAAGATTCGTGGAAAACCGAGTATTTTTATGACACGAATGGAAATTTAACCGAAAAGAAAACCTACTATTACAATAGTGGAACTTGGGTGTATAATTCGGCTAACCGATACGAATTTGACCAAAACAACAACTGCATTCAGTGGGATATGCTTACCGGAACAAATGTAAGTGCCAGAAACAAATACACTTATGATATCGACATCGCACAAAATGAGCTGATTTATCCCGACCACCCCGAATCTTACGCCGATGATTTTGTACAGATGAAAAACATGTTGCAACTATCGGAACAGTACAGAACCGACAATTCGGGCAATTTGCAATTTGTAAAAAAGTTTGGATACCACTACCAATCGGTAACCTCCGGTCTGCATGCGGCTATTCAACCCAATCACTTAGAAATTGTCATCTACCCAAACCCTACGAGTAACAAGGTCGAAATTGCAACCAAAGATAACTCCGTTATTCATCAAATTGAGTTGTTTGACTTGAGCAGCAAATCGGTGGTAAACATATCCG
>CAZVWS010000022.1:0-33379 GCA_964631255.1 uncultured Dysgonomonadaceae bacterium | reverse complement strand
CACTAATCACCAATCACTATCCCCCAATCACTAAACACTAATTTTACACTTCCTCAAAATAAGTATCCGGTCTATTGGGGTCGAACGCTTCATTTGCCCACATGACTGTTACCAAATCTTGCGTTTCGCTCCGATTGATGATATTGTGTGTATAGCCCGGCAACATGTGCACAGCCTGGATGTTTTCTCCCGAAACAGTAAACTCGATAATTTCGTCGCTATCTACTCTTCGTTGCTGGATAAGCCCCTCGCCGGCAACCACCATAAAAAATTCCCATTTGCTGTTGTGCCAATGCTGACCTTTGGTAATGCCGGGTTTGGAAATATTGATGCTCACTTGTCCGCACTTCTCGGTTTTGAGCAACTCGGTAAAACTTCCTCTGTGGTCGATATTCATTTTCAAGGGGAAAGCTGCTTTTTCTTTGGGCAGATAACTCAAAAAAGTAGAGTAAAGTTTTTTTGCAAAAGAGTTATTGGGGATTTCGGGAACAAGCAATGTTTTTGGTTGATTGTGGAAACTGTGCAGCAAATCCACAATTTCGCCCAACGTGGCTTTGTGTACCGTGGGTACGCAACAAAAACGTCCGTCGGATTTCAGAACGGTGTCTACGCCATTAAACTCGCAATGATGCTCTTTGCCACTCAATGCGCCAATCATTTCATCCACCAAATCGTCGATGTAAAGCAATTCCAGCTCTGTACTGCGGTCGTTTACCTGGATTGGTAAATCGTTGGCAATGTTGTTGCAAAATGTGGCTACGGCACTGTTGTAGTTTGGTTTGCACCATTTCCCGAAAAGATTTGGAAAACGATATACCATTACTTTAGTTCCTGTATTTTTGGCATATTCAAAAAACAAATCTTCTCCCGCTTTTTTACTTTTACCATATTCGCTTTCGCCAAAACGCCCTTCCAATGTAGCTTGAATGGAACTGGAAAGCATGATGGGGCATTTGTTTCCGTGTTTTTTGAGCGTATCTAACAGAGTGGAAGCAAATCCAAAATTGCCCTGCATAAATTCGGCTTGGTCTTTGGGGCGATTGACTCCCGCCAGATTAAAGACGAAATCGGCATCTTGGCAATAGGCATCCAATTCCTCCGGTGTGCTGTTGATATCGTATTCATATATTTCATCAACAAGCACATTGCCATAAAACTTGGCTTTGCCCTCTTTTATATTGTTGAGTTGAGCAACTAAGTTTTTGCCGACAAATCCTTTGGCTCCGGTTATAAGTATTTTCATAATTTAGTGATTGGTGGTTGGTGGATAGTGTTTTGTGATCGGTGACTGGTGATTGGTGTCCAGTGACTGGTGATTATTTGAGAATCACTAAAACTATCCTCTTCCACTCTATTTAATTTTCATTTTTAACCATCCGATAAGGGCGAATAGTTGTTTTCTAATTACCTCTATCAGTTCAATATCATTTATCGCTTGTACGTATTTTTGGCGATAAGCTATTTCTACTTGAGTTTCTAATTCAGCCAAAGAACCAAGAGATATATAACAAAACTGAATATATTCTTTTGTATTCTTTCTGTTGAATCCTTCTGCAATATTGGATGGAACAGAAACAGCACTTCTTCTTATTTGAGATTTTAGAGAAAAAAGTTCATCTTTTGGAAATTGTTTTGTCAATAAATATACTTTATCAACTAAAGTCATTGCATTATTCCAAGCATCCATATCTCTAAAAGAAAGCACCATATTACATCCTCACACTATTCACCAATCACTATTCACCAATCACATCCTCCCGAATCATATCCAGTTTCATCAACAAAGCTTTCATTCCCTCCACGTCCAGTTGGCGTGTGTTGTGCGAATGATAATCTTCTACTTTGGATATATCTTCTTCTCCTTCAATAAAATATTTGTCGTAGTTCAAGTCGCGACTATCGGCCGGAATACGGAAATAATCCCCCATATCTTCCGATTTGAACATCTCCTCGCGTGTAACCAATGTTTCGTATAGTTTCTCTCCGTGGCGCGTGCCAATAACTCTCACTTCATTATTGGCTTTGTACAGACTTTTTAATGCTTCGGCAAGAACTGTTAGTGTAGCCGCCGGTGCTTTTTGCACGAACAAATCGCCGTTTTTACCGTTCTCGAAAGCGTACAATACCAAATCTACCGCGTCGTCCAACGTCATCATGTAGCGAGTCATTTTGGGGTCGGTAATGGTGATGGTGTTGCCGGCTTTTATCTGCTCAACCCAAAGCGGGATAACCGAACCTCGACTTGCCATCACGTTGCCATAGCGGGTGCAACAGATTGTTGTAGCAGCATCTTCGCCCAGTGAGCGGGCTTTGGCAATCGCTACTTTTTCCATCATGGCTTTGCTAATTCCCATCGCGTTGATGGGATAGGCAGCTTTATCGGTACTGAGGACCACCACGTTTTTCACACCGTGCTGCACAGCCGAATCCAACACGTTTTCTGTGCCGATAACGTTTGTGCGAACCGCTTGCATGGGGAAAAACTCGCAAGATGGCACTTGTTTTAATGCCGCGGCGTGAAATACGTAGTCCACGCCAATCATGGCAGTATCTACGCTGCGCTTGTCGCGAACATCGCCAATATAAAATTTCACTTTCGGATTCTGCAACTGATGACGCATGTCGTCTTGTTTTTTCTCGTCCCGACTAAAAATGCGGATTTCTTTGATATCCGAATTCAAGAACCGTTTTAATACGGCGTTGCCGAATGAGCCTGTACCTCCGGTAATGAGAAGGGTTTTGTTGGTGAATAGTCCCATTTTATTTTCTGATTAATTTATCCAATTTAAGTTTGTACATGATTTTTGAACCAAAATCGAAAAGGTAATCTTGGTGTTTATAATCTCTGTAAGTTTTCAATGGCATGTCAAAATAGGTTTGCAATTCGCTGTTTGATATTTGTAGCATGTTTGCAATTTTAGTGAAAAGTTCTTTGGCTTCCTCATCCGTAAGAGGTTTGCTTTCTAAGCGTTTTAGAGCTTCCTCTCTTGTCATTTGTTCGGTAAGGATTAGGCTTGAAAACTGTGGACGACGCACATCAAAGCCAAAGCGTTCCGGCAGCCAATATCCTTCAATAAATTTTGTCATGTATGACTCAAAATGTTTTTGTGGATATGGAGTCCAGTCGTATTCTTTCATTAACAAGGCTTCGGCTTCTTTTTTGATGTATGGAACATAATTCAGCAATTTTACCACTTTCACGCCATGAATATAGGGCATAATCACTTTTCTTTTGAAAACGTTGGTAAAAGGATATGTTTTCATTGATACGATCCCAAACTTATCTATGATATCTTTGTTTTGTTTCATATCAGTAGCCCAATATCCCCACGAATGCGGATTCACGATTACCTCTGTAGAGATATTGCCCCCATTGAGTATATATTTTAAACCATGTTTTTTTGCGTAGTTGTCCAAAACTGCCACAAAAGCCAAGTCTTGCGGAATATCCAAATGTGGTACTCCCGATTTGAAATATGCCAATTGAAAATCGCGTTCCTCTTCCCAATTTATTTTCTCGATGTGTAGTTTTACACCAAGTTTTTTGGTCATTTTGGCTATATTCTCTTCAGCAAAAGTTGTATTCCACCCAGCATCAACGTGAAAAACCAAAGGACGCAGTCCCAATTCTTTGATAGCAAAATGGAGCATATAAGAACTATCGAATCCGCCACTCATACCCAATAAACAGTCGAAAGGTTTTCCTTTCCCGGCTTTTTTAATATTGGTTATTAGGGTATTTAGTTCGTTTGCTTTATTTTCTCCTTTGTTCCACAATGGTAAAATCTGGGTGTGATACTGGTTGCATCGTTCGCAAACCCCATTTTCATCCAGTTGGATATTGGGGTCGGTTGAGTCCATTACACAGTTAGAGCATATTTGGTAAGCCATAAATAATTATTTTGTAACATTATCAGTCTTGTGTGATTGAGCTGGCAATTATATTGTAGTCCAATGTTTTTTTTGCAAAATTAAAACATTCTTCGCTCTTTATCCTAAACTTCTCTGTATTATTGTCAATTAGTTGCATCAAGTGCGTGATATCTTGTGCCGATTGTATGTAATAGGCATTGTCTCCCAGTAAGAACGTGTGGCTTTCGTGCGGATATACAGCCACGGCACAACCGTTGCACATTGCCTGTTGCATGGTAACAGATTGCGAGCCAAGTTGTATGTAAAGGTCGGCAGCCATAAGGAAACTTTGTAGTTCTTCCTGTTTTTTCCACCCCAAAAATTCTATCCTTTTGTCTTTCTGCAAGAGATTGTTTAGTTCGTTTTTTATCTCTTCTGTTGCAGAACCAATTATCAGCAGCTTAAAGCGGTTACTTGGATAATTTGAAAAACCTTCAACTGTTTCGATGGTTCTTTTTAGTTTGTCAATTTTCCCGGAATGAATACATAAAATATCATTTTCGGAAAGTCCATATTCTTCTCTTATCAACTTGCGTGTTTGCAGTCGTTTCTCTTCATCGGGAATTATTCCTCCCAAAGGTAAGAAATGTAGTTTTTCGTCATTGATACGATATATTTCTTTTATGAAATTATAGGTCTCTTTGGTTATGTAAAATAATTTATCAATATATTTTATGTTTTTTCTTAAGATAGGACTATAAAAGCAGTCATAAAGCATGATGCGAGACAGTTTGGTGCGAGCCGAATTATTTGCGTCTTCGTGTGAATCGACATAAAACTTTACGTTTGGATGGTTTTTTTTGTATTTGCCAACCGTGTTTATTGCCCATGCCGCTGTTCCGTGAAAAAATATCAAGTCGGGAGCAAAATCTTCAATCTTTTTGTATAGATTTGGATATGCACGTACTTTTTTAGAAACAAAATCGGTCAGAATTTTCACATAAGGTAGTCGAGTAACTTGTATGCCATCTTCGTTGAAATATGAGGTTGGAGTTGTTAGTCCCAATCTGTTATTTTCAACAAAAACTTCGGTCGATGCAATTATCTGTATATCATGACCGTCTTTTTTATTAATTTTTGGAATGATATTTTCTTGATATGAAGCATTATCGATATAAAAGCAAGATAACATTAAATGGAGAATCTTCATTTGAAAAAATTCTTTATAGTTGTTTCTGTATCATTAAAATATTTTGAAATTATTTCTAACTCTTTGTCATCTTTATTCCACCATTCTGATCGGATGATTTTGTCTATAGTGGTATCATCGAATCGTTTTCTTATAAATTTGGCAGGGTTTCCAGCCCAAATTTCATAAGGAGGAATATCTTTTGTTACCACACTTCCCATGCCCACTATAGCACCATTGCCTATGGTAACTCCTTGTTTAATCAGTGTGTTTTGTCCAATCCAGACATCGTTTTGTATTGTTGTTTTTTTGTCTGTTGGTCTCTGAAAAAGTTGAAATTTTTTTTTCACGCTGTCTCGTCCTCTATAAAAAGCGGGCGATGTAGAAACCCAGTCTATCGGGTGCATTGCACCACCTATAATCACGTTGCCGGCAATGCTGCAAAAACTGCCAATTTCGCAATTAATGATTTCACAATCGTACCCACAAAAAGAGTATTTGTCCATTATAGAATCAACAACTAAGCTGCCCGATTCTATCTTGGATGTTTTGTGAATAGTGGAACGAAGAACAGATCTCCCTCTTAGCTTTTTGAGTACTTTTGATAGAATGTATCCAATAGTCATTTTGAAAAATAGGAATATTGATTTGAATATTATTTCAATTCGCTAATGATGACCTCGTAGGGTTTAAATAATTTTCGCTTTACATTTCGAATAGAGAAATAGGAGTTTTTATCAGAAGCATTGACCGCAATTATATATTTTTTGTTGTTTCCTTGTTTAATCATGTAGTGGATATTTCCATCTACATTTTTTTCAACGGTATCCATATACAAAATATATTCAAAACTTCTCAATTCATCAATCACAGGAAGCAATGTTCTGAAAACAGCATCGTTTTTTTCCAAATCGCTCCAAAAAAGTACACCGGTTGCACCATGTACAATTGATGTGTACATTTGGCACTTGATTTTTTTTACATAGGAGGCGTTAGAATCATGCGACTGTTTGGCGTAGCCATTGGAGTCGAAAAAAAGCCATACAGGTGTGTCTTCGCCAATACCGGCTTTGATGGCATCAACAGTAAGCCCCGCCAATGCCGGATCTTTGTAAAGATGCTGAAATGAATTTATCCCGAAAATATCGCCTGAGTTTTTGTAGCCTTGGGCTGTTTTTTTTAGGTTTTCGTACCAATTATTGTTGAAAGCCCGGGTGGTCATTCTATTTATTTGCCACTCGCCATTACGTAAAACCATGGTTTGGTTTCCTTCGTGATTTACATAAAAATCATTCAACGATTTATTGCCAGATTGTTGACGTAAGGCGTTAAATGGCGGATTTTGTGGTAATTTCCCATATTTTTCTTTGTAATATTGTTCAAATAAAAAAGAATTGGCTATCAGAGATGAACTGCCTAATAAATCAATAAAAACAAGCTTATTAGGAGTTCTTTTCTTGATTTCATCGTAAACCATGTCTGTTACACTTACTGGCCATGCCCACGATTGATAGCCGGTGGCTATTTCATCAAAAGGAGCCCAAAGAAAATCTTTCGAATCTTTTACTTCACGAATGGTATAGTCAATTGCCGAATTGATTGTTTTTTTTAGTCGGGTAGAATTGGATTCTTTTTCTTGTTCCAATTTTCGCATCAGATAGTAACCCACATTGCTTCCATATTTGGTGTCGCTGTATTCGTTTTGTAAAAACCAAGAGAACTCCGATGTCCCTCCCATTTTCATTACACTATTCATATACTGTTTACCAAATTCTGATTGAATATAAAACAGATTGAAGTGTTTGATTTTATTTTGAAACTGGTTCTTGTTTTGCGTGTATTTTTTATTTTCTTCGCTAACAGACAGCCTATTAAATGTGTATCCGGGAACACCCCAGAGACCGATAGCAAAAAACTTTTCATCTTTCTTGTTTTCGGGATTGGTTCTTACGACCCATCCGTTTTTTGTACTCCATTTTGACTCCTGAGCTGTAGCCATATTGGTAACAATGAGAAGAATCAGAAAAATGGGAATAATTTTTTTTAAAGTTTTCATAAGTCGTTATTTTTTTGATATACTTTTATATATTTCGGTAAGTTGAGTAGCGATGGTGTGGGGTGAGAATTTTTTTATACATTCTTCCGATATGGCATCTGCGTCATAATTTCGATACGTATTATACATAGTTGTAATGGCATTTTTCAATGCTTTTATGTCATTTGTGGGTATCAGCAAACCGTTTTGTTCATTTACGAAGTCTTCGGGTCCGCCGCAAGCTGTGGCTATTACCGGCAACCCGGCAGCCATTGCTTCGATATAAACTACACCGAAGGTTTCTACGTGTGAAGCTAACACAAATGCATCACTTTGCTCAAGGATTTCTGATATTTCGTTTCTTTTTTTAAACCCCAGTAGAAAAATATTTTCTTGTAACCCTAAACTGTTTATCTGTTTTTGAAGATTGTTTTTTTCTTCTCCTTCACCAATCACTAATAATTTGAATTTTTTTCCTTTGAGTACTTCAAGTGCATTAATCAATAAATCAAATCCTTTTCTTTTTAACAACAAACCGATCGAAATCATTGTGAAGACATCATTTTTATTATTCTGTCGATCATTTTTATTGACTCTTTTTATTGATGATAGGTCTAATACGTTAGGAACAATTATTGAGTCTATGCCAAACAAATTCTTTATCTTGTTAGACAAGATGGAGGAAACTGCTAATATTTTATCGGCTTTGTTATATGCACATTTTGCGTAATAACGCACAGAATCATCAACAACATCTTTGTTTAGTGTAGAGGAGTGTTCTGTGATTACAAAAGGAATGTTATATTTTTCTTTGATGGGTGTTGCCATGTAGGCATTATCGTAAAAATGTGCATGGACTATGTCGGGCAATCCTTGGTGTTTTACAATTGTTTTAAAAATGGACAAAAAGCATTTTTTGCCCCAATATGTGAGTATGTTTATTGGGAATGGACCTATGGGTAATGAATAGTTATAAATATTGATATTATCTTGTTTGAAATGGTACTTTCCCCACCGTCGCCATCGTCTTATTGAGCGTAAATCTACCGCAGCCAATGTTACCTCATGACCTAAGGCTTGTAACGCTTTTGCTTGGTCGTAGGTAAAAATTCCGTTTAAAGGATATTTTTGTGTGGGATAACCATTGGTGATAATTAATATTTTCATATTTATGAAATATTTATTGAGATGTTTTAGAGAAATATACATCCCCTATTACATATAACGACGCAATATATAACCAAGTTCCGACACCCAGCAAATAGCTACTGTCTATAAGAGTAACCATTGGAAAGGTTATTAGTGATGAAATTATAATAAATTTGTATCGTTTAGAAGTAATTTTCCTTATTCTCCACACAATTTTTCCAATCATCCCTAAAAATAAAAGTCCGATTACTAAACCATACTGAACAATAATTTCAAGGAACAGGTTATGTGGCGAAGTATTTATCATATCATATTCTCTTGCCATGGTGGGCATAAAATCTGCAGCACCTATTCCAAAAAGATTACTTTTAATTAAGGCATCAAAGCCATTTATAATAAGACTTTGTCTTCCCTCATCTTCCAATCCTTGTACTTCCATTTTCAGCATTAAGAAATAGAACAACTCTTCAAATTTTACATACAGCGTACTGGCAACGGCGATAAATATACTCAAAAACAGAATAAATGCCTTAATATTACGCAAATAGTAAAACATAAAAACAATAAATGCAATTAAGACACAAGCGATAGCAGCTCTCGAACTGTTTGAAAAAACAATATAAATTAGAAATAACGATAGAATCCAGTAAATTGCTGTCATCCATTTATTTGACTTAATTTCATCTCTGATTAGGGTGCTTAGCAAAAACGGGAGAATATAGGTTAAGATTGTGTTGTAACCATTTAAGTTGCCATAAGTTACAGATGCGAAAATCCTTTGTGTAACCACTCCTCGACCAAAGTTGGTATAAGAATCGCTCGTATCGTAAGAGATATTTAGATGTTGGTCAAACCAAAGTTCTGTTAATGCAATCGGCAAGGTTACGACAAATAACAACATCCAGCCTTTGATTATAGATTTTTGGGGTTTATTGGCACGAGAAGAAAGTGAAAGGATGGAGAAAAAGCCATAAAAATTGACAATTAGATAAACCAGCTCTTTCATTGATTCGTCTAAATGAAAAACCCACATCGTACTGACAAATCCGTACAATATCCAAAAAATAAAATAGTATCTTTCGTAATTGTACTTTTTTAGAAGATCATCATCTTTAGAAAAGGTAATTGTGCAAAGCGGAATCAGACCCACTATAAATAACCTTACCGGCTGAAAAGCTCCACCCACGGAGCCAAAAGCCAGAAATAGTATCAAGAAGACTATCAGCCTATCGTATTTGTTCTCTTTTATCTGTACACTATCCATCAGTTGTTTTGACTATTTTTTTTAATAATAAATCTTTTAATTTCAAATATTCGGGTAATGCTAATTTCTCAAATATTAAAATGTAAAGTGAAACTCCTATTGTGCATTGCAGTGCAAAGATGAAAATATTTGACATATTGATAAGAGAAATGAGCCACATGCAGCCAGACACAAACAGAGAAATAAACAAGATGAGTGATACATCTTTTGCCTGTTTTATTACTCCATAATTGAAATATTTTTCTGAAAACCAGCTATTAAAAATAAACTCAATATAATAATAGATGGCTGCCGCCCAAAGCATGTAAACCAAGTTAAAATAAAAACCTATTACTAATACCGGTAGAAATAATATTTTTTTTATCACTTCTAATTTCAAAATAATATTTGAGTATCCGCCTACATTGAGCATATTTATATTTAAATTTGTCAATGGGTACAAGATGCCCCAAATGCACATAATTTGCAAATAGAGGGATGCTTCTATCCATTTTTCGCCAATCAGTAAAACGATAAGTGGTTTTGACACTGCCGCCAACCCCAAAACCAGAGGAAAAGTTACCAAAGCACTATAAATAGTAAATTTTTTAAATGCCATGGTAAGTTGCGTCTTGTCGTTTTGTAAAGAACTAAGTATGGGAAAACTAACTCTCTGAATAACAGTGGTCAGATTGTTTGTTAAAATCAAACTAAACTGCTCGGCTCTGGTATATTGACCCAATTGCGAAACCGAATAAATTTTCCCAATAATTATATTAAAAATATTTTTATAAATCGTATTTATTAAATTGGCTCCTAATATTTTAGAACCAAACCCAAATAATTCGTGGAAACTATTCGTCGAAAACCTTAACTTGGGTCGCCATTTGTTGGATAACCACAAAAGTAGGGAATTGATAAATTGACGAATCAATTGTTGCCATGCTAAACTCCATACTCCAAATCCTAAAAGAGCCAATATTATACCAATTATACCACTAAATATAGAGGCTGCAAGCGAAATATATGCTAGTGTTTTAAAATCTACTCTTCTTGTTAAATCTACCCGCTGAGTAATTGTTAGTGCATTGAGCAATAGCATAATACTCATGACGGGGAGCACTTTCTCCAGAATAGGTTCATCGAAAAAAGAAGCTATCTGACCCGAAAAAAATAAAATAAATAGTAAGAATAATACAGAAACAAAGAGGTTTACATAGAAAACCGTATTGTAATCATCATCCGTAACTTCAAATTTTCTGATTAGTGCGGTAGAAAATCCTCCTTCGATTATTGTGTTGGAAATAACGATGAATACCGTTACAATGCCGATAATACCAAATTCGGCAGGTGTGAGTATTCTGGCAAGTATCAATCCTACCAGAAATGTAACTCCCGAACCGGCAATATTATCAATAAAACTCCATTTTATACCTTGAAAAGTTTTATTCTTTAATGAAGAACCTTGCATTTGCTATAAAGTGGTTATTTCCGCTAATGTATTAACGAGTGTCAGGCTTTGTTTATTGTAAATTTTTATGCTTTAATTATTTAATGGATATGTTACTATATTATTTTTTCAATCGACATAATTATTAATAATTGTGCCGATTGAAAAGTAAGTTTTCTTTATTTCTATTTTTTATAAAAAATCGATAATAGCTACACACACATTCTCTATCTCTTCTTTTGTAATATACGGATGTATTGGCAAAGACAAAACCGTGTCGCACAGTTTCTCCGTGTTTGGGTTGTTAATAGAGGTGGAGTCTAAATCCTTGTAAGCTGTTTGCCCGTGCATGGGTGTCGGATAGTAAACCATGGTGGGTATGCCTTGCTCTTTGAGATGTTGTTGTAAGCTATTTCTTTGTTCTTTATCTTTCAATTGAATGGTATATTGTGCCCAACTCGAATAGTAATTTACCGGAATAACGGGAGTTTTTACGCAGTTTTGAAGTTTTTCCGTATAAAGGTTGGCGGCATTATTGATGTCGGCGAGTTCATAATTTTTGAATGCTTCCAGTTTTACCTGCAAAATCGCAGCCTGCAATGTATCTAATCTGGAGTTTACCCCAATGCGAACATTGTCGTATTTGAACGAACCTTTACCATGTACTTTTAGCGAATGTATTATTTCTGCCCAGTCATCGTTATCGGTAAATATTGCACCGCCGTCGCCATAGCAACCCAATGGTTTTGCCGGGAAAAAGGAGGTGGTAGAGATATCGCCAAAGCTACAAGCTCTTTGTTCGTTTATTTTGCCACCAAAACCTTGTGCTCCATCCTCAAGAATAAGCAAATTATATTTTTTAGCCAACTCTTTTACTGCCATGTAGTCGGCTGGTAAGCCAAACAAATCAACCGTGATAATTACTTTTGGGGTATATTTTCCTTCATGTAGAGTTTGCTCAATAGCATTTTCCAAGCTTTTAATATCGATATTGAATGTATCTGTGTCTACATCTACAAAAACCGGAGTGGCACCCTCTAAGGAGATAACCTCTGCCGAAGCAAAGAATGTAAAATCGGGTACAAATACTGCATCACCAACCCCAATGCCCCAAGTTTTTAAGGCAAGTGTAAGGGCATCGGTGCCGTTTGCACAGCTTATGCAATGTTTTACCCCCACGTATTCTGCCAACGCTGTTTCTAACTCTTTTACCGCTTTGCCCATGATGTATCCACCCGATGCAGCGGTATCTGTCATTGCTTTATCTATTTCGGGCTTTAAAATATTATATTGTTTTACTAAATCTCTGAATTGCATATATATACTTTTTTATTTTGTCTCCATTATTTCTATTAAACCTGATTCTGTTTCTTGATAACTTTTTGCACATTTGTTGCAAATGAGGTTGTTTGTTAATCGTTCGCCACATTCGCATACCCAACCAATTTGTTTCGCGGGCACACCAGCCATGAGCGCATGGTCTTTCACGTTTTTTGTGATGACGGCACCAGCTGCTACCAAAGCACATCTGCCAACCGTATGTCCGCATACTACGGTAGAGTTTGCACCCAAAGATGCTCCCCATTTGATAAGAGTTTTGCTATAAACTCCGTGCACAGAGTAGTGAGCTCGTGGTGTTATGACATTTGTAAACACGCACGAAGGACCGCAAAAAACATTGTCTTCTAATTCAACACCCTCATATACAGATACATTGTTTTGGATGCGTACACCATTACCAATAATCACATTGTTGGCTACATTGACGTTCTGTCCCAATGAGCAGTTTTCGCCAAGTACAGCATTTTTTTGCACATGACAAAAATGCCATATTTTAGTGCCTTTTCCGATGGTTACGTTCTCGTCAACATAACTGCTTTCGTGAACAAAAAAATCTTTTGTCATCATCCTTGTTTATCAATTATTTGTTGTGCTTCTTCCAATATTTTTACTACCTCGTATCCCGATTTTCCATTGGCTATTTCAATGGTTCTGTCCAAATTATCTACAAAATATTTAAGTTCTTCGGATAGAGGTTGTTTCTTTTCGTAGGGAATAATCTCGGTGGGTTTATCCACTTTAAGAGGAATCCCTTTCACGAAATCAATGCGTTTGTCGTAAAATAAAATCTCTTTTTCTGCCGAAGAGTCTTCAAACGAAATCATCCCTTCGCTGCCAATAATTACCAAACGTTGCTCTTTGAACGGATGCAACCACGATACAAAAATATGCGCTTGTATATTGTCGGGATAAGTAAGTTGTGTCATGGTGTAATCGAATACATTTTTTTGTAGAAATCGGCTTCCTTTTGATTCGGTACGAATAGATGGTTTGCCAACCAAGTAGTCTAATATAGAAATATCGTGTGGAGCCAACGACCAAAAAACATTTTCTTCGGTGCGTACAGTGCCCAAATTCAGCCTATTAGAATAAATGTAATACAATTGTCCTATTTTGCCATTGTCAATAAGTTCTTTTATTTTGATTATTGCCGGATGAAATAGCAAAACGTGTCCTACCATAAGTTGGACTTTGTTTTCTTTTGCCAATTCAACCAATTCGAGTGAAGTTTCAGCCGAAAGCGTCATAGGTTTTTCTACCAATACAGGTAATTTGTTGGATAGTATTTTTTTTGCAATTTCGTAATGCAATGATGCGGGAGCTGCAACGACATATCCGTCAAATCGTTTGGTAATGGCTTCTTCCAATTCGGTATAACCTTCTACCGGGTATTGTTCGAGCAGTTCATTCAAACGGTTACTGTTTTTTTCGACTATTGCGGCAAGATTGCCCATCTGGTACAGCGTTCTAACATGGTTTTGGCCCCATTTTCCGCCTCCGATTACACATATTTTTTTCATTTTCTTTCTGTTTTATAAAAGCTCGATATTTTCTCTGTTGACAATATCTTTCATGGCATTTTTGGTGTCGAATATATATTTACTATGCTGTTGCGCAAGTTGGTAGTCCACATTGGTATGCGATGCTGTGATGATGACCAGATCTGCATTTTTTAGCAATTCAATCGAAAGCGATTCTTCGCCTTTTACCAAAATTCCTTTGTGTTTATAGCAAGGGATATAGGGGTCGAAATAAGTTACTTCTGCCCCTTTTTCTTTCAGAAGTTCAATTACGTGTAGCGCCGGGCTTTCTCTGTAATCGTCTATATCTTGTTTGTAAGCAACTCCCAAAATCAATATACTGGAGCCATGCAAGGCTTTTTTTTCTCTATTTAAAATATTTGCCGCACGTTCCACGCAATATTCGGGCATACGGTCGTTAATCATCATGGATGATTCAATCATGGAAGTATGAAACCCAAATTCACGAGCTTTCCACGAAAGATAATAGGGGTCTAATGGAATGCAATGTCCTCCTAACCCCGGACCCGGATAGAACGCCTGAAAACCATACGGTTTTGTTTTGGCTGCATCTATCACCTCCCAGAGGTTAATGTTCATTTTGTGGCAGAGCATTGCCAATTCGTTTACCAATCCAATGTTGATATTGCGATAGGTATTTTCCAATATTTTCTCCATTTCTGCAATTGCAGGGCTCGACACGGTATGCACATCGCTTTCCAAAACTGCCCGATACATGGCTGCTATTACTTCCAATGCATCGTCGCCTATAGCTCCAACCACTTTGGGCGTATTTTTGGTTTTGTAAATCAGATTACCCGGATCAACACGTTCGGGAGAGAATCCCAAATAAAAATCTTCGCCACATTTCAGCCCCGAGCCTTTTTCCAGAATAGGTTTTATAAGTTCTTCGGTTGTACCCGGATAGGTGGTAGATTCTAAAACAACCATTGTCCCTTTTTTCATGTATTTGGAAATATCTTCGACAGAAGATCTGACGTATTGTATGTCGGGTTGTTGGTATATATCCAGCGGAGTAGGCACGCAAATAGCTACAAAATCTACATCTTGTATAAAACTGAAATCTGTGGTAGCAGAGAGTAATCCTTTTGAAACAATTTCTTTTAAATCTTCATTCACTACATCTCCGATGTAGTTGTGTCCGGCATTCACCATTTCTACTTTTTTTGCCTGTACATCGAATCCAATGGTTTTAAATCCTGCTTTGGCTTTTTCTACAGCCAAAGGTAAACCCACGTATCCCAAACCTACAACTCCTACAACTATCTCTTTGTCTTGAATTTTATTTAATAATGCTTGTTTCATTTTTGTTATCGGCTTTTTTTATTCAATATTTCATAAATCGTACAAAAGTACAACAAATCGCTCAATTGCGGTGCTTTGCAAACCGTTTTTTTGTAAACGCCACAAAGTGAAGCGTCAATTTATGATAAAAGAAAAGATAGCAAACGGATTTGTGTTGCAACCAGTCTTTAAAAATATCAACGGATTTATGAGAAATTATTGTGGTAAAATGAACTTATCGACAGGTCAATGCAAAAAAAATCAGCCGACTTTATTCAAAAAAAAATCGGCTGACAATAGGTTGTATTTTTATAAATTACAAATTCGGATTCAGCGATTTCCAATCGGCAATTGCCGGGATAATACCCATACCTATTACTTCGTCGCGAAGTTTTGCCAAGTGGCTGTAGCTTTCTTTCAGTTCTGCCATTTCGCTATCGGTACCTTTTGTTTCTTTAATAATAACACCGTTTTTGGTGATTTCTGTTTCCATAGCCATCATGATGTTAGGGAAATCGGGTGTATTTACGTAGCAACCCGATGGCCATCTGAATGCTTCGCCTCCCATGGCTGCACGAATCATTTCTACCGATACATACGAAGGACTTTGGAAAGAAGAGCGTCCGCGAAGTTTAATGATATTTGCTCCGCCTTTGGTGATGCGTAGTTTCATCGCTTCCCAATCTTCGTTAGTCAATTGAGGAGTACCGATAATATCGGTAAGAGGTTTTCCCGATACTTTTGCTGTTGATGCAAAAACTGCCATTTGTTCACCGTGTCCGCCATAAGTGCGAGTGTTGGTAACATCGCTTTGGTTTACACCAAAATGTTTTGCCAATTCGCTTTGCAAGCGGGTGCTGTCTAATCCGGCCAACGTGGTTACGTTTGCAGGTTTCAATCCGGAGTGAATCAAAGCCACCAAACCGGTGATGTCTGCCGGGTTAAAAATAACGGTAAGTTGTTTTAAATCGGGGCAATATGCTTTGATGTCTTTTCCCAATTGTGCTGCAATTTCGGCATTTCCTTTCAGCAAATCTTCGCGAGTCATTCCTTCTTTGCGAGGAGCACCACCGGATGAAATCATATATTTTGCATCGGTAAACGCTTCTTTAATATCTGTTGTGAATGTGAAGTTGATACCTTCGAAACCGCAATGGCGCATCTCTTCATAAACACCTTCCAGCCCTAAGGCAAATGGGTCGTATAAACAAATGTTTGGAGTGAGGCGCATCATGGCTGCTGTTTGTGCCATATTGGAGCCAATCATGCCGGCTGCACCAACAATAGTAAGTTTTTCGTTTGTCAGAAAGTTCATAATTGAATTATTTAATGTTGAAAAGTTTTTTAAGAATGGCAAATTTACGCATTATAGACGAATTATACGAAAAAGAAGTTGAAATAATGGTTAAAATGAAAATCGAACCATGTTGTTTTAGAAGAAGAAAACTCACTCAAGCATATAACCTATCAATAGCTCTTTTTGCGGGAAAATATTGGCGAATGGTTGTGGCAATTTTTCGGTTTGAAAACCCAACAAAAGTTGTGCCAGTAGCGAAATATCTACATCAAAATGAATGGTCTCTTTTTGGTTACTTCGGATTACTGTGCCTTGCTTTACAGCAAATTGTGCCATGTTTTGTGGCAATACCCGATCATTTATTTTTATCGAAAATATTTTGTCGCTATTTTGTTGAGCAAAAATTTGGAGCAATGTTTCCGCATTTATCACTCGAGCCATGCCCAATAAACTTTTTTTTGGTGGAAAATCAAAGAGTTGGGCTTCCTCCAAAATGACCCGAAAATCGTCCATCGATTTTTGCACGGTCATATCTCGGTTGCGAAAAAAAACATCGAATTGAGCATAGCTTCCCGACAGGTCTCCATCCACTTGTCGTGGCAAGGGAGGCATGTATTGTCCGGCGCAGAAAGTTTGTGTAAACCCGTGTGGTTCGTAAAACGAGAGCAACTCTTCGCTTTGCGGAACCAGAATGGCAAGGGGCACATTTTTATTGTAAAGTTCGGCAAACGACTTCTCGATTAAAGCAGCCATGTAGCCTTTTTTTCGCCACTCGGGCAGTGTACACAATCCCGAATAGTAAGCGGCAGAAATTTCTTTTCTGTGAAAAGTAAAAATCGTGGGAAGCATCTGCAACGAAGATACCGGTTGGTTGTTTTCAACATAAACCAGTGTGTTTTCATCTCTATATTTCTCCCTGAAATAGAGTTGCATATACGAATCGGGGTCGCCAAATACAATTTTCCACATTTGGTAAACGTGTGGTCGCATCGAAGAATTGGCATACTCAATCATGACGAAAATCTATTTAAATCGGGCGTTGTATTTCTCCAATAATATTTCGGGTTGGTAAGATAATTTTGCCTGACGCAAATTTTCAATTCCCATATCCTCTTCCCGATTGATGTAAGTGTATTGAGCCGCTTCGTTTTCTATGAATTGCTGATTTACAATGGTATATGCACCATGAATGGAGGTGAAAGCTTTTTCCACATGCACTATAAAAGTATCGTCGGTAAGTCTCTCTCCCACGGAGAAGGCAGCAATTTCGTTGTTCACACAAATAAGTCCGCCCTTCAGTTGCAGGTAATCAAAATTTTCGAGCATAAGCGTGGTGGCAAAATCGTCGTAAACCAACGATGGGTCTTTTTCCTCTTTGTTCACTTCCATCCACTTGTGCAACATCTCTTTACATTCTATTACCAGACAAGGGTTTTCGGAAAGTGAATGATATTTCCACTCGTTTTCGCGTTTAAATCGATTGATGTGGTTTCTCTTGCTTTGCAATTTTTTCCCTTTCAGATGAATGAGATTTTCGGAGGTGTAAATATAATCGGACACGCTTCTATTCAATTTATAATCGAATGTATCGGGCATCACCTCCTCCATTTCCTTTATCATTTCCTGTGTCAATCCTCTGATTTGAAACGTGGTATCGTACTGCTTGTGGTCTTCTATAATGATATCGATACCCTCTTTTATATTGCCTTTGCCGATGGGGAAAAGATAGGAGTTGCGGTTGTTGTTGTCGCGAAATCGGATAAACAACCAATCGGGTGTAACGGCAAACTGTGTGCCGAATCTTTTTGCCCAGCAAAATAGGTTTGTGAAGCAGAGGTCGGATGCTCTGTAGTTTTGCAGGTTTAAAAATGAGTTTATTACATCTCTATCTTTGAGTTCTACCGGTTGAAAAGTAAGCATGAGTACAATTATTTTATTGAGTGAAACAATTGTTATCCGAAAAAGTTTAACAAAAAACGGAATGACTTTGCCACTCCGTTCCTTTTCATACCGAAAAAATAGGGTCAAAAACTTTTGAATCCTACCATTTCTCTGACATCTTTAATCGTTTTTTGTGCATTTTCTCGAGCCGCTTCTGCCCCCTGGCGAGTTACTTTTCTGAGATATTCGTGGTCGTTTTCTATCTCAATAATTCTCTCTCTGATGGGCGATGTGGCGTTGATGATATCTTCGGCAAGTTGTTTTTTCAAATCGCCATAACGAATTTCGCATGTGTTCCATTTGTTTTCGAAATGTTGTACCACTTCGGGAGTAGAAACTACCCGTAAAATGGTAAACAAATTTTCTATGTAATCGGGTTTTACCGAGTTGTGCTCTGTGGGTCCGGCATCGGTAAGGGCACGTTTCACTTTTTTTTCTATCGTTTTGGGGTCGTCTGCCAAGTAGATGCAATTGCCTTCCGATTTTCCCATTTTTCCGCTGCCATCCAGTCCCGGGATTTTTATCAACTCCTGTCCAAAATTATAGGCAACCGGTTCTTTGAAATATTCAACGCCATAAAAGTTATTGAATCGGCGGGCAAATCGGCGTGTCATTTCCAAATGCTGTTCCTGGTCTTTACCTACCGGAACTTTATCGGCATTGTGAATCAAAATATCTGCCGCCATCAGAGTGGGGTAGGTGAGCAAACCGGCGTTCACATTTTCGGGCTGCTTGCGGGCTTTGTCTTTGAAGGAGGTAGTTTTTGCCAACTCGCCCATGTAGGCGTGCATATTCAGATAAAGATACAACTCAATGGTTTCGGGCACATCGCTTTGCACATAGATGACCGATTTTTGTGGGTCGATGCCTGCCGCCAAATAATCGACCAACACGTTTTTCACGTTTTGGTGCAACTCTTTTGGGTTGGGGTGCGTGGTAAGTGAATGAATATCAGCGATGAAAAAATAACATTTGTTCTCGTCTTGCATCCGGATAAAATTGCGTAAAGCACCATAATAATTTCCTAAATGCAAATTTCCTGTTGAGCGAATTCCGCTAAGTACAATATCCATATTATCTGTTTTTTTCTTTAAAACCTAAGATTGTTTCAGTTCCGTTTGCAAAAATACAAGTTTTTTCGACAGTTTCCTCCATTTATTGTGGAATTATTCCACTTCTTTTAAGGCAAAGTGCTAATTATTCATTACTTTTGTAGTCATTAGCGCATTTTATAAATAAGAAGAGAAAAATCAATTCTTCGTTTTCAATCTTACGGAGAAAGATATTTTTTTTGATAAACTACATACAAAACATAAATTCATGAAAGGAATAGTTCTTGCAGGTGGCTCCGGCTCACGTTTATACCCGATTACCAAAGGTATTTCCAAACAATTGATTCCCATTTACGACAAACCGATGGTCTATTATCCCATTTCGGCACTGATGCTTTCGGGAATAAAAGAGATTCTGATAATATCTACACCGACCGATTTGCCCGGTTTTCGCCGACTTTTGGGCGACGGTTCCGATTACGGCGTTCATTTTGAATATGCCGAACAACCAAGTCCCGACGGATTGGCTCAAGCCTTTATTATTGGCGAAAAGTTTATTGGCAACGACAGCGCTTGTTTGGTGCTGGGCGACAATATCTTTTACGGACACGGTTTTCCCAAAATGCTTCGCCAAGCGGTAAAAGATGTAGAAACTGAGAACAAAGCTACCGTTTTTGGTTATTGGGTAAACGACCCCGAGCGATATGGAGTTGCCGAGTTTGATGATGAAGGAAATGTGCTCAGCTTGGAAGAAAAACCCAAAAATCCAAAATCTAACTATGCCGTGGTTGGACTATATTTTTATCCCAACAAGGTGGTTGATGTAGCAAAAAACATAAAGCCTTCGGCAAGAGGCGAGTTAGAGATAACCACTGTCAATCAGCAATTTTTGGAAGACAAACAACTAAAAGTGCAACTATTTGGTCGCGGTTTTGCTTGGTTAGATACCGGCACGCACGATTCGCTATCGGAAGCATCTACCTTTATCGAAGTTTTGGAAAAACGACAAGGACTTAAAATCTCTTGTTTGGAAGAGATTGCTTGGCGCAATGGATGGATTTCTGATACCAAATTGCAACAAATTGGCGAGAGTATGAAAAATAATCCTTACGGAAAATATCTTCTCAAACTGCTGACTTCAAAATAAAAAAGCTTTTTTTATTTATGAATTTTATAGAAACACATATCGAAGGCGTATTTATTATAGAACCCCGAGTTTTTGGCGACGAGCGAGGATATTTTTTCGAATCGTTTTCGCAACGCCAATTTCAGGAAAAAGTTGCAGAAACCGTGTTTGTACAAGACAACGAAAGCCAATCAAAATATGGCGTGTTGCGCGGGCTTCATTTTCAACGACCACCATTTGCACAAGCAAAATTGGTACGTGTAGTGCATGGCAAAGTATTGGATGTGGCGGTTGATATTCGCCCCCAATCGCCCACCTTTGGGCAACATGTTGCTGTGGAACTTTCAGACGAAAACAAGCGGCAACTATTTATCCCTCGCGGATTTGCGCATGGATTTGCCGTACTGAGCGAAAAAGCCGTTTTTCAATACAAATGCGATAATTACTATGCTCCCGAACACGAAGGCGGCATTCTGTGGAACGACCCATCGCTGGCTATCGATTGGAAATTGCCGATGGCAGACATCATTCTGTCGGAAAAAGACAAAAAATATGGTCATCTGCAAAAATAAATGGTTGTCAGAAGATACGCGAAAAAATAATTACAATAATCATAAAATTTAAAAAGATGAAAACCAATTACAAAAAAAATATTCTTGTTACGGGTGGAGCCGGGTTCATTGGCTCGCATGTAGTGAGATTGTTCGTTAGAAATTATCCCGACTATCTGATAGTTAATCTCGATAATTTGACTTATGCCGGAAATTTGGCAAATCTAACTGACGTGAAAGATGCACCCAACTATCGATTTGTGAAGGCAGATATTTGCAATTTTGAAGCAATTCAGCAAATTTTTGCAGATTACAACATCGACAATGTCATCCATCTTGCAGCCGAAAGTCATGTGGACAGAAGCATCAAAGACCCATTCCTTTTTGCCCGAACCAATATTTTGGGAACATTGAATCTTTTGGAAGCTGCCCGTCGTGCTTGGAATTTAGAACCAAACAACCGTACCGCAAACAGGTTTTATCATGTTTCTACCGACGAGGTGTATGGCAGTCTCCAAATGGACGATACATTGTTCACGGAAGAAACTCGCTACGACCCGCACAGCCCATATTCGGCATCCAAAGCATCGTCAGACCATTTTGTACGAGCCTATCACGATACTTACAACTTGCCGATTATTATTTCCAACTGTTCCAATAACTACGGACCCAATCAGTTCCCGGAAAAATTGATACCTTTGTTTATCAACAATATACGTCAGAGAAAGCCGCTTCCCGTTTACGGGAAAGGAGAAAATGTGCGCGATTGGCTCTACGTGGAAGACCACGCGCGTGCCATAGACGTAATTTTCCATCGAGGAAAATTGGGCGATACGTATAACATTGGCGGATTCAACGAGTGGAAAAACATCGATTTAATTCACGTTATCATCCAAACCGTTGATAGACTTCTGGGTGGTAGAGGAGGCGAATCGGAAGATTTGGTAGAACACGTAGAAGACCGTGCCGGACACGATGTTCGGTATGCCATTGATGCCACAAAACTGAAAACAGAGTTGGGCTGGGAGCCTTCGCTGCAGTTTGAAGAAGGTATTGAAAGAACGGCTCGTTGGTATTTAGACAACCAAGATTGGTTGGACAAAGTTACCAGTGGCGATTACCTGAAATATTACGACGATATGTATGGCAATAGAAAGAAATAACCTGATTGTCTGAATAATTGGGAAATATTTACATTCAAATAAAGAAGCTGTCTCCAAGCATTTTGTTTTGTTGGAGGCAGCTTCTTCCATTTTAATCCTTTTCGTGTTTTTTAAACAAATCGAAAATTCGCTTATCCGAAACATGTCGAAATATTTGTTTTTTCAATAACTCTTTCATTACTTTGTGAACAGTTCCTCGGAACAATTAAATCGGCGCATCATATATTTGACAATAATTTCAAATAGAACTCATTACAAATAAATATTATGAATAATAACTCCATTGTAAAAGAGTTGGAACAGGTTTCCATCCGCTTTTCGGGCGACTCGGGAGATGGCATGCAACTTTCGGGAACCCTTTTCTCTACCATGTCTGCCATTTTTGGCAACGAAATAGCAACCTTCCCCGATTATCCTGCCGAAATACGCGCCCCGCAAGGCTCGTTGCAAGGCGTTTCGGGATTTCAGGTGCGCATTGGCTCAAAGCACATTTATACTTCCGGTGATAAAACCGATGTATTGGTTGCCATGAATCCGGCAGCTCTGAAAGTGAATGCACAATATCTGCGAAAAGATTCCATTGTTTTGTATGATACCGACTCTTTCGAGAAAAAGGATTTAGAAAAAGCACTTTTCGTAACCGAAGACCCGTTTGCCGAGCTAAAGTTGGATTTTGTGCAACCCATTGCAGTACCCATCACATCGATGACGAAAAACTCTTTGCAAGATATGAATTTGGACAACAAAGACATGTTGAGATGCCGAAATATGTTTGCATTGGGCGTGGTCTGCTGGTTATTTAATCGACCTATGGAAGTTGCCGACAATCTTCTCACGCAAAAATTCTCGAAAAAGCCCAAATTGGTACAAGCAAATATCAAAACCTTTACCGATGGCTACAACTATGGCAATAACATACACCTCACGGCAAGTACCTATCGTATTGAATCGTCCGAAATTACAAAAGGATTTTACACGGATGTAAACGGCAATACGGCAACAGCATACGGACTAATCGCTGCAGCCGAAAAAGCCGGATTGCAACTGTTTTTAGGCTCCTACCCAATAACTCCCGCAACCGATATTTTGCAAGAACTTACCAATAGAAAGGACTTGGGTGTAAAAGCACTTCAGATGGAAGACGAAATTGCCGGAATCTGCACCTCTATTGGTGCGAGTTTTGCCGGATGCCTGGCAGCAACATCTACTTCAGGACCGGGTTTGGCTCTCAAAAGTGAAGCTTTGGGTATGGCTGTGATGACCGAATTGCCACTGGTGGTTATCGATGTGCAGCGCGGCGGTCCATCCACCGGATTGCCTACTAAAAGCGAACAAACCGATATGAATCAAGCGCTTTACGGCCGAAATGGCGAAAGTCCGTTGGTGGTAATGTCTGCCACCTCGCCCACCGATTGTTTTGAAAGTGCCTACACGGCAGCAAAAATTGCTCTCGAGCACATGACGCCCGTTATCCTCCTCACAGACGGATACATAGCCAACGGCTCCTCTTCGTGGAAAATTCCCGATATGGAAGAATATCCTCCAATAAAGCCACCTTTCGTGGAAACTTATTACAAAGAAGGTGCGCAGGCGTGGAAACCCTACCTGAGAAACCCGGAAACGCTCGTTCGGTATTGGGCAATACCCGGCACACCGGAATATGCGCATCGGGTGGGCGGTTTAGAAAAGGATTATTTGACCGGTGTTATCTCGATGAATCCCGAAAATCACCAACTGATGGTAAACACGCGCAAAGAAAAAATTGAAAATATCGCCAATTTTATTCCTTCGCAAGAGGTGTTTGGCGATGAAGACGCCGATACGTTGTTGGTAGGATGGGGCGGAACTTACGGACATCTCTTTGAAACCATGTTACGCATCCAATCGCGAGGCGAAAAAATTGCATTGGCACACTTCAAACACATCATGCCATTGCCAAAAAACACGTATGATATATTGAAACAGTACAAAAAAATAATTGTAGCTGAACAAAACGACGGACAATTTGCTTCGTATTTGATGAGCAGATTTGATGATATTAAATTACATAAATTCAACAAGATAGAAGGACAGCCGTTCAATGTGAGCGAACTGACCGAAGCTTTTATCGAAATCATGAAGAAAGGAGAATAACAATGGAAACAGATCAATTGAAATACACGCAAAAAGATTATAAAAGCGAGAACGCCGTACGCTGGTGTCCCGGTTGTGGCGATTACGGCATCTTGAACGCGATTCACAAAGCCATGGCAGAGCTAAATATAAACCCCGACCAAACGGCGGTAATATCGGGCATTGGTTGCTCCTCGCGGATGACGTACTATATGAATACGTATGGCATGCACACCATCCACGGGCGGGCGGCAGCAATTGCCACCGGCGTAAAAATTGCCAAACCGAAACTCAGCGTGTGGGTAGGTAGTGGCGACGGTGACTCATTGGCAATTGGCGGCAATCACTTTATACATGCCATCAGAAGAAATATCGATATCAACATTATCCTATTCAACAACAAAATCTATGGCCTAACCAAAGGACAATATTCTCCTACTTCCGATAGAGGATTCGTGTCCAAAACTTCGCCTTTCGGCACAGTAGAAGACCCGTTTCGTCCCGCCGAATTGTGTTTTGGTGCAAGAGGAAAATTCTTTGCTCGCACCATCGATGTGGATGCCAAAAATTCGGTCGAAATATTTGTAGAAGCAGCGCGACACAAAGGTACATCCGTGGTGGAAGTGCTGCAAAATTGTGTTATTTTCAATAACGGAATCCACGATAAAATCACAGACCGGGCTTGGAAAGCTGAAAAAACAATTTTGTTGAAACAGGGCGAAAAGATGATTTTTGGCAAAGAAAATAACAGGGGAATTGTGCTGGAAGGCTGGACTTTGAAAGCGATTACCATAGGCGAAGACGGCTACACCATAGACGATGTGTTGGTGCACGATGCTACCACACCCGACAGTACCCTGCATCTGAAACTGGCTCTGATGGGCGTTGAAGACGACTTGCCTGTGGCAATGGGCGTAATTCGATCGGTAGATGCGCCGTCGTACGACGAAGAGTATCATAAACAGATAGAACAGGTAAAAGCAAACAAACCGGTAAAATCGTTTACCGAATTTTTGCTCGCATCTAACAATGTTTGGGAAGTGAAATAAAATAAATACTACAAAAATATGAAAACAAATCGCGAAGAGAGATTGGCTCATATAGAAAATCTGTTACAGCGTTGCGAAGCAGATTTGGAGCGGATGAGGGAAATGAACGCCCAACTGAAACAAATCATTGAAGCAACCAACGAGCTATCGGCCTATTACGCCGATGAGTATATGGAAGATTACGAAAATCAAGACCAATTTAAAAACAGCTACCAAGCTCTGAATCAAGATAGTATTTGGAACGTGATTGCTGACCAACATCTGGAAAAAATTGTTTTGATGAAGACACTCATCAATTCCATAGAAGGATAATAATCTTTTTATTTTGGCACAAAAAAAGAGGTCACCTCGATTGAGATGACCTCTTTTGTCGTTTGTTTTTACGTATCAGGTTAAGGTAAAAAAGATTGTTTTAGGTTATCGTTGCAAAGATAACCCCGGTTTGTCGAAAAACAAAATAAAAATATATGTTATAAAACATCATTTTGTGCGAAACAGTCCGTGTGCTCCTTTTACAAAGCAAAAAAAGAGTGGAAATATAGTTTTCCGCTCTTTTTTCATGACTTTTTGGTTTCGTCTTTCTTATTTTCTGATACCCAATTCTTTGATGATTGCTCTATATCTTTCGATATCTTTTTCGATTAGGTAATCGAGTAAACGACGACGTTTACCTACTAAAATTTTCAGAGAACGCTCTGTGTTATAATCTTTTTTGTTTGACTTCAAGTGTTCAGTCAAATGCGAAATACGGTATGAAAACAATGCTATCTGCGCTTCTGGTGAGCCGGTATCAGTGTTAGACTTTCCGTGCTTTGCAAAGATTTCTTTCTTTTTTGTTGAATCTAAATACATAAAATTTGGTTGTAAATAAATAGTTTAAAAACTTTTAGGGTTGCAAAGATACGTCATTTTTTTATAAACAAAAAAGTTTCCGCACTTTTTTATTCTGTGCGGCGATGCAATTTATCGCTCAACTTCTTAATGGCATTGGTAATGGCGATATCCGGCTCTATCACGTTGTAATCGCCCCAGAAGTCGGGATTTTGAAAATATTCAACTTTTTCAGCAATCACATCGGTTGAGCGAATGCGCTCGTCGCGAGGAAATTTATCCACTTCTCGGTTATACACATCCGTGATTGCCATTTCGGAACGAATGTTGTATTCGGTAGCAAAAAGCCCAAAAAACCGGTTGCTCCATCTCACCTTAAAAACCAGATCCACACTGCTGTAATTGAATATCCATTGGCCGTTGTTTTCGATATAATCTACCACGTACGCCGCTTTTTCTACCGCTACGCGCATCTTGTTTGGCTTTTTGCGAATAAAGATTTGGGCAGCATCTTTTCTGTCTTCCACATTCATCTGAAAATCTATTTTGGAGAAAGCATGCGTTTCGGCATCGATATACGCCATTCCCCGAAACAGGATTTCGGAAATTTCTGATTTGGGCGAAAAGTAAATACCGTAATGCGGTTTGTTGTTGATATGAATCATCTGTTTTATTTGGAAGTTGTAATCTTCGCCATCGTTGTAAAAAATATCGGACGGATTTTTGGCAATATCCAACAGCAAAGCAGTGTTGATGCCACCCTGAAATTTGAGCAAAACCGTATCGCGAGGCGATGCATCAGACGCTTTTCTGCCGATATATATTTTTGCCTGGTCGTTTTGGTACGACCGATACGATGCTTTGTAAACATCCAAAACAGCCTCTACCAGCGAAATATAGTTAGATCCTTTTTTTATCGATTCCCGGTAAAATGCTACCATCATATTGGGTTGGGCAGAGTAGTTGCTATACACCTTGCGCAACGCGCTTTGCATCAATTGCCTGCCATCGCCCGACAGCACTTGCAGCTCTTTCAGAGCGATGGGCGCGGATTGCAGCAATATTTGGTTATCGGGTTTGTCGCGAAGCGATGCAATGGCTATCTCCTTGTTTTCATAACCCAAATACCTGATAAGGAGACGCGAGTTTTGTGCCGATTGTGGCACCCGGATGGAGAAATAGCCATCTTGGTTGCTCACGCTCGAGATGCTCGAATTTGCCAACACAATACTGGCATTGGCAAGCGGATTGCCCGTGTCGGCAGCAAGAATACGACCGTGCAGCCTTATTGTGCCTTCTTGTTGCGAAACTGCCCGGTTGGCAAAAACAAATTGTGCCACGCATAGCGAAAGAACGAAGAATATTGTAATCAGCTTTTTCATGTGAACGAATGGGTTTGAATCGATTTTTATTAAAATATGCCTCACGCATCAACAGAATACAAAGTAAACACGATTGCCCGAAAAATCAAATAATAGAACGATATTTAACTATAATATTGACAATTAGTGTGTATTCGACAAGAAAAATGAGCAAAACCGCATTCTTATTTTCATTTTCAATGCATAATTTAAACTTTAATGCGTAATTTTGTATTCATATAAACAAACGATTTTAGTCAATAAATGATTATTGGCTCCGGTTTTTTCTCCATTGCAAAAAAATAATACTGCTTTGACGTGGATTTTTCAACCGGATTATTTCAGATTCAACTCCATGCATCCAAACAAAAAAATGGTCCATAAGTATGATTTCCTCATTATTGGCTCCGGCATTGCCGGGATGAGCTTTTCCCTGAAAGTTGCCAAGTACGGAAAAGTTTGCATCGTTGCAAAAACAACATTAGAAGACGCCAATACTTACTATGCGCAGGGCGGAATAGCTTCGGTAACCAATCCGTGGGATAATTTCGAGAAACATATAGCCGACACACTGGATGCCGGCGCCGGATTGTGCGATGTAGAGGTGGTAGAAAAAGTAGTTCGCGAAGCACCGGCACAAATCAACGAGCTCATCCGTTGGGGTGTTGATTTCGACAAAGACGAAAAAGGAAATTTCGACCTCCACAAAGAGGGTGGGCACTCCGAATTCCGAATCTTGCACTACAAAGACAGCACCGGTGCCGAAATTCAGGTTAGCTTGATCGATGCCGTGCGCAACCACCCCAATATCGATGTGTTCGACAACCATTTTACCATCGAAATACTCACCCAACACCATTTGGGACAGGTAGTTACCCGTCAAACTCCCCATATTGAATGCTACGGTGCCTATATCCTCAATTTGGAAACAAACCAAGTAGAAACTTTCCTTTCGCGAGTAACCATGATGGCTACCGGAGGTATCGGTTGCATTTACCAAAATACGACCAACCCCCTTGTTGCTACCGGCGACGGCATTGCCATGGTGGCACGTGCCAAAGGCGAGATAAAAGGAATGGAATTTGTGCAGTTTCACCCAACCGCGCTCTACCACCCGGGTGCCCGACCATCGTTTCTCATTACCGAAGCCATGCGCGGATATGGTGGAATTCTGAAAACCAAAGATGGCGAAGAGTTTATGCAAAAATACGACGAGCGATTGTCGCTTGCACCGCGAGATATTGTGGCACGTGCTATCGACTCCGAGATGAAAGCCCGGGGCGACGACCACGTCTATCTGGATGTAACGCACAAAGATGCCGAGGAGACCAAAAATCATTTTCCGGGCATATACGAAAAATGCTTGTCGTACGGAATAGATATAACCAAGCAGATGATTCCCGTATCGCCGGCTGCACACTATCTGTGTGGCGGCATAGCGGTAGATATTCATGGGAAAACAAGCATCGGCAGGCTCTATGCCAATGGCGAGTGCGCCTGCACCGGATTGCATGGAGCCAACCGACTTGCATCTAACTCGTTGATTGAAGCGGTGGTATTTGCCGATTCGGCAGCTAAACATGCCATTCCGGTATTTAAAAACTTCTCGTTTCAAGAAAATATCCCCGATTGGGATGCAGCAGGAACCACCACCACCGAAGAGATGGTACTCGTTACGCAAAGCTATCGGGAGATAGGGCAAATCATGTCATCCTACGTGGGTATCGTGCGCTCCGACTTGCGTTTGCAACGCGCCTTAGACAGGCTCGATATTCTGTTTCGAGAAACGGAAAAACTGTTTCAACATGCCGAGGTGTTTCGCGAAATATGCGAGTTGCGCAACATCATCAAAGTTGGCTACATGGTTATAAAACAAGCAACTGCCCGAAAAGAGAGCAGGGGCTTGCATTACACCATCGACTATCCAAACAAAAACCCACATTCCGTTTTATAAATTACGCTATATTTTCTCCGGTAAACAATGAAAAAAACTATCAACATAAACGGCAAATTGCTCGATTTCACTACTCCCGTGGTGATGGGAATACTCAACGTTACGCCCGATTCTTTTTTCTCGGGAAGCAGAAAACAGACCGAAAAAGAGATTGTGGACAGGGTAGAACAGATTCTGAACGAAGGCGGCACCATGATAGATATTGGCGGCCAATCTACAACGCCCACGTCGCGTTTGCTATCCGCCGCAGAAGAGTTGGAGCGATTGGAGCCGGCATTGGCGTTGATTCGCAAAGAATTTCCCGACGCGCTGCTCTCGTTAGATACTTTTTATGCCGATGTGGCACAATGCGCGGTAGAGAAATACGGAGTACAAATCATCAACGACATTTCGGGAGGGCAAATAGATGAAAAAATGTTTGAAACGGTAGCCAAATTGCAAGTGCCTTACATTTTGATGCACATGATTGGTATGCCGCAAACAATGCAACAACATACCAACTACCAAAACTTCATGGAAGAGATGATGCTCTATTTCTCTCAGAAAGTGGATGAGCTAAACCAATTGGGTGTAAACGATATCATTGTTGACCCCGGTTTTGGATTCAGCAAAACGCTGTCTCAGAACTACGAGTTGATGGCAAATTTAAAATTTTTTGATAATTTTGAGTTGCCAATCCTGGTAGGTATTTCCCGAAAATCGATGATTTACAAACTATTGGGCTGCACACCTCTCGAGAGTTTGAATGGCACTTCGGTTTTGAATACTTTCTCGTTGTTGTCGGGAGCCGATATTCTGCGTGTGCACGATGTGCAGCAAGCCGTAGAGTGTGTAAAAATAGTTGCAAAACTCAAAGAGTTTGAGTAACTTGCCCCGGAAAATAGATACACGCTAAAAAACCAGAACCAGAATTTATCCAAAAATAGAAATATGTTTGAACACTTCGGACTAAAAGATTTTATCGACATTCTTCTCGTTGCCTCGCTGCTTTACTACCTCTTTAAGCTGGTCAGGATATCGGGCATGCGCCCTTTGTTTTTGGGCATTGTCGTGTTTTTAGTGATTTGGGTGCTTGTTTCGCAGGTGTTTAATATGGTTTTGTTGGGTTCTATTTTAGACCAATTTGTGAGCATCGGGCTCATCTTGCTGGTAATACTCTTTCAAGACGAAATACGCCGATTTCTCATGTCGTTGGGTTCAAAAAAAGGGTGGAAATATATTGCCAAATTCATCACCCCAAAAAATGCACAAAAAGAAGACCACACCCACATTTTGGCTATCGTGCTTGCCTGTATGAATATGGCACGCAACAAGAGCGGCGCGCTCATTGTTTACCAGGGCGATATGCAATTGGGGTTGTACGAGCAAACCGGCGAAATCATCAATGCCGATGTTTCGTCCAGACTCATCGAGAATATCTTTTTCAAAAATAGTCCGCTGCACGATGGAGCCATGATTGTGGTGGGCGACAAAATAAAAGCCGCCGGCTGCATCCTGCCCGTTTCTCAAAACCCCAATATCCCCAAGCACATGGGGTTGCGCCACCGTGCCGGTTTGGGTGTTACGCAAGAAACGGATGCCAAGGTAATCATTGTTTCGGAAGAGACAGGCAGAATATCTTTTGCCCGAGAAGGCAGAATAAAAACAAACGTTACTCCCGAAGAGTTGCAACAGCTGATTCTGTCCGAATAAGTAGGTGTTTGATAAATTCTTCCTCCCTCCTCTGGCGCAAACCTGAGCTAAAAAAAGTAACCGTTGTTGTGAAATAAAAAAAAGCACTACCGATTTTTGTCTGTCGGTGGTGCTTTTTTTCGCGGTGCAGTCTTTTTATTGCTTCACAATCTTATAAACTCCCTGTTTATCGCCTATTGTAACATGCATGTTGTAAATGCCACGCGGTAAACGCGATAAATTTATTTTGCCGGTTTGCGAAACAGTTTTGTACAATTCTCTGCCTTCCATATCGTAAACGGATATAGCCATTCCTTTTTCATCTAAGCCAACCATATTATCCACATCTATTTGAATATGGTCTGCAAATGGATTGGGATAGACAGAAACGCTGTTTGCCTCCAATTGGGCAATGCCCGAACCTTCTCTAAAATTGGCTGTAATGGTTGTGTTTTCCTTTATTTGGAACGGGAATTGTGGCATAACCGAGAGATTTGTTCCATCTGCCGATGTCCAATTTACAAATTCATAGCCTGCATGTGCTTTAGCACTAAGCAAAACAGTTTCGTTTTCGTAATAACTGCCGCTACCCGCAGTAGAACCTGCTCCTTCCGGAGTAACGGATACCGTTAATGTATAAGTTGGTCCGGTTACGGGATATGCGCTACGCAGTAGATGAAAAGGACTCAATGCATATAAATATCCATCCGGAGATACGCATAACGAGCGTAAGCGTTCATTTAGATAATCATCTACAAAATAATGTATTCGGCTCCAAGACTCACCACCATCGAACGAGCGAAAAAGACTTCTATAAACCGGAGAACTTGCGTCAAAAAACGCGTAAACCACATCATTGGGTGCAATTGCAAGATCTACATTCCATCCGTATGGATCATGAAGCGTTTGTTGCCACGAAACTCCATCATCATTGCTGACAAAAATTCCGTTAAGGTCGGGGTAGTAAAATGATGTGCCTAAAAACAGATGTTTTTTTGAATTTTCAACTATATCGAAAACAAAATCAGGTCTTCCTATGTCCGGCTTCCAGTAGTTCCAAGAAGAACCGCCATCAGTCGAACGGAATATCCCAAAATTTTCAAACATATCTTTAGGATGCTCATCTGTTTTCGTGATTATTATACCAGATGTACCTGCCAGAAGGTCGCCATTGCTTCTCTCGTGTATAATATTAACGCCTAAGGTCTGAACAGAGGCTTCCCACACCATACTCCAATTGGCACCCAAATCCTCTGACTTCCAAATTCCACCGAGTTTTTCTCCACCACATATTATTTTATCTCCTTTTGCAAAAAACGACTGAACTCTTGAATTATTAAAAGTTTTAACACTCTGTTCACTTGTATGCGGTATTTCAGATTTAGATGGAGGGAGTTGTGTCTCTGTCCAGGTATCGCCTCCATCTTGCGAATAATACAACATATCTTCGTTCAATGGTATGGCAAAAACATCATCTCTATCATTTACTTCCACGCGAATAATATTTTCTTGTTTAAGACTTGTTTTTATAATATCGGAGTCAGTATCCTCCATTACATATAACCCGTTGGAAGTAGCAATATATAAACGTCCTTTTGAATCTGATGTAAGATATCGAGCAGTCAAAAACGTATCTCTTTTTATCCAAAAGTTTTGTTGCCCGAAACAAAATGATGCCATGAGGGCGAACAATAGAATAAATAAATTTTTTCGCATAATCATAAAAAGTTTTTAAGTTTTAAATGTTTGTTTCAAAATATAAGTTGTCTTTACAAATAAACAATCAGAACTGTTTTTTTAAGAAAGAGAAAACAATACAACTTTCGTCCGGTTGTTTTTAGAATTTATTTGTAAAAAAACAAAGATAGTTACAAAAGTGTAGATATTTCGCGTTGCAATTTTTTTTACTGCTTCACAATCTTATACGCCCCACTTTTTCCATCGGCTTTTACATTAAGAATATAAACGCCCGGTAGCAGATAAGACAGATTTATGCCATCGCCCGTGTAAACGCCGCGATAAACCTCTCTGCCAAGCAAATCGCTAATGCTTATTGTTGCACGGTCTGAAGGGAGACCATCTATTTGCAACTTATCGGTAAAGGGGTTGGGGTAGAGTTCTACCGTGTTGGCGTGTCTTGTCCTGAAATAGGTTGACAGTTTTTTTGTAAAAAACAGGTCAAAATGT
>CAZVWS010000021.1:0-36369 GCA_964631255.1 uncultured Dysgonomonadaceae bacterium | reverse complement strand
TGGCATCAGACAATCTTAATTCATCCTGCAATACAATTATTTTCATATCTCACATACATAAACAAAATTACATCTATCTGCTTTACAGATTATTATTCCACAAAAAACATCTTAAATTTCTGGTTTTCATTAGGAGTATAGAGGTTATTTTTGGGCGTCGAATGAAAATAATTAGGATTTAAACCAAAAAAAATTGCGGATTTCAGAAAGATTTTTTACCTTTGCAGCCCATTTTGAAGAATAAAATAAATAAAAACATACAATAATAATGAAAAGAACATTCCAACCCTCCAATAGAAAGAGAGTAAACAAACATGGTTTTCGCTCTCGTATGGCAACCAAAAACGGTCGGAAAGTGCTTGCTTCCAGACGCGCAAAAGGCAGAGCAAGATTAACCGTTTCCGACGAGTATTAAGTACAAGAATTAGTCGAAGATTTTGCATAAAAGTGGGAATATTGATAAAATATTCCCACTTTATGTATGATAACACGACAGAAATCAGCTTTTATTTCACTTTCAATTTTTCCTTTTGATTTTTTTTATAATTTTGTACCCTTAATAACTTCATCAGCAAATTTAGCAAATGAGCACAAAGAAAAATCAAAAAAGTATTTTCGGAAATAAGATAATTCTGAATATTTTCATCATCATAGGTTCAGGCATTGCTTTATTGGTGCTTGTACTTTTGTTATTAAACATTTACACGCGTCACGGACAAAATGTAATTGTACCCAATTTGCACGGACTACAAGTAGAAGAAGCCAAATCGCTACTACGGTCAAAAGGACTGAAGGCCGAAATTATCGACTCTATCTACCGAAAAGAAGCCGTACCGGGTTCGGTAATAGAGCAAAGCCCCAAAGCCTCCAACAAAGTAAAAGGAGGCAGAGCCATTTATTTGACCATCTACTCGCAAAATCCACAACAAATAGCAGTTCCTGAACTGATTGACTATTCCGAAAGACAAGCCACCGCACTACTCAATTCTCTCGGATTCAACCAAGTAAGCGTAGAAACTATGCCCAGCCAATATAGTGGACTGGTTTTATCTGTAGAATACCGAGGCAGGAGATTGTCGGCCGAAGAGAAAATTCCTGCCGGCTCTCCAATAAAACTCATTGTTGGCAGCGGCGTTTTGGAAGACTCACTTAGCGTGAACGATGAATATATTGTTGCGCCCGAAAATGTGCAAAAAAGCACAGAAAGCACTTCGGATACGAGTGAAGAACAATCGAACATCGACGAATCATTTTTCTAAAAAATTGTGTGTTGGATAATAGTCCGGAAAATATAGAAGACCTTCCCGAGGATGACGAACTATTAGTTGAGGAATCCGAATCGAAATACGAACATTATCGGTTTGTGGCAGACAAAGGGCAAAGCCTGCTACGAATCGATAAGTTTTTATGCGACCGCATCGAAGGTATTTCGCGAAACAGAATTCAACAAGCTGCCGATGCCAATTGTATTTTGGTAAACGACAAACCGGCAAAATCGAGCTACAAGATAAAACCTCTCGATGTCGTTACCATCGTCATGGACAGACCCAGACGCGAATTGGAAATTATCCCCGAAGATATACCCCTACACATTGTTTATGAAGACAACGAGTTGATGGTCATCAACAAACCGCCCGATATGGTAGTGCATCCCGGACACGGAAATTATACCGGCACATTGGTAAATGCCATTGCGCATCATCTCCAATTGGAGAAAGGCATGAATATGGACGATCCTCGTCTGGGGCTTGTTCACCGGATAGATAAAGACACTTCGGGCTTGCTGCTCATTGCCAAAACGCCCCAAGCTAAAACTTTTTTATCGGAACAATTTTTCAATAAAACAACCAAACGACGCTATGTAGCTCTGGTGTGGGGAAATGTGGAAAACAACGAAGGCACCATCACCGGAAATATTGGACGAGACCCCAAAGACCGCTTGCTGATGCGTGTTTTTCCCGATGGCGAACAAGGCAAACATGCCGTTACTCACTACACTGTTTTGCAACGATTTGGCTATGTTACGTTGGTTGAATGCCGACTGGAAACGGGCAGAACGCACCAAATAAGAGTGCACATGAAGCACATCGGGCATCCACTCTTTAACGATGAACGATATGGCGGCAACGAGATACTGCGAGGAACTACTTTTGCCAAATACAAACAGTTTATTTATAATTGTTTTGCCGCGTGCCCAAGGCAATGTCTGCATGCCAAAACACTCGGGTTCATTCATCCGAAAACCAAGGAAGAGATGCTATTCGACAGCGAATTGCCGTCGGATATGCAAGCCGTAATCGAAAAATGGACTTCCTACACATCCAATCGGGAAGAGATGGAATAACCAAACTTCGAATCCGGATTTTTTTGAAAAATCTATAAGCATAAAAGAGAACAGAAGATGAAAAAAACAATTGCAATTGTATGGGGAGGCTACTCTTCCGAAAAAAAAGTATCCGAAAAAAGTGCCCAAGGTATCTATTCTTTTTTGGATAAAGAGAAATATACGGCACACAAAGTGATGATTGACAAAGAAAATTGGGAGGTTGAGTTCCAAGGAAAAACCTATCCGATAAATAAAAATGATTTTAGCTTTACCGCCAACGGATGGAGCACCAAATTCGATTTTGCCTGTATCACCATCCATGGCACACCCGGCGAAGACGGCTTACTGCAAGGCTATTTTGATATGTTGGGAATTCCCTACTCCAATTGCGGAGTTTTGGCTTCGTCTCTCACGTTCAACAAATTCGCATGTAACCATTTTATGCAAGATTTTGGCTTTACAGTTGCCGATTCTATCCTACTGCGTATGAACGATAAAGCAAATCCGGACGAAGTTGTAGAGAGATTGGGGCTTCCTGTTTTTGTGAAACCCAACGTGGGAGGCTCCAGTTTTGCTACCACCAAAGTAAAAGAAAAAGAATCGATTCAAAAAGCTGTAGAAGAAGCTTTTGGTGAAGCACCCGAAGTATTGATAGAGGGTTTCATCTCGGGCACGGAAGTTACTTGCGGCTGTTATAAAAACGAGAAAGAGATTGTTGTTTTACCGGTTACCGAAGTGGTAACAACCAACGAATTTTTTGATTACGATGCCAAATACAACGGACAGGTGGAGGAGATTACTCCTGCACGCATTTCGGATACGTTGACGAACAAGATTCAGCAACTCACAAAGAAAATATACAAACTGATTGATGCAAAAGGATTTATCCGTGCCGATTTTATCATCTCGGAAAACCAACCTATTTTGCTCGAAATAAACACCACTCCGGGTATGACCGCAACCAGTTTTATCCCACAACAAGTGGCAGCTGCCGGTTTATCCATAACCGACGTAATCAGCGAAATTATTGAATCTGAATACAACAAAAGTAACCATTAAGTGAATAGAAATGGGATATTCAAAATTTGACGATATTCGTTCGCTTTGCGATAGCGAAGTGCCGCAAACGGTACAAAAACTGATAGGCAATCCACAATTTAAATCGGCAGCCGAAACGCTCACCAAACCGATGCCGTGGGAGGCTTTGAGTGCAAAAATGAAATCGTGTCAATCGATTGATGATTTTCAACGCCACGTTATCCTCCCTATCATGCTCCAGATTATCCGCAACACTACCAAAGAGTTGCAAGCATTGGGTTGGGATAATTTTGATGCGCACGGCAGTCATGTTTACATCTCGAACCACCGCGATATTGTATTGGATGCCGCATTTCTCAATATTTTGCTCATCAGCAACGGCTATCCCACCGGCGAAATTGCCATTGGCGACAATCTGCTTATCTACCCGTGGATTAGCGATTTGGTACGTCTCAACAAAAGTTTCATCGTGAAACGCCAGGTTGCCGTACGCCAAATGTTAGAAACATCCAAACACCTATCGGAATATATTTACGACACCATTACCAACCGCTCCCAATCGGTTTGGATAGCACAACGTGAAGGTAGAGCCAAAGATTCGGACGACAGGACACAAACCAGTTTGCTAAAAATGCTTGCCCTCTACAACAACACCAATCCGGTGGAAGCGCTTTCCGCTTTGCATATCGTACCCCTATCCATCTCTTACGAATTTGACCCATGCGATTTTCTGAAAGCGAAAGAATTTCAACAAAAACGAGACAATCCCGAGCACAAAAAATCACAAAAAGACGATTTGGAAAATATGATGACGGGGATTATGGGAAACAAAGGAAGGGTGTATTTCAAATTTGCAAAGCCCATTGACGAGGAGCTCAAAAAATTGGATACCCATGCCAAAAGAGGCGACATTCTGAGTAGTGTTGCCGGCATTATCGATAAAGAAATTCACCGCAACTACCAGTTTTTTCCGTTCAATTACATTGCATACGACCGCATAAGCCACAGCAATCGCTTCGCTGAAAAATACACCAAACAGGATGTGCATTTTTTTGAGGAATACATTAATAAACAGATAGATAAAATAGATTTAGAGCAGAAAGATGTGGAGTTTTTGAGCGAAAAAATCATCGAAATGTATGCCAACACACTCAAAAATTATCTCGTGGCAAATGATATTGCCGATTAGTTGAAAATAAGGTTCATTCCGCTTTTCCATTTTGTTGGAAAATTGAAAATAAAAAACAAGTGTGGCTGTCTCAAAACACGAATTCTAATTCTGATAGAATTGTTGTTTGGAACAGCCACACTTCTATTTGCTGATTTTCTATTCAGAGGAATCTGATACCATTAATTTCTGGATGGCAGTACCGAATATTGTTTTGAATAACGCAATTGTTGTGTAACATAATCGTCGTCGTAAGAGATAGTTACATCCGTTACTTTTCCATCTTTATCTGTAACCAATTTGTATTCCGGATTCACAAAACCTTTGTAGGGAGCCAAATCCAATGCTTTGTAGCGTGCCAAAATTTGGTTGTGCAATTTTGGGTCTACTTTTACAGCATACGTTTCAACCAAATTTTTGGCTGCTTCAAAATCGCCTTCCGATTTGATTCGTTGCACCTCTGCGAGCAATTGTCCAAACAAGTTGCGCAATTTTTCGTAATCATTTACAACCACAAATATTTTGCCATCGCGTTCTTTCAACTCTACCACATTGTCGGCTTTGCCATTGGCAATCACCCAATTGGAAATAAGAGCTCTGTTGCGCATGTGTGCCTGCTCAATATTTTTACCCGGCTCAATACGGGTTAGTTGTGTCATGGCACCGTTCATTATATATTTGTAATATTCTGCTTTGTATGCATCCTGATTGGGCAACAAACCGAGTTCCACCAATTTGGGGTCTGCCAAATAATACAAGGCAAACAGGTCGGCACGTGTTTCTTCAACGGGCGAACCGTAGGCACGCAACGCATCTCCATCCACACCCGGTAGCAATTTACCGGAGCCGTGTCCCAAACATTCGTGCAAGTCTGTGTGCAGATTGTCGGTCAACGTACCATATTGTTTGTTGCTTTCACGCTCGGCATCACTCCACATAAACTCTTCGTTGAAGCCATTGCCTTCGGCAGCTTTTCCGTAAGCGAAAGTGATGTTATCAATAGTAACCGATTTGGAGCCATAGTCGCGACGAATCCAGTTTGCATTGGGCAGATTGATACCGATTGGTGTAGCCGGATAGCAATCTCCTCCCAACATGGCTGCCGTGATTACTTTTGCAGAAACGCCTTTAACTTCCTCTTTTTTGAAACGGCTGTCAATAGGCGAGTTGTCTTCAAACCATTGCGCGTTATCGCTGATGATTTGTGTGCGTTTAGAAGCCTCTTCGCTTTTGAAATTAATAAGCGATTCCCATGTTGCTTTCATGCCTAACGGGTCGGTATAGGTTTCGATAAAACCGTTCACAAAGTCAATACGTGAAGTATTGTCGCTAACCCATTTCACCGAAAAGTCGTCGAATGTTTTCAAATCACCCGACTGATAATAAGCAATCAGCGTGTTGATTATCTCTTTTTGTTGGGCATTTTCTGCCACGTTTGCAGCTTTTTCCAACCACGAAATAATGCGAGCAATTGCTTTGTCGTACATTCCGCCAAGTTTCCAAACTTGTTCCGAAATCACGCCGTCTTTTTTCACCACTTTGCTATTTAATCCGTAAGATACGGGCGTGTTATCGTTCACATCTTTCATCGCGTTGTAGAAATCTTCTACCTCTTTTTGCGTTACATTTTCGTAGAAATTTACTGCTGAAGTTTTCACGAGGTCGCTTCCCGCGGCTTGGTTGATGCGTTTGGGCATCACGTTGGGATCAAATATAACGGGCAAAATTTCTTGCATAGCCTCCTCAGCCGAGAAGCCTTCTTGCGCAAATAAATCGGTCAAATTTACTTCTTTTGTCAACGACAAGAAGTAATCGCGAGAAAATTTAGGCAAAATTTTATCTTCCGAGTAGTGGTGATGAATACCACTTGCCATCCAGATTTGTTTGAGGTAAGTCTCAAAGTTTTTCCAATCTTCGGTAGCTTTGTCGCCTTGGTAGTTTTCGTACACGTTTTCGCAAATGCGACGAATGGTCAGATTATATTTGTTGTGTTGGTCCCAAAGAATATCTCTTCCCTCCAAAGCCGCTTGCGACAGATAATAGATAAGTTCTTTCTCTTGCAGCGAGAGCGCATTAAAGCCTTGCACCGGATAGCGCAAAATTTCTATATCCGCAAATCTGTCCACTTTGTATTCAAAGTTGGCATCTATTTCATCATTTGCCGATGATTGTGTCGATTCATTTTTTTTGCTGTTTGTGCATGCCGCTAACAGCAAGATTGTTGTGAGCATAAAGATTAGTTTTTTCATATTTCCAATTAATTTTTAGTTCGGCTGCAAAGATACTACTTTTTTGTTTGTCGATAATAATTTTTTCTATCAAAAAATTGTATTATAAATTGTTCCGTATCAAAAAATTGCATACCTTTGCATCCGTTTTTTTGACAACATAATGTCTAACTATTTTATTTTTAAAAATTTTTTAACAACAAATGACTAACAATTTAAAGAATGTAGCTCCCATTGAAGATTTTGATTGGGCAGCATATGCTGAAAACGACGTTTACAGCAAAGAAAACAGACAGCAGCTTACCGAAAGCTACGACAACACACTCAACAAAATCAATGACAAAGAGGTAGTTATTGGTACTGTTACCTCCATGAACAAACGCGAAGTGGTTGTAAATATCGGTTACAAATCGGACGGCGTGGTTTCGATGAACGAATTCCGCTACAACCCCGAACTACAAATTGGCGACGAGGTAGAAGTCTATATCGAAAGCCAAGAAGACAGAAAAGGACAACTCATCCTTTCGCACAAAAAAGCACGCGCTTCACGCTCTTGGGATCGTGTAAATGCGGCAATGGAAAACAACGAAGTTATCAAAGGCTACATCAAATGCCGCACAAAAGGTGGTATGATTGTAGATGTATTTGGAATTGAAGCATTCTTGCCCGGTTCGCAAATCGACGTGAAACCAATTCGCGATTACGATATCTTTGTTGACAAAACAATGGAATTCAAAGTTGTAAAAATCAATCCTGAATTCAAAAACGTGGTTGTTTCGCACAAAGCGCTTATCGAAGAAGAATTGGAACAACAGAAAAAAGAAATCATCTCGAAACTCGAAAAAGGACAAGTGCTCGAAGGTGTGGTTAAAAACATCACATCCTACGGTGTATTCGTTGATTTGGGTGGTGTTGACGGCTTAATCCACATCACAGACCTATCGTGGGGACGCATCCAACATCCGGAAGAAGTAGTGAAATTGGACGACAAAATCAACGTAGCTATTCTTGATTTCGATAACGAGAAAAAACGTATCGCTCTTGGTTTGAAACAATTGACTCCACATCCATGGGATGCACTTGACGAAAACTTGAAAGTAGGCGACATCGTTAAAGGAAAAGTTGTGGTTATTGCCGATTACGGTGCGTTTGTAGAAATTGCTCCCGGCGTAGAAGGACTTATCCACGTATCAGAAATGAGCTGGACACAACACCTACACAGCGCGCAAGATTTTGTAAACGTGGGCGACGAAGTAGATGCAGCCATCCTTGCTTTGGACAGAGAAGAACGCAAAATGTCTCTCGGCATCAAACAATTGAAACCGGATCCATGGGAAAATATCGAAGAAAAATATCCCGTTGGCAGCACACACGCAGCTACCGTACGCAACTTCACCAACTTTGGTGCATTCGTTGAAATTGAAGACGGCGTAGAAGGATTGATTCACATATCTGACCTTTCTTGGACGAAAAAAATCAAACACCCGAGCGAAATTACAGAAATTGGCGCGAAAATAGATGTTCAAGTTCTCGAAATCGACAAAGAAAACCGTCGCTTAAGTCTCGGACACAAACAATTAGAAGAAAACCCATGGGACGTGTTTGAAACAATTTTCACCACCGGATCTGTACACGAAGGCACTATCATCGAATTCCTCGATAAAGGAGCAATCGTTTCTTTGCCTTACGGCGTAGAAGGATTTGCAACTCCAAAACACTTGGTAAAAGAAGATGGCTCGCAAGCGCAAATCGATGAAAAATTGGAGTTCAAAGTGATTGAGTTCAATAAAGATGCCAAACGCATTATCGTTTCGCACAGCCGCATCCACGAAGAAGGAAAAGGAACTGACGAAACTAAAAAAGTGAAACGCACTTCAACCAAAAAAGGCGATGCACAAGCAGCTGCTCCGGCAGCAATGACCGCCCCGATGGAAATAACTACATTGGGCGACATCGAAGAATTGGCAGCGTTGAAAGAGAAACTCGACAACCAAAAAGTGCAAGCATTCAAAGAAAGCAAAGCTGAAGCCGCTAAAGAAGAGGTGAAGGAACAACCCGAAACCGAAGCTGAAGAAGCCAAAACGGAAGAGTAATTTCGGATTCAATCCGATTGAAATAGATAAAAACTGCCGCGTTCCATGCGGCAGTTTTTTTGTTATACCTAAGTCGAAAACACTAACAAAAAGTCGTTAATAACAAATTTGTTTATTCCTCAAAGCACAAAAAACGGGGTTCTATAACGCTATGTATAAAACCCCGTGGAAAAAATCAATCAGATAGATTAGTTGCGACCACTCGAACGACCGCTTCTGCTGTTATCGTCGCTGTTACGTGAACTGGAAGTAGTAGTACGACTGCTGCTTGTTGCCGAATTTCGGCTCGAGCTTTGCGTTGTACTTCTTACTGTACTTCGGTTGTTGGACGAGCTTTGGTTTGCTGTCCGATTGTTTACTCGGCTTCCGCTGCTTCTGGTTGGAGTACTTTGCTGACGAACACTTGCATTTCTATTGCTCGTACTTGGTTGGCGAACCGATCCTCGCTGCACCGATGAACTTTGTTGGCGAACTCCGCTCTGGCTATTGGGGCGAGATTGTGGTTGTGTTCTGTTTACACTGCCACGTGCTGTTGCCGCAGGTCTGTTTTGGCGAGCATCTTCATTTCGGCTATTCACTTCTCTGTTTGTACTGCCCGATTTTGTCCGATTGTTGTTATCTATCGTTCTGCTATTCGTGGTTCGTCCATTTTCTATATTTCTGCTGCTTTCACTGTTTCGTGTAGTTGCAGGACGAACTGTTGAAGTGCGACCGGACGATGAGCCTCTTGTTGCGGCATCGGGACGATATACACTTACCGAATTGTTGGTTACATTGGTAGAAGTTCTGCCTGAGCGGTTGCTTGTGGTTTGGATGGTGCGTACCGATGTGCGTCTTCCGGTTTCACGTTCGTAATCTCTTGCACTTGGACCGCTGTAGTAGTGGTTGTTGTTATAGATATATGTATTGTTTACAATTGTTGTTTGGTTGTAAATATTTGGACTGTATCTGTCGTAATATCTGTGCATATTGCGGTTGTACATATATCTGTTGGGGAGGAATGTCCAATAGCTGGATGGTGTGTTGATGTAGATATTGATTGAAACACCGGGACCTATTGGTGCCCATCCGTAATATCCGCCGCCACTTCTCCAAGAAACCCAAGCCGGTGCCCATTCGTATCCGGGAACCCATGCCCAACCATAGTAGTTATCGAAAAACCAGCGTCCGTAGTGAAATGGGGCCCATCCCCACGAGTAGTTTGACACCCACATATTGCCGTAATCTGTCATTACCCAATATCCGTTGGTTGCATAAGGATGGAAGTTGCGTCCGGCTCTGGGAATCCAAATTCGACCATATTGGCGGTGATTTGCCCAACGTCCGTGCGGACGCAATTCGTTATAGAATGTTTGAAAGGCTACATCCGAGTCGTAATCATTGTATGCGTAATAATCATCGTCGTCGTAATCGTAATAATCGTCATAATCGTTCTCGTAATAGTCATCGTTATAACCGCCACTATAATAACCCGATTGCGAATATACGCCACAAGATGTGAACATCATGGAAACTAACGCGAGAATGAGGGAAAGTCTTAAAGTTTTCATATCTGTAGTTTTTTAATAGTTTGTCCAATTCTTTAACGCTATGACAGATTATTTGGGCGTTGGTTTAACCAAATATCCTTTTTTATTTCTTATATCTCATCCTATCAAACAAAAGAGCGTTACAGATAAATTTTCTGCAACGCTCTTTTACTCGTATTTTTATATGATTATTTAAAAACCTGATCTATTCCCGAGAATCCCATAAATGCCATGGCTATAATTCCGGCAGTGATAAGGGCGATAGGAATTCCTTGCATCGCTTTGGGCACTTTGGTCAACGAAAGCTGTTCGCGTACGCCCGAGAAAATAACCAATGCCAAAGCAAAACCCAACGATGTGGCAACGGCATAAACTACCGACTGCAACAGGTTGAAATCTTTTTGGATAACCAGAAGGGCAACACCCAAAATGGCACAGTTGGTGGTAATGAGTGGTAGGAAAACGCCCAAAGCTTGGTACAACGACGGCGATACTTTTTTGAGAATAATTTCCACCATTTGCACCAATGCAGCGATTACCAAAATAAACGATATGGTTTGCAAATAACCCAAATTGAAAGGCAAAAGCACGCTTTTGTAGAGCAAAAAGGTAACGATGGTGGCAATGGTTAGCACGAAGGTAACGGCAAGCCCCATCCCGATGGCGGTGTCCACTTTTTTGGAGACGCCCAAAAACGGGCAAATTCCCAAGAATTGCGAGTAAACGATGTTGTTTACAAAAATAGCAACTATAATAATTCCAATATATTCCATAATTTGCGAGTTGCGAGATTAAGAGTTACGAGCAGGAGTTTTTATTCGCTGTCGTATGCTCCCATTCTCGGTGTTATTTTTTTTGAAGTTTATTAAAGATGGCAATCAGAAAGCCCAACACGATGAATGCCCCCGGTGCCAGCACGAAAATAAGTGAACCGTATTGTTCGGGATAGATGGATAGAGAGAACACTTTGCCCGTTCCCAACAGTTCGCGAATGCTACCCAACAGCGTGAGTGCCATCGCGAAACCCATTCCAATTCCCAATCCGTCAAATGCCGAAGCCAAAACTCCGTTTTTAGATGCAAACGACTCGGCACGACCCAGCACGATACAGTTTACCACGATGAGCGGAATAAATATACCCAAACTATCTGCCAAAGCAGGAACGTAAGCATTCATCACCATCTCTACAATAGTTACGAAAGCTGCAATAACCACGATGTATGCCGGAATGCGTACCATATCGGGGATTAAGTTTTTGAGCAAGGCGATAGCTGCATTAGAGCAGATAAGCACAAACATAGTTGCTAAGCCCATACTCATCCCGTTTATTGCCGAGCTGGTGGTTGCCAATGTGGGACACATCCCCAACAAAAGCACAAATGTAGGATTCTCTTTGATGAGTCCGTTAAGAATAACTTTCAGATTTTTATTCATTGTTTTCTCCTCCTTCTTCTTCGTTTTTATCGCCGTTTTCGCTTGTAGTTGCACCTGTTTCGGCATCGGTATCGCTCTCTTTATAAACGGAGTATGCCAGATTTATCGCTTCCAAAAATGCACGCGACGTTATAGTAGATGCGGTAATGGCATCCACTTGCCCGCCATCTTTTGAAACGGTCAAATTTCCTTCAGACAGATTTCTGCCTATTACCAATTGATTGGGTTTGCCGGCATCACGAAACCATTCGTCCATTTTCGAACCCAAACCCGGTGTTTCGGCATGCGAAAGCACAGCATAGTTCACTATTTTATCTTCCATATCAAACCCAACCATGATTTGTATGTTTCCGCTAAATCCATTATTGGAATAGCTATTCACGGCAAAACCAACCACTTGGTCGCCCATCTTGGCAGGGTAAACCAACAGTGAATCGCCTTGCGCGGTAGGCATTTTGTAGGCTTCGGCAACGGGATTGTTGTCGAAAGCGGGCACTACCTCTTTTATCGCATTTTCTAATTTCAATGCTTTGGCATCGGCAATGGGTTTTGCCGTCATTTTGTTCACTTGCGCCAAAAGAACCGCCACAACCAAGCTGATGATGGACAGCGAAAGGAACATATTTTTGAATGTAGATTTTAATTTAGCCATTGTATTCTTATTTTGTTGCTTCGCCAAATTTCTTTGGTGTTGTGTAGTTGTTGATTAATGGTGTGAATGCATTCATGAGCAAGATGGCAAACGAAACGCCTTCGGGATATGCGCCCCACAAACGAATACACACGGTTATCAGACCAATGCTGGTACCATAAATGAGCATGCCGCGTTTGGTCATGGGTGAGGTAACGTAATCGGTTGCCATAAAAATAGCTCCCAACATAAGTCCGCCCGAAAACAAATGTATCAGCGGATTGTATAGCGGAATTGGATTGAAAATATACAAAATTCCGGTAAATACGGCTACCGATAAGATAATGGAAATAGGAATGTGCCACGTGATAATTTTCTTGACCAACAGATATACCAACCCAAGCAAAAGTGCCAATGCACTCATTTCGCCGATAGAACCTCCTTCGAATCCGAAGAACATATTACCAATGGTTGGCAATGCGTCGGGCGAAAATTTGAGGTGCGACAAAACGGTTGCCGAGGTAACGGCATCGGTTGCAGTGCCAACTTCGGGCGTGGGCCACGTGGTCATTTGCGCTGGAAAAGAGATAAGCAAGAAAATCCTGCCCGCTATTGCCGGATTAAAGATATTGTTTCCTAAACCGCCAAAAGCCATTTTCACAACGCCAATGGCAAAAAGGCAGCCTATTGCCAAAATCCAGATGGGCAAATTGGACGGCACGTTAAATGCCAACAGCACACCGGTAATGATTGCCGAGCCATCGAAAACGGTTGGCTCTTTTTTCATAATAAATTTGGCGATAAGATATTCAAAGCCGATACAAAACAGTACCGATAGTGCCGTGATGATTACGGCATCGAGACGAAATACGTACACCGCCACCAAGAACGCCGGAATGAGCGCGATGAGTACGCCGTACATGTTTTTCTGAATGCTGTCTCCGCTGTGTATGTGCGGAGATGGAGATACTACTAATTTATTTTCCATAATTTTTTGCTGATAGCATTGGGCAAAGGGTTCAGAGTTTTTTGCCTTGCTTTCTATTGTTTGTTACAATAATGATTTACGGAATGTTGCGATTCTTTTGGTTTTGAACCACCAACTCTTCGTATATTTTGTCTTTTTTTTCGCTATAAAAAAACTTTTTTCTTTCGATATTTGAGCCGAGCTATCGGCAACGCAAAGAAGCTCTAAGATTTTCTCGCTCTTATTATCGACATCACTTTCCCTTTTCCCAAACGGATGTAATCCAACAACGGACGATCGGCAGGACAGGTGAAACTGCACGAACCGCACTCGATACAATCGGTTATGCGATTTTTTTCGGCGTTATCCCAAACACTGTATTCGGTCAAGTTCATCAATAACGTGGGATTCAATCCCATGGGGCAAACATTGACACACTTGGTGCAGCGTATGCAATCTTTCATTTGTTTGCGTTTCGCTTCCAGCGTGGGAACAATCAGTATGCCCGACGTGCCTTTAGTAACCGGAATTTCGGTATTGGCAATCGCTTTTCCCATCATGGGACCACCGCTTACCACCTTGCCGGTAGTTTCGGGCAATCCGCCCGCGAAATCAATCAAATTGTTCAGAGGAACACCGATGCGTGAGAGTACGTTGCACGGTTTTTTCACATCTTTGCCGGTAACGGTTACCACTCGCTCCACCAATGGTTTGTTTTTCTGAACGGCTTCGTAAACGGCAAAGGTCGTTCCAATATTTTGCACCACCGCGCCCACCGATATTGGGAGAGCACCACTCGGCACCTGGCGACGAATAACGGCATCAATCAGCTGCTTTTCGCCTCCTTGCGGATATTGCACTTTGAGCGGTTGCACTTCTATGCCGGCATACGATTTTGCCAACGACGACATTTTGCTGATGGCATCTTTTTTGTTATTTTCTATTCCCACAACGGCTTTGCTCACGTTTATCGCCTTCATCAAAATAGAAATACCAACCAGAATCTCTTCGGTTTTTTCCATCATCAGTTGGTGGTCTGCCGTGAGATATGGTTCGCACTCCACACCGTTTATAATAAGTATTTCGGCTTTGGTTCCGGGCGGGGGCATCAGTTTCACGTGGGTGGGAAAGGTGGCTCCACCCATGCCTACAATGCCGGCGGCGGCAATTTTATCGATTATCTCTTTCGCCGAAAGCGTGCACTCTTTGTCTAAAGTTTCGGTACGTTTGATGGATTCTTCCCACTCGTCTCCCTCCACGTTAATGTAAACGGCATCGCGTTTGTAGCCGCTTGTATCTAACGTTTTATCAATTTTGAGCACAGTGCCCGAAACCGATGAGTGAATGTTTGCCGATACAAATCCAACCGTTTTTCCGATAAGGGTTCCTACCTTCACTTTATCTCCTTTTTTTACAACGGGCTGGCAAGGTGCGCCAATGTGTTGTGCCAAAGGGATAATTACCTGCTCGGGGATGGCAATGGGTTGTATTGCTTGTCCGGCAGAAAATTTGTTTTCTTTGGGGTGGATACCTCCAATTCTGAATGTTTTTAACATATATCTTTATTCAATAATGAATGGTTGATAGGGTAGATGATACGAAGTTTTTTTGTGTTATGCTGTTACTTCTTCCTCTTTTTTAGCTGCCGGAGGTGGCGTCTCCTTTTTGGGCGGGAAATTGAGTTCCCAAATAGAATTCGTTGGGCACACAGATACACATTTGCGGCACAAGCGACATTTGTCGTCGTTGATGTATGCCAAATTATTTTCAATGGTGATGGCATCAAACGCGCAAGCTTGTTGGCATTTGGAACAACCGATACAGGCTACATTGCACGCCTTTTTGGCAACACCGCCTTTGTCTTTGTTTACGCAGCTCACAAAAATACGGCGCGATTTAGGTCCTTGCTTACGCAATTCGATAATGCTTTTTGGACATGCTTTCACGCAAGCACCACAAGCGGTACATTTGTCCTCTACCACTTCGGGAAGCAGGGTTTGCGGGTTGATGTGGATGGCATCAAAAGCGCACGAATCTACACAATCGCCCAAGCCCAAGCAGCCGAACGAGCAACCGGTATCGCCTCCGTAAAGCGACGCGGCAATGGCACAATTGGATGCACCGTCGTATAAATTCAATCGGGGTCGCTCGTCGCACGTTCCGTTGCAGCGAACCACGGCTATTTTTTTTGCCGAAGTAGCAGCTGCTTTACCCAAAATTTCGGCAACTCTGTTCATCGTGTCTTGTCCGCCCACGGGGCAAAACAAGTTGTCTAACGTTTCGGCTTGTACGCAAGCACCCGCGAAGGCAGAGCATCCCGGAAAACCACATCCGCCACAGTTGGCGGCAGGCAGTGCCTCTTGCACCTCGCCAATGCGTGGATCTTCCTCTACATGAAATTTTTGCCCTACAAAGTAGAGAATTGCCGCGCTTCCGGCACCAATTGCACCCAAGGTGGCAACAGCAGAAAGTAATACACTCATATTATTTAAATATCAATTTTTTGTTTTGATTGTAAACTTAAATGAATCGGCCATTTTTTCGCGAAAAAAGTACAGAACCAGATAATAAGGCACCAAAGCAAGCACGGATGCCACGGCAGCTTGTGTTTCGCCCCAGCCCCATACCGAAACGGCAAAAAACAGCGTAAACACCAGAATGATGAGTGGCACGACAAACGCCCACCAAACAGCCCGGTATCCTACCGATTTTTTGCCCTCAATAACAACCAAATCGTTCATTTTATATTGGCCGCTATAATCCACAATATCTACTATTTTCTCTTTCGAGTCGGCTGCCATACACGCGCTTTTGGCATGACAACTGCTGCAAGCCGATTGTTGCAGAATCTTTACCGATATTTTATTGCCCGATACGTGGGTTACTATGCCTTGGTGTTCTATCATCGACAATGACTTTTTTATTGTTCGCGAAAAACAATGATGCAAAATTAATCATAATTTTTCACTATTAACCGACAAAATTCAATATCTCTTGCATTATTTTTTTATTTTATTGATTATTAGATGGATATGTTTTGTCGATTTTTTTATTAATCGATTAAAAATCAACAAACATTCATGTATTTCTGATTTAGAGCCAAGAAACAAGAGATAAGAATCAAGACTTTAGAGGTGATTTATTTACCTGAATACCTGACATATTGACCTCATTTCTTATCTCATCATCATTTCCTCTTGTATTAAAAAATATGTTTTGGTTGCGAACGCATTTTTCATTTTGTGGAAAAATCGAGATGTTTATGTATCATTTCTGAAAAATGCGGAAAAAGTTTGCAATTACGCGAAAAAATTGTACTTTTGCACGCCGGATTTAAAGCACGGAGGTTAGATGCGATTTTTTAATAGAATGTTCAGCATTTAAAGCACAACGTGTTTCCGACCTATTTGTACTGCCCGGATGGCGGAATTGGTAGACGCGCTAGTTTCAGGTACTAGTGTTGGAAACGATGTGCAGGTTCGAGTCCTGTTCCGGGCACAAAATCGGATAAGAGAGTTCGATTTTTCAGATACATTTTTTGCGCAGGTGGTGAAATTGGTATACACGCTACTTTGAGGGGGTAGTGCCGGTTACGGCGTGTGAGTTCGAGTCTCATCCTGCGCACTCGTTGGTGGCGAGTTTTTTTAGTTTAACCAATCTCGCAATCGCAACAACTACCATAATAAAATCTACACATCCATCCGATTCAGTTTATCACTCTTTCAAAAAAATCACTTCATTTTATTTATTGTTTTTTGTAACCACAACATCAAAACATTGTTTTACTTTTGTATTCACATACATACAAAGCAAAAATAATTGAAATGGATTGGCAACTACTTTTATCGGCAAAGCGATTTGGCATGGAGGATTACCAAAACAAAAGCGTACACCAGAGAACTGAATACCAGCGCGATTACGACCGACTGATATTTTCATCACCCTTTCGTCGTTTGCAAAACAAAACGCAAGTTTTCCCGCTGCCGGGAAGTGTTTTTGTGCACAATCGGCTTACACACAGCTTGGAAGTTTCTTGCGTGGGGCGTTCGTTGGGCGAAATTATAGGGCGCGAATTGCGCAACCACAACCCCAAATCGGAGGCACATTTCGAAGAGATTGGCGCAATTGTTTCGGCAGGATGCTTGGCGCACGATTTGGGCAATCCACCATTTGGACACTCGGGCGAGAAGGCCATCTCCACCTTTTTTTCGGAAGGAAAAGGCAAAGAGTTGCAAAGCATGGTTGAAAAAGAAAATGGCCGTTGGTCAGATTTCACCTCTTTCGATGGCAATGCTAATGCAATCCGCCTGCTGATGCATCAGTTCAAAGGACGCCGAAAAGGAGGCTTTGCACTGACATACACCACGTTGGCATCTATTATAAAATATCCCTACTCGTCGGAGCTTTGTGGTGGGAAAAATAAATTTGGTTTTTTTGCTTCAGAAGAATCCGATTACCAAAAAATAGCCAATGAACTAAATATTAATTTCTTACGACAAAATCCAACTCAATTTGCACGCCACCCGCTGGTTTATTTGGTTGAAGCTGCCGACGATATTTGTTATCAGATAATGGATATTGAGGATGCCCACAAGTTACATCTCGTTTCTACAGAGAAGGCGAAAGAACTTTTACTACAATTCTTTGACGAAGAAGACAGAGCCAGAAAAGAGAAAACCTGCAACATGGTGAGCGATGTGAATGAACAATTATCTTATTTACGTTCCGGCGTAATTGGTCTTTTGGTAAACGAATGTTCTCGTGTTTTTCTACAAAATGAGGAGGCTATTCTGCAAGGAGATTTTTCGGGTTCGCTCATTCGTCATATTCCTCAAAACAGTTTATCGGCATACAATGCCTGTGCCGATTATGCCGTGAACAATATTTATCGCTCGCGCGAAGTGTTGGATGTGGAACTTGCCGGTTACAGAATAATTGGATTTTTACTCGAAAAGCTGACCGAGGCAATACTTCATCCGCAACACACCTACTCCAAACTGTTGCTACAAAGGATTCCCACACAATTTGAACCCGAATCGGACGACCTGTACACTCGTTTGCAATCGATGATTGACTATATTTCGGGTATGACGGACGTGTATGCTTTAGAGATGTATAGAAAAATCACGGGTATGGGTTTGCCGATTATTTAGACATTTAATTCAGAGACAAAAACAGACAAAACAGTCAAATCCTATTTTCGCTTTTGTCAATTATCAAAAAAAAACTAACTTTGGCGACAAATTACATTTAATTAAAATCATTCAAAATGAAAACAACAAACTTTTTCGTGGCATGTGCCATTATTTTCACCGCATTTATCGCGGGATGTAGCGGAGGCAAAACCCAAAACAAATTGGCATCGGTAGATGATTTGCTTGCCAATCCCGAAGCATTTATCGGACAAACAGTAGCCGTGGAAGGCATCTGCACCCATGTTTGCTCAAAAAGCGGTATGAAACTTTTTATTGAAGGCGAAAACACAGACAATACGCTACGCGTGGAATCTAACAGCGTGTTGGGAAAATTTGATCCGGCAAGCGTGGAGAAAAAAGTGAGAGTAGAAGGCACTTTGGTTGAAGAAAAAATAACCGAAGCCGATTTGTTAGAGATGGAAAAAGAGATTTTGGCAGGCACCAATATCGAGCACGGCGAAGGCGGCGAAGGTTGCGCCACCGAACAAAAATCCGAAGGTGTGGCTGTTGGCAGTTCAGAAATGGACAGAGTAAATGATTTTCGCGCTCGCATAGCCGAACGCAAAGCAGCCGAAGGCAAAGATTACATTTCGTTCTATCATTTAGCGGCAGATTCTTATCGTATTGTAGAATAAATAATTAGTTATCGCCCGAATATGAAAGAGTTACCGATTTTCGACGGATTTTCGCACGCCGCCATTCAATTTCTGAAAGAAATAAAAGAAAATAATTACAAGGCGTGGTTCGAAGAGCGGAAACACATTTATCAATCGAAGGTTTTGCAGCCGTTGCAATCGTTGGGAGCTATGCTCGCGCCGGCTATGTACGCCATAGATTCCGGTTTTGAAACCAAACCTTCGAAAATGGTATCGCGCATTTATCGCGATATTCGGTTTTCACCCAACAAAGACCCGTATCGTAGCAATATGTGGCTCAATTTTCAGCGAAAAACCACGCATTGGGAAAGTTTTCCGGGTTATTTCGCCGAACTGAGCGATGAACATTTTATGTACGGTATGGGTCTTTTTATGCCCAAAAGAAAAACCATGGACAGTTTTCGGGAGGAGGTAAATTACAACCGCGAATCTTTTCGGGAAATGGCACAAAAAGCATTGGATGCCGGTTTCGAGATTGCCGGAGAAGAATACAAACGTCCTCTCCCAAACGATTTGCCCGATTTTTTCCAACCCTGGATGCAGCGCAAGCAAATCTATGTTTTGAAAACCCTGCCGATTACCGACGAACGGATTTATACTTCTGCCATCGCGATGCAATTGATGGAAGATTTCACACAAATTGCCGATTTGTACCGATTTTTGAAGGATGTAGTGGAATAATTGGAATAACCCTAAAACAGAAAGAAAATCAACTATGAGTAAAGCAACTCACTATTCAAAAAAAAGAAAAAAGATAATCATTATTACATTCGCATCGTTTGTGATGGCGATAGTTTTTTCGACAAAAATAAATTTGTGGAATAACTTACGGCAAGTTTCCGATAAACAAAATTATACCGTGCAAGTCGTGGGTATAGCCGATGGTGACTCTTTCACGGGACTGACCGATGAAAAGCAAAAACTCCGGTTTCGCATTCACGGTATCGATGCCCCCGAAAAATCGCAACCCTTTAGCAACGAAGCACGCAAACAATTATCCGATTTAATCTTCCAAAAACAAATAAAAGTCGTAATGGTAGAATCTGACGATAAATACAACCGAAAACTAGTTCAAGTTTTCACGCCCGATGGCAAAGATGTGGGCGCAGAAATGCTAAAAAACGGTTTGGCTTGGCAATACCGACGAACCAATAACAAGGAAGATTATGAGCGTTACAGCCAATTAGAATCGGATGCGCGAGAAGAAAAAATCGGACTCTGGAGCCAACCGAACCCCGAAAGTCCGTGGAAATTCAGAAGCAGAAACAAATAAAATATACCAACCACAAGCGCACAGCGCATAACCGAATAAAATAACGGTGTCCAAGAAAAAAGCCAAACTACAAAAAACCATTCGAAATTTTTCATAACTTTGTAAATAATAAAATTGCATTTGCTGGTTGAATCTACCGACCTTACATAAAAGAGGAGTACGACAAAAAGAAATAGCAAAAGAATTAGACGTTAGTCCCTCCACTATATGTCGAGAACTCAAACGTAATGGCGATAAAAGAGGCATTTACAATGCACAAACCGCCCAGAAACTTTCTATCGAAAGAAAGGAACGTTATACTTGGAACAGAAGATTTACCTCATCAGTTGAAAAGCGTGTTCGCGATTATTTAGAAAACGAGCAATGGTCGCCCGAACAAATAATGGGTTATTGCAAAGTTAACGGCATTGCAATGGTAAGCACAGAACGCATTTACCAATTTATACGAGAAGACAAAAAGAATGGAGGTAAACTATATAAACAGTTAAGACACAAGCTAAAGCATCGTAAACGAACTCTAATAAACGGTTGTAAAGTAAAGATTAAAGACCGGGTAAGTATTGAAGAAAGAGATGAAAAAATAAACAATAGAGAAGAATTTGGACATTGGGAAGCAGACCTCATCGAGGGCACAAGTACGGACTTGAACCGAAAACATATTGATGTGCGTAACGCTTGGCAAATGGTGGACAAATACACTTCTGAAAAATCGTGGGAGTACGTGTCGGCTGTGGACGGCGTGGAAATCAGAAGCCATATTTCACCACTTTTACCCGCCACGTTGGAAGATGAAAACCCGAAGCGATTTGATTTGATAATGTTTTTGATTGAGCTTTCGTTATTGGACGAAGAAGTGAAAGCCGAAAAGAATATTGAAACGGTGGTAGCCATTGCCGAAGCTCTGCAAAAGAAAGTGAGTATTCCGCAGGTAAAAGCCAAATTGGTTGTGATAAAAGAAGTACAGACCGAAAAGTTTTGGGAAGATGTATCTGTGTCCGAACTTGAAAGAGTACGCAGGGACCTTCGGGAACTGATGATTTTTATTGACGGCAAAGAGAAGAAAACTTTTATCATTGATATTAAAGATGAATTTACGGATGGTGAAACTGTCGGAAAACCAAGACTGATTGTTTCCTACAAGCAAAAAGTATTGGAATACCTGAGCGAAAACAGCGATAATCCTGTCATTCAGAAAATCAAAAATTTGGAACAGCTTACCAACAGCGACATCCGTCAGTTGGAAAAAGTACTGTGGCAGGAATTGGGAAGCAAAGACGATTACGAGAAATACACCGCCAATAAAATCTACGGAAATGTAGCTATCTTTATCCGTTCGCTTGTCGGCATTGAGCGTGAGACGGCTTTGCAGAAATTCTCGCAGTTTATTGACACCAATTCGCTCAATTCGGTTCAGTTGGAATACCTGAAATCTATTCTCGATTATGTAAGCGTAAACGGCGATATAAACAGTCAAATTCTTACCAACAAAGAACCATTTACCGAGTTCGATTGGCTGAAAGTGTACGGACAAAACACCGTAAAAATCAGGCAATTTGTAGAGGATATTCACGGAGTGGTAACAACAGCATAACAGCCGGATATAAACAAAAACAAAAAGACTATTATTACCCGAAATAATTGTCGCATTCTGACAATGGATAAAATTATACCCTCCAACCAAAAAAATTGCTTATTTTTGCAGCTGAAACAAACAACAAACAGATATATTACAATGAAAAAATCAATTCTATTCTTTCTTGTAGCGAGCAGCCTTTTTATTGCCAAGGCACAAAACTACACGTTAAACGATATTCTGTCGGGCAAATTTAGTCCGAAAGGAGTGCCCGCCATGGAGTCGTCGGCAGATGGGTTGCACTATTACCAAACCGACGCGCAGCGAACGGCTGTTATCAAATTTAGTTACGCCACCGGCAAGGCGGTAGATACGCTTTTCAACACACGTACGGCGCGCGATTGCAGGTTTGATACATTTCAAGGATTTCAGGTAAGCCCCGATGAAAATCGGGTGCTCGTTTATCGCGAGCGGGAGCAAATTTACCGTCACTCGTTTCGTGCCACGTATTATTACCACGATGTGAGGCGCAACTTGCTGCGAAAACTTACACAAAACGCATATAAACAGATGATTCCTACGTTTTCGCCCGACGGCAAAATGTTGGCTTACGTGAGCGATAACAATATTTGGCTCGCCAAATTCGATTTCGACACAGAATCACAAATTACCAAAGACGGCGAAATAAATAAAATTATAAACGGTGCCACCGATTGGGTGTACGAAGAGGAGTTTGGAACGACCCGTTTGATGGAATTTTCGCCCGACAACCGGGTACTTGCCTTCGTTCGTACCGACGAAAGCGATGTGAAACAGTTCTCTTTCCAAACCTACAACCAAAAACTATATCCGGGCTATTACCAATTTAAATATCCGAAACCGGGCGAGAAAAACTCCAACGTGGAGGTTCGTGTTTTCGACATCGAGGCACGTACCACCCGCACCTTGCAAGTGCCGTTGGATGCCGACGGTTACATCCCGCGCATCGCTTTCACGCAAAATGCCGAAGAGTTGGCTGTAATGACGCTCAATCGCGACCAAAACCGTTTCGATATGTATTTTGCCAACCCGCGCACCACGGTTTCCAAACTCATTTTGAGAGAAGAAAGCAAATATTACGTGGATTCGGAGTGGCTGAAGTCAATTCATTTTTTGAAAGACCGATTCACGTACGTTTCCGAGAGAGACGGATTTAGCCACATTTATATATACGGCATGTCGGGTACGTTGCAAAAGCAACTCACGTCGGGCAAATACGATGTTACCGATTTGTTGGCAATAGACAAACAAAACAATACCGTTTTTTACGAAGCTGCCGACGAAAGTCCGCTCCGCCGAAATATTTACAAAATCTCCATTGACAAAGGACAACCGCAAAAACTATCGAAACAAGCAGGTTTCAACAGTGCTACTTTTAGCGAGAACGGTCAATTTTTTGTTCTCCGCTGCTCCGATTCCAATACACCAAACGTGATTTCGTTGCACGATGCCGCCGGCAAACAGGTTCGTCTGTTGGAAGACAACCAGGATTTGCGCAGCACATTGGCAACAAACGCATTGCCGCAAAAAGAATTCATTGCCGTTCCAGCAAACGATGGCAAAACTCAACTCAATGGCTGGATTTTGAAACCTGCCAATTTTGATTCGTCGCGCCAATATCCGGTCGTAATGATTCAGTATAGCGGGCCCAACTCGCAACAGGTTTTCGACCGATATACTCCCGATTGGCACTACGCACTGCTCAACGAGGGCATTTTAGTTGCTTGCATTGATGGGCGTGGCACCGGCGCACGTGGCGAAGAGTTCAGAAAAAGCACCTACCTGAATTTGGGTATTTTAGAATCGGACGACCAGGTTGCAGCCGCCCGCTATTTGGGCTCGTTGCCCTACGTGAATGCCGACCGAATTGGCATTTGGGGTTGGAGCTACGGTGGCTACAACGTGTTGATGAGCATGAGCCGCGGCAATGGTACTTTCAAAGCGGGTGTTGCCATAGCTCCGGTTACCGATTGGCGTTTTTACGACACGGTTTACGCGGAGCGATTTATGCGTACGCCGCAACAAAATGCTTCGGGCTACGAGAAAGGCTCGGCAATGGCTTATGTAGATCAGTTGCAAGGCAATTTGTTGGTCGTTCACGGCACGGCAGACGACAATGTGCATTTTCAAAACATCATCGAATACTCGCGCGCACTCATCGCTGCCGATAAAAAATTCGATATGTTTTATTTCCCCGACAAAGACCATTTCATCAATGGAGGAAACAGTCGCGAATATTTGTACAACAAAGTTATCGACTACTACAAAAAGAATCTGTAAATCAGCATTCACCCAAGTAAACCCGCCGACTCATGCACACGAATAGGAGTTTGCGGGTTTTTTCGTATTAAACAAAAGCGACTATTGGTTGTTATTATACTGAAAAGTTTATCGTAGAAAATGAAGTAGAATAGCAACTACAAAAATTCGCAAATGGGTGATTCGAAAGGAATACAGAAGATATTAAGAAATCCGGCAATTGGTTTAATCTATTTGCTGGTGTTTTCTTTGTTGGTGGGGCAAACAGACGTACGTTTGGCAACCGGCATTGCGCTACTCTTGTCCATCGTAGGCAGATTTTTGATTAAAAAACACAGCAGACCCATCCACACCATTTCTGTTATCACATTTGCCATTGCTCTCCCATTATCGTTTTTTGTGTTTCCAAAACTATCGGATATTGCCGTATTTGTTTTTGTGGAGGTTATCTTTGTTTTGGCACTTTTTTCCATGTATGTCTTTAGTCCTGGAATCTTGTTGCGACAAGCAAGAAACAAAAATCCACTTACGAAGAATTACATAGCAGAGTCTTTTCGGGTATCGCTTCATTCGCAATACGGTCTCACGATTCATTTACTGATTATTTCGCTCTATTTCTCTTTCATCTCCGCAGGAAATCAATCGGCTGACCACTTGGTTGTAGTACTGAGTTGTCAGTTGACTTTGATTACCATCTATGTCTTGGAGAGCATTCGGCTCAAAATATTAGACAAGAAATTGATTGAAGAGGAGTGGCTGCCGGTGGTTACCGAGCAAGGCAATGTAACGGGCAAGGTAGCTAAATCGGTAACCAAAGATTTGAAAAATAAATTCATGCATCCGGTAGTGCGAGTAGCCCTAATCTACAAAGGATGTATTTATCTAAAAAACAGAGGACAAGGCAGATTGTTGAATCCGGGCATGTTGGATTATCCGTTTGAGAAATACATGCATTTCAACCACGAGATAGATGAAGCCGTGCACAACAGCATCCGTAAAGAGTGTGGCAGCGACGATCTTCCGCTGCGTTTTTTGTTGAAATATATATTTGAGAACGACACCACCAAACGACTTATCTTTCTCTTTGTTTCGGAAATTGAGGATGATAATATTTTCAATCAGTTGCACCTTTCCGACGGAAAACTGTGGACGGAAGCACAGATTGAAGACAATCTCGGAGCAAATATATTTTCGGAGTGTTTTGAATTGGAATTTGAATACCTGAAAAATACTACCTTGCTGGCTTATCGGTTGAGAAGTCAGAAAAAATCGGGGTAGAAAGAAAAAACCTACATCAAGGATTGTATTTTGAAATTCGCAAAACCTCATCGGCAGGTTCTTGCAGTAGTTCGTCTATTGTTTTTTTGCTGTTTTTCATGTATCTGTTTACAATTTGCCAACCAATGTACTGTCCAATTCGCGGTGCAGAATCGGGAGCCAATGCAGTGGTATAAGACGCATCGCTTATATATCCCGATATAACGAGTGCATCGGTTCCGTACAGATGTTTTCTACCGATGATAGTTCGCCAAATTTGTTTCTCGTTTTTGGTGCTCCACTCCATCTGTTTGGCAGAATAGCCCAACAACTCCGTTTGGTTTCTGTTTGGCAACAAAGTTTGTAGCAGATATAAAACTTTGCCTTCGGCAACAATGGCTTGCAATAAATCTTTGTGATTGGTTTCGGTAATTATTTCTGATAAAATCCACGCTTTCAAATAATCTTTGGCGATGTGCTCGGCAGACATATCCACCCGTTGGTAGGGTTCAAAAAACGATTTGTAAAGCTCGTAATCACTACCCAAATATTTATCCAACGAAAGCGAAATAAGTGAATCGGACACGATGGCATTCTGTTTTAAACCCGACACGTGCGCATAAAAAGCAGGTAATTTTTTATCGAAATTATCAGCAGCTATAGATGCAGCCAATGTAAGTTCTTCTTCAACAGCCGATAAATCGGCAAAAGTTTGTTCGGTATCGGCATACAATTGGTGCAATTGCGGATGAGAAAAATATCTTTGCCATTTTGCCCAATCTACCTCCTCGCTGCCGATGGTAATTACAGAAAAGAAGGGCAAAAAATCGGCATATTTCTCCTGCATGGTGGTATCGCTAAACTCCTCCACTCCCGATAGATGGTTGTAGAAATCGGTATCGAACCGAACAATTTTCACTCTATTTTCTGACGATTCTGTCGTAGAATCGTTGATCGCTCCCGAGCAACCAAAATTGAATAGAAACAAGGTGATGATGAATATGAACGTGCGCATAATAAAATAAAATGAAGTCAATACTAGTGGATGAATTGCTCTGTTGAAAGCTGTAAAAAAACGTGAGTTTAGTTGTTTTTTTGCAACGTCAGACTCACGTTTTTTATTTATTTAGTTGAACAAATCGTCGATTCCTTCGCTCTCCTTGATTGGTTCGGAATTGTAATAGTAGCCCGACGAATAGTTTTTGTTGCCGGCACAAGGATTTTTATACTCTTCCGGAATTTCAAAAACGCCATCGTCTTTCAAGTCTATACTCGAATCGGCATAAATTTTCTGATAAAACAAACCATGAACGGGCAATGCTGCCGCCGCACCTTGTCCATACGCCATTCTGTCGAAGTGAATGGATGGTTCTTCACCACCAATCCAGCACGAAGCAACCAACTGTGGCGTGAATGACATGAACCAAGCATCGGAGTTGTCGTTGGTCGTACCGGTTTTTCCGCCCATCTCGCCTTTCAAATTATACACCCGGCGCAAACGACTTCCCGTACCGCCATCAACTACAGCCTTCAGCATATCCAACATTTTGTAAGATGTACTTTCGCTGAATATTTCTTGCATCTCGGGTACGAAAGTGGTTACAACATTGCCAAAAGAGTCTTCGATGCGAGTAACCAAAAGAGGCTCAATGCGAATACCTTTGTTGATAAAAGCGGTGTATGCTCCCGCCATTTCGTAAACCGACGCATCGTTTGGTCCCAAAGCGAGGGAGACAACAGGGTCGATTGGGCTTTTTAGTCCGAACGATTTGAGCAAGCGAGCAAAAGCGTAGGGTGAAAACAGACTCATCAAGTATGCCGTAACCCAATTGTCGGAATTTTGCAATCCCCATTTGATGGAGACAAAATCGCCCCTGGCACCACGCGAATTTCGGGGAGTCCAAGGTATTCCGGTTTCTGCGGTAATGGTTACCGGTCCGTGAATCATACCGTCGCATGGGGTCATTCCCTCTTCCATGGCAAGGGTATATAAATATGGTTTGATGGTAGAACCTATTTGGCGTTTGCCGGTGCTCACCATATCGTATTTGAAGAATTTGAAATTGGGACCGCCTACATACGCTTTCACCTGACCGGTCAATGGACTTAACGCGACAAAACCGGCACGTAAAAAGGTTTTGTGATAGCGAATAGAATCCCAAGGTGTCATCAATGTATCAATTTCGCCTTGCCATGAGAACACTTTCATTTCCACTGGTTTGTCTTTAAATTCGGAAAGAATTTTCTCTTCGCTCATTCCGCTTTTTTTCAACAAACGATATCGCTCGGTTTGCTTCATGGCGGTTTTCATGAGTGTTTCTATCTTATCGGCAACGGCACTGGAATAAGGTGCATATTTTTTGCCTTTTTTCTCCGAAGTGAAATGCGGTTGCAAATATCCGCCAAGATGTTCACTAACAGCCTCTTCGGCATATTTCTGGATACGGCTGTCGATGGTTGAATATATTTTTAATCCGTCGGTATAGATGTTGTAGTTTGAGCCATCGGCTTTTTGGTTTTTGTTGCACCATCCATAAAGTGGATTTTTCTCCCACGAAATAGAGTCTTCCACAAATTGCTGTTTTTGCCAGGATGGATAATTTTTCAACTCAGGTTTTTTTGCCATCATTATTTTAGCCAAATGTTGGCGATAATAAGGAGCCGGAATATCGACGTGCGACACCCGATTGAAATTTATATCCAACGGCAATTGTTGCAACGAATCTTTCTGTTGTGTAGTTAAGTGCCCCGCCTTATGCATCTGAGCCAAAACCACATTGCGCCTGTTTTTTGTAACATCGGGTCTTCGCACGGGATTGTAGAGTGCCGAGTTTTTCAACATCCCGACGAGCATGGCAGATTCTTGTATGTTGAGTTCATTGGGTCTTTTGTTGAAGTAGGTACGTGCCGCCGACTCAATGCCTACCGCGCTATAATTAAAATCGTATTTGTTGAGATAGAGATTGATAATCTCGTCTTTGGTATAAAATCGCTCCAATTTGGTAGCGATAACCCATTCTATCGGTTTTTGGGTGTAACGCTGGAGGCGACTATTGGCTCGCGGGGAATAGAGCAATTTTGCCAATTGCTGGGTAATGGTACTACCGCCACCGCTGCTTTCGTCTTGCAAAAGCAAAGTTTTGAAAATAGCACGTCCCAAACCGATGGCATCAATTCCCGAATGGGAGTAGTAGCGAACATCCTCGGTAGAGATAAGCGCATCGATAAGGTGCGACGATAAATCGGTATAATCGATAAAAATACGGTTGTCATCACTTTCGGAGAAGGTAAAAAGCAGCTCATCGTCAGACGATATTACTTGTGATGCGTATTTGTCAATCGGGTTTTCTAACTCGTTTATCTGCGGTAAATAACCGATTGCTCCTACCGAGATAAGGAAAAAGAAAAGAATATTCGCACCAATAAAAATGGCGAAAATCATCCAAAGTCGTTTTATCAAATTGTATTTCCGATTGGATGTTTTTTGATTTTTCTTGGCTTTGTTTTGATCTGTTTTATCGTTACTCATGTTGTGTTTCAAAATAAATGCCCAAGCGACATGTTGTTATATTTTATTGCAAAAGTAAACAAAAGCATTGAATAAAATGAATGACAAACTATTAAAAAATAGATTTTTGAGATTTTTACACCTTTTTCGGGTGTAAAGGCATCGGTATGTTACTGCTAATTACATCGTTCCCATTCGGGCTTGGTGCATGCCCACCAGTTGGTCGTATCTTCTGCCGGGAGCTCGGTAATAGACCAAAATCAAATACTCATTTTCCGTATCAAAATAGTTTCCTTCTACCATTTCGGTTGAAAATCCGTTCAGTCCGGGCGACAAATATTGGTAATTATATGCTCCTTGTTTCAACAAAACAGAGGCAAAATACTCATTTGTTTGCGCATCGTATTCCATTCTGAACCAATCGGAAAAGGTGTTGTAAGTAAAATCGCCGTTCAAAAAAATATCGCCACCCATTGGCTGTGCCGCCAACGAAAAATGCACCATAAAGTAATCGCTTTGCACATCCGAATCGTACTCATCGGCGTTGCGAATAAAAAAACGTCCATTTTGGTCTTTGTCATACTGCCGCACTTTTTTGGAGCGAAAAGCATCCAACAAGAGCGGCGCTTGCATGTATGGGGCTTCATAAAAAGTGCTGTAAACATTGAGTCCATTGTAGTATCTGCTCACGGTTTCAAATCGACGATATTCGTTGCCCGCCTCGAAAATGAGTGCCCGATTGTGGTCGTAAACCAATTTGTTTAACTGGATGTAGGTTGGCTGAATATTCTGTCGCTCATTATCGACTCTATTATTTTGTCTAACAAGCACTTGCAACTCTTCTTTCGGGTTATACAAGTTGAGTTGCGGATGACTTATTTCAAAGCTGAGTTGCTGATGTTCTCTGTTAAAATCTATATCCGTGTTTCCCGTTACGGCAGAGCGGATATGTACTTTTGGGTCTAAAACCGAAAAACAAGCCGTGAGCAACAGATAATCCGGATTACTATCTTCCACCACCTCTATCACGTAATTTCCCGATAGTTTCAGCTGCATATCATTGTTTGGAAATTTTAGCTGATAATGAATATAATTAACAGTTGTGTTTTCCGAATAACGATAATCATCTATTATCTGGTTGTTGAAACCCGACAAGTATTCTACATCAGACACGTCAGACGGAGTCCAGTCGGCATTGCAGTGCACAACTCGGTATCGCAAGCGCGGCTCATCGATAGACAATTTGTCAAATTTGACAACAATTTCTTCATTCTGAAGCATATTGACAACCGGCGGAGCAAGAAAATCGTTATTAGCCATCACAATAAGTGTCTTTATGTCATCGCTCAAAGGCTGGGTTCTGTAAACAACTTGTGCACTTGTCCATTGCGAAAAAAGCACCAATAAAACGAGTTGCAAATATCTTTTCATATGGAAAGAAAATTAATATTAAACACCAAAAATAAAAAAAAATATCGAGTAAAACGAAAGAATTTCTGTCATTAGAGAAATTTTTCTTTATTTTTCCTATAAAAACATTCTTTATTTGATTGGAAAAAACGTATCTTTGCGCAAGAAATGGAAAATGGCTATTGAACCCTCCTCTCATTATCCATATAGAACTGTGATTAATAGCCAATTAACCAATAAAAGTTATAGCAAAAAGTTTATTTTTAAAAATAGATATGGCTAATCGAATAAAAATTAAGAAAGGCTTACAAATTCCGCTATTGGGACAATCGGAGGAAAAACTTCGAGCCACAGTATTGAGCGAATTTGTGAAGGTTTGTCCCGAAGACTTCAGCGGATTCACGCCCAAATTGGCGGTGAAAGTAGGCGACAGAGTGGAAGCGGGTTCACCTTTGTTTTACGACAAAAACAATCCGGAAATGAAAATTACTTCGCCCTCCAGCGGAGTAGTTTCGGCGGTAGAGCGAGGCGAAAAGCGTCGCATTTTGAACATTACCGTGAAAATTGATGATGATAATCAATATCGCGATTTTGGCAAAAAAAGCGTATCCACCATCTCTGCCGATGAGTTAAAAGCACTGCTTCTGGAGTCGGGCTTGTGGGCATTCATCAAACAACGCCCTTACGATGTGGTTGCCAACCCCAAAAAACAACCGCGCGATATTTTCGTTACCGGTTTCGACACGGCACCCCTGGCACCGTCTTACGACTTCATCCTCAAAGGACAAGAAGACGACCTCCAAACCGGCTTGGATGCTTTGGCAAAACTTACCAACGGAAAAGTGTATCTTTCTATCAGTCCGAAAACAACCAACCCGGGATTGCGTGATGCAAAAAATGTGGTAATTACCGAATTTGACGGACCACACCCCGCCGGAAATGTGGGAGTGCAAATCAACCACCTGAAACCGGTGAACAGAGGCGAAACCGTTTGGGCAATGCAAGCAACAAACGTGGCAAAAATTGGCCATCTGCTCAATACAGGAAAAGTAGATTTGACACGTATTGTAGCTTTGACCGGCTCTGAAATAAAAAAAGACGGATTTTACAAAATGTTTATCGGAACGCAATTGCACACCGTTTTGCGTAACAACGTAACAGAAGGCATTTCGTTACGCTACATCAGTGGCAATCCGCTCACGGGACGTAAAATAGAGCCAGACGGCGTTTTGCGCGCTTTCGACAACCAAGTTACCGTGCTGCCCGAAGGCGACGATGTGCACGAAGCATTTGGCTGGGCATCGCTCTCTCCAAAACGCTACAGTGCCGGTGCTACCTATTTGAGACTGAAAAAAAGATATCGGATGGATGCACGTTTGATGGGCGGACCACGCGCGATAATTGTTTCGAACGAGTACGACAAAGTATTCCCGATGGACATCTACCCCGAACAGTTGATAAAATCGATTATCGCATTCAATATCGATAAGATGGAGCAACTGGGTATTTATGAAGTTGCGCCCGAAGATTTCGCGCTTTGCGAATTTGTGGATACTTCTAAATTGGAGCTGCAGCATATTGTACGTGTAGGCTTAGACTTGTTGCGCAAAGAAATGGAATAATCTCCGAGTGGAGATGCGGCATACCACATCTCTACCAACATCAATCGTTAAACATTAATAATCAAATAATAATATAATGTCGTTAAGAAAATTTCTCGATAAAATAAAACCGAATTTCGAAGAAGGCGGAAAATTTCATTGGCTGCATTCTACATTCGATGCCTTTGAAACATTCTTATATGTACCAAACGCTACTTCGAAAACGGGAGTACACATCCACGATGCTCGCGACTCTAAACGCACAATGGTTATTGTGATTCTCGCGCTCGTTCCGGCATTGCTGATGGGTATGTATAATGTGGGCTACCAGCACTATTTGGCAAACGCCACACAAGCCGGGCTTTTCGTAACTTTCTTGTACGGATTGCTGGCTATGCTGCCACAAATTATAGTTTCCTACGTTGTAGGGCTGGGCATCGAATTCGCGATGGCTCAAATTAAGAAAGAAGAAGTAGCCGAAGGCTTTTTGGTTTCCGGGTTGCTCATTCCAATGATTATGCCCATCGACACACCACTATGGATGATTGCCATTGCAACCGCGTTTGCCGTTGTATTTGCAAAAGAAGTATTTGGTGGCACAGGATACAATATCTTTAACGTGGCGTTGATCGCGCGCGCGTTCCTATTTTTCTCTTATCCTTCCAAAATGTCGGGCGACCAAGTTTGGGTGCGTGCCGTAGATACTTTTGGAGTTGGCGCAGGAAAAAATCCCGACGCATTTTCGGGTGCAACACCATTGGGACAAATAGCCACTACCGAAGCCGGTAGCTTTGGCGAATTTACCTTCCAAAGCATTACAGGACAACCACTTTCTATCGCCGATATGTTTTTCGGATTCATTCCCGGATCGGTAGGCGAAGTTTCTACATTTGCCATCCTATTAGGAGCAATTATATTGATTGCAACCGGAGTTGGCAGCTGGAAAACAATGGTTTCTGTATTTTTTGGCGGATTGGTTGGCGTGCTTTTGGTAAACGCTTTTGCACAAAATGCCATCATGGAAATGCCCGTACAATACCACTTCTTGTTGGGCGGATTTGCTTTTGGAGCTGTGTTTATGGCAACAGACCCCGTAACCTCGGCACGTACCGAAAAAGGAAAATGGATTTTCGGATTCTTTATCGGGCTCATCGCCATTGCCATTCGCGTATTCAACCCCGGATATCCCGAAGGTATGATGCTTGCCATTTTATTTATGAACGCATTTGCACCACTTATCGACTTCTACGTGGTTGATGCCAATATCAAACGCAGATTGAAAAGAAGTGCTGTAAAGAAATAAAACTCGGATATTATGAATAGAGAAAATAACACATATACAATACTGTACGCGTCAATAATGGTAATTATTGTGGCGCTGGGACTTGCGTTCACACACCAAACATTGAACAGTCAACAAGTCCGTAACGAAAATATAGACAAAATGCAGCAAATACTGCGCTCGCTCAATATTGATGCCGAAGCGAGTGTTGCTGAAGCTAAATACAATGAACTGATTAAAAACGCCTATCTGATTACTGAGAGTGGCGAAAAAATAGAAGGTACCGAAGGTGTAGAACCCAAAGACCCCGCTTTCTCGGGGGAATCTACCGAAGGAATACCTGTTTTTGAAGCCGAAGTAGATGGCAGCAAAAAATACATCCTTTCGATGAATGGAGCCGGACTATGGGGCGCAATTTGGGGATACTTGGCGGTAGAATCTGACGGAAGCAAGGTATATGGTTCTGAATTTGGACACTCCGGCGAAACTCCCGGATTGGGTGCAGAAATTGTATTACCATCGTTCCGCAAACAATTCAACGGCAAAGACCTGATTAAAAACGGCGAATTTAAATCGGTTGCGGTAGTAAAGCCCGGACAATCGGTTGCCGACAAAGATTATGTGGACGGCATATCGGGAGGCACCATCACCAGTAAAGGTGTGGACAACATGTTGAGCGAAAGCGTTGGCAGATACAAAAACTTTTTAATGAACTTACACTCCGCCCAATAATTCGGAGTGAAATAAAATTTAAAGACAAATGGCTTTATTATCCGGTAAAACAAAAGAAGCGCTCTTAGGACCGCTCAATAAAAATAACCCAATCATAGTTCAAGTACTTGGTATCTGTTCTGCTTTGGCTGTAACATCCAAGTTAGAACCGGCATTGGTAATGGCTATCGCGGTAACCATCGTTACTGCTTTAGGTAATGTTGTGATTTCGTTGCTACGCAAAACTATCCCCAACCGCATACGTATCATTGTACAATTGGTTGTGGTAGCTGCTCTGGTAACTATTGTAAGCGAAATTCTGAAAGCTTTTGCTTACGACGTGAACAAACAATTGTCCGTATTCGTGGGACTAATTGTAACCAACTGTATTCTGATGGGACGTTTGGAAGCATTCGCCCTTGGAAACGGTCCATGGCCATCCTTTTTAGATGGCATTGGAAACGGCTTGGGCTATGGATGGATTTTGGTAGTTGTTGGTTTTTTCCGCGAATTACTTGGCTCGGGAACTCTGTTTGGAATGAAAGTAATTCCACAAGCATTTTACGATGCCGGCTACGAAAATAATGGATTGATGATGCTCGCACCAATGGCTCTGTTGTTGGTAGCTATCATTATCTGGATTCACCGTTCGAAAAACAAAGATTTACAAGAAGGAACAAATTAAATGGTAGAAATCCGAAAGATTGCTTCATCATTTAAATAACTATTGATTTACAATTGAAATAAAAAATAATTAGAATATGGATGCTATAAGTCTTATCGTACGGTCGATTTTTGTAGATAATATGATTTTTGCATATTTCTTGGGAATGTGTTCGTACTTAGCTGTATCGAAAAACGTGAAAACAGCATTGGGATTAGGTATTGCCGTTACATTTGTATTGGTTTTGACCCTACCCATAAATTACTTGCTCGAAAACTACGTGCTAAAAGCAGGCGCACTACAATGGCTGGGTGCCGACTTTGCCGACGTAGATCTGAGCGTTTTCAGCTTACTTATCTTCATTGCCGTAATTGCATCGTTTACCCAATTGGTGGAAATGGTAGTAGAAAAATTTAGCCCATCGCTCTATAATTCGCTGGGTATTTTCCTTCCACTTATTGCTGTGAATTGTGCTATTTTGGGAGGCTCACTATTTATGCAACAACGTGAATTTGCCAATATCGGCATGGCTACTTCATACGCCTTCGGATCAGGAATTGGTTGGCTATTAGCCATTGTAGGGATGGCTGCTATTCGCGAAAAATTGGAATATTCACATGTTCCAAAACCACTAAAAGGATTAGGTATAACCTTTATCATCACGGCATTGATGGCAATTGGTTTCATGAGTTTCTCAGGAATCAACATCTAATGCATAAGATATAACAAATTGTAGTAAAAATAAATTATTCAAATATATTATGAGTGTATTGTTGAGTACGGGTGGAGGTTTAACAATCATAACAAGTGTTGTGGTTTTCCTATTGATTATCCTTATTTTGGTGGTAATCATCTTGGTTGCGAAAGCAAAATTAATGCCTTCCGGAAATGTAAAAGTTACAGTAAACAAAGAAAGAGAACTAGATGTATCTATGGGTGGAACATTATTGAACACCCTACAATCACAAAATATCTTCCTATCATCGGCTTGCGGTGGTGGGGGTACATGCGGACAGTGTCGTTGTCAGGTAATGGACGGCGGAGGCGAAATACTTCCAACCGAAAAAGGACATTTCAGCCGCAAGGAGCAGATGTCTCACTGGCGATTGAGCTGCCAGGTAAAGGTAAAAGAAGACATGAATATTGTTGTTCCCGAAGAGGTATTTGGCGTGAAAGAATGGGAGTGCGAAGTGGTTTCAAACAACAACGTAGCTACATTCATCAAAGAATTTGTAGTACGCTTGCCGCAAGGAGAACACCTCGACTTTATCCCCGGCTCGTATAGCCAGATTAAAGTACCCAAATACGATATTAAATATTCGGACTTTGCTATCGATGAACAATTTAAACCTGAATGGGATAAATTTAAATTGTGGGATTTGAGCGTGAAGAACGACGAGGAAACCATTCGTGCCTACTCCATGGCAAACTATCCTGCCGAAGGCGATATCATCAAATTGAACGTACGTGTAGCAACCCCACCGTTTGACAGAGCCAAAAATGGCTGGATGAACGTGAAACCGGGTA
>CAZVWS010000020.1:32075-37266 GCA_964631255.1 uncultured Dysgonomonadaceae bacterium | reverse complement strand
AGAAAACATCCAGAATACAAATGGCACTACCCAAGAAACTACCCAAGAAACTACCCAAGAAGCGGATGGCACTACCCAAGAAACTACCCAAGAAATTATTTTGAGAATAATAGAGGAAAAACCGGAAGTAACTCAAAAAGAGTTAGCAGAAATAATCGGGATTAGTATAAATGGTGTAAAATATCATATTCAGAAAATGTCAAAACAAGGCATAATTAAACACGAAGGAGCTACAAAATCCGGCAAATGGGTAATAAAAAAGTGATTGTAACCGATATCAAAAAAACAACTTTTTACACCATATTTGTACCACAAATACATAACGGGCTGATTTTTAATAGTCATTACTTTTGAAGAAGAAGAAAGAAAACAAGTCCTTTTAGAACAGCTTGCTCCAAAAATAGCCGAAATGCAAACACGTCCTTACATCTCGGTAAGAGAAGCATATGCTTTCGGAATTTCAAAAACCCGGCGTGGCTTCGGGGTGTGCAATGGAGCTGAAAACGCGCCCTTTTCTGTAGTTGTTGGTAATGAAAAACGGCTTGTTGTTGGTCATGTCGGCAGGCGCGTTGCCTTCTTCGTGCACATCGCTTTCCATCATGGCAAGTGTTTGGTACGAAATGGTATCGGTCTCGTTTTTTACAAAAACCGGGCCTTCGTAATACATCACGTAGGCGGTGTCACGGTCGACAATTTCAGGAAATAGTTTTTTACCTTCGTCTGTGAGCGTGAATTTGGCGATGCCGTGCCCGCGGTTGTCGTGTTCCATATCGATGGCTTGTGCTCCGTTGAGTTGAAGGCAGGCATAATCGGGTGTGCTGGAAAAAAGATAAGCTCCGGCGCAAATGCCTACCGCTCCGCCGCCTCGTGCCACGAAATCGCGGATGCGTTGCTGGTTCTCCGCTCCCAAATTCAGAAACTGGCGACTGCCGTCTCCGCCGGGGATGATGATGGCGTCGATGGAATCGAGCACATGGTTGGCAATATCGGCGGTGGTGATGGTGCGAACCTTCATTTCGGCATCCAGCTTTACGGCTGCCACCGCTTCCCAAATGCAGGTTTGCGCACCGCCTTGTGCGTTGGTTGTATTTACGGAAGCAGCGCTTCCAGTTTGTCTAACTGTTCCTTCAATCGGGATTTTGTGGTTTCGTCTTTTTCCGAAGCGTGGGCGGCACGCAAATCGGGCAGATAATGCAGGTAGTGCGTATCGGCAATATATTGGGCGGCACGTACGCGAACGGATGCATGACCGTCGAACAGCAATCCCTGAATCCAGTGCTTGGCATCCCACGAGTGTTTGGATTGCAGCCAGTTGAGCGCGGCAATTTTTTCGTCGGCTGTGCCGTATAAAAATGTTTGGAAGTATGCTGATTCTTGTTTCAAATCGCTGACGGTCATCAGAATTTCTTTGTTGAAGATATCGGGATTTACTGCCCCGCTTTTGTATTCGTTTATCGGTAAATCCAGTGTCCAGCGCACCATGCGCGGAATCATCCACATCATGCCCGGCGTGGCTTCGGGGTGTGCAATGGAGCTGAAAACGCGCCCTTTTCCATAGTTGTTGGTAATGAAAAACGGCTTGTTGTTGGTCATGTCGGCAGGCGCGTTGCCTTCTTCGTGCACATCGCTTTCCATCATGGCAAGTGTTTGGTACGAAATGGTATCGGTCTCGTTTTTTACAAAAACCGGGCCTTCGTAATACATCACGTAGGCGGTGTCACGGTCGACAATTTCAGGAAATAGTTTTTTACCTTCGTCTGTGAGCGTGAATTTGGCGATGCCGTGCCCGCGGTTGTCGTGTTCCATATCGATGGCTTGTGCTCCGTTGAGTTGAAGGCAGGCATAATCGGGTGTGCTGGAAAAAAGATAAGCTCCGGCGCAAATGCCTACCGCTCCGCCGCCTCGTGCCACGAAATCGCGGATGCGTTGCTGGTTCTCCGCTCCCAAATTCAGAAACTGGCGACTGCCGCCTCCGCCGGGGATGATGATGGCGTCGATGGAATCGAGCACATGGTTAGCAATATCGGCGGTGGTGATGGTGCGAACGTTCATTCCGGCATCCAGCTTTACGGCTGCCACCGCTTCCCAGATGCAGGTTTGCGCACCGCCGTGCCCGTCAAAAACGGCGACCCGGATTTTGTGGGTTGGAACTTGAACGGAGTTTTGTCGCGGCGTGCATTGAATGAATAGAAGTGCTAATGAAATAAGATAATATTGTACTTTCATCTTTTTCGTTTTTTATAAATGTGGCTTTTGGATGTGTGATGGTGTCGCTTGGGGCATCCTCGATGCTATTGACTAAAAAATAGAGTGAGTAAAAATTTATTTTTTCACAACCTCCCAATCTTCTACATAGTAATGATTCCACACTCCTTTTCGGGCTGTTACCATTATTACATAATCCTTGGGGTTTGCATCTTTATATTGTTCTAAATATTTATAATTGCATGGAAATTGTTCAAAATCATCATTTGTTTTTCCGCTAACATGATAATTGTAATAACGGGCAGATTGGTTGAGCATGAACCCATTAACGTCATATACTATTAGTTCTGTTGGGTTTCTCTTTGCTGTTAGATAACACGCTGTTTTAAAACCCATTCTAACGGTCATTCCCAGAATTATGTAAGAGAAAATCATACTTGCTACTATGAAATACAATCCTAACGGAATAAATCTCCATTTAAACTCCTCAAAGCGTCCAAAAGAATTAAAGATATATTGTTTGCGATAAATTCCGATAGCTAATATACCGGCAATAAAAGGTATCCAAAAAATGAAAATCCAATAGCGAATATCGTTTCCTATGATAAACGGTTCAAATACAAAATAACACACGTCTAAAATCATAAAACCGATAATAATTCGATAATGCTTTTTCTCTAATGCCTTTTCCTTCTTTAGATATGCTCTTTTTTGTTTATTGAGTTGATTTTTCATACCGACTCCTTTCCCATCTCTAAATATTAATGCAAATACTGAATGCGATTGCCAACAACAATCCCGCTAACGAGGTGAATTTGAGGTAAGGGTCCAATTCGTGTCCCGCTTTTTTGTGGATTTGCACTAAGATTGAAAACTGAAGCACAAAAACCACGGCGTAAAGAATGCGATACCACGGCGCCGCCGCATACATGAAACTGTATTGCAGGAAGCAAGTGAACATACCAAACGTGAGCAGCGTGTGGTAAATCTTGGCATTTTTGAGCCCCAATTTGGAGGCAACGGTTATTTTGCCCGAAGCGCGGTCGTTCTCCATATCGCGCATATTGTTCACGTTGAGAATCATCGTGCTGATGAAACCCAATCCCACCGATGGCAATACCGGTTGGAAATCGAACGAATTGGTGTACAAAAAGTATGTGCCGATAACCGCCACCGGACCGAAAAACAGGAACGCGAAGAAATCGCCCCAACCCACATAACCGTAGGCATATTTGCCCATGGTGTAAAACATGGCGGCTACAATGCAGACCAATCCCACGCCCAATAAAATAAAAACAGAAGCGCTTTGTACAGAGGTTAAAACCAAAGCCAGTCCGATTATCGCGGAAATAGCGGCAGCAACAATTACCGCCGTTTTCATCTGCTTGGTTGATACTTTACCGCTTTGCACGGCGCGTGCCGGCCCAATGCGTTTGCCGGTTATGTCCGTTCCCTTTTGGTAATCGCCCAAATCGTTCGCCAGATTGGCCAAAATTTGGATGGAGATGGCTAACGCCAATGCCAACACCAAGGTGAGCAATGAGAATTGACCTTCGTGCAGTGCCAATCCCGTCCCCAAAATCACGCCCGCAATTGCAAGCGGCAGTGTGCGCAGGCGAAAAGCGGAAAGCCAATCTTTTAACTTTGTCATGTTTAATGTTTAGGGTTTAATGTTCAATGCTAAGGCAGTCCTAACTTTAAACCTTAAACGTTGAACTTTAAACGTTTTAATACGCTCTTGCAAAAATTACCCGTTGTGCCGATGGTTTGCCTGTAACCATACACACGCCCGGCGTTTTGTCGCCTTCCAGCGGAATACAACGGATGGTGGCTTTGGTTTCGTTTTTGATAAGCTCTTCGGTTTCGGGCGTGCCGTCCCAATGACAAAGCAGGAATCCGCCTTTTTCAATTTCTTCTTTAAACTCGTCGTACGAATTGATTTCGCGGGTAACCGATGCACGGAAATCGATTGCTTTTTTGTAGATATTTTCCTGAATTTCGTCCAACAAGTTTTTGATGTATTCTTCTATGCCATCGCACGACAAGGTTTCTTTGGTCAGCGTATCGCGGCGGGCAACTTCCACGGTGTTGTTTTCCAAGTCGCGGCCGCCCATCGCCAGGCGAACGGGTACGCCTTTCAACTCGTATTCCGAGAATTTCCAACCCGGTTTCTTGTTGTCGGCATTGTCGTATTTCACGCTCACACCCAGTGCTTTGAGGCGAGAAACAATTCCGGCGACTTTTTCATCAATCTGTTTCAATTGCTCTTCGTTCCGATAAATGGGAACGATAACCACTTGATAAGGCGCTAATTTGGGAGGAAGTACCAATCCGTTGTCGTCGCTGTGCGCCATAATGAGTGCGCCAATCAGTCGGGTGGAAACGCCCCATGATGTAGCCCACACGTAATCGCGTTGTCCGTTTTTATCGGCAAACTGCACATCGAATGCTTTGGCAAAGTTTTGTCCCAAAAAGTGCGATGTGCCCGATTGCAGCGCTTTGCCGTCCTGCATCAATGCCTCTATGGTGTACGTATCCAACGCGCCGGCAAATCGTTCCGATTCCGATTTAAACCCTTTGATAACCGGCATCGCCATGTATTTTTCGGCAAATTCGGCATACACGTTTATCATTTTTTCGGTCTCTTCAACGGCCTCTTCCTTGGTGGCGTGCGCCGTGTGTCCTTCCTGCCACAAAAATTCGGCCGTGCGAAGAAACAGGCGTGTGCGCATTTCCCAACGCACCACATTGGCCCATTGGTTGATGAGCAGCGGCAGGTCGCGATACGATTGAATCCAGTTTTTATAGGTGCTCCAGATGATGGTTTCGGAAGTGGGGCGCACGATAAGCTCTTCTTCCAGCTTGGCTTCGGGGTCAACGATTACGCCGCTTCCGTCGGGCGCATTTTTGAGTCGATAGTGTGTTACCACTGCGCACTCTTTGGCAAAACCTTCCACATGTTCGGCTTCGCGACTGAGATACGATT
>CAZVWS010000020.1:0-32023 GCA_964631255.1 uncultured Dysgonomonadaceae bacterium | reverse complement strand
ATAGGCGTTCACGTGCCCGGTTTCTTTGAACATATCGTCCAACTGACGTTGCATTTTTTCCCAAATGGCATAGCCATAAGGTTTTATAACCATACAACCGCGCACGGCTGAGTTTTCTGCCAATTCGGCTTTAATTACCAAATCCAAATACCATTGCGAGTAATCTTTGCTGCGAGGGGTCAGCTCTTTCAATTCCTTTGCCATAGCTTATATAAAATTCTGTAGTAGTTAATTTAAGGGTGCAAAGATACAAAATATTTGGTAATTGGGATTTTAGATTTGGGAATTTGGCATACAATAAAGAATGTTGTAAATTCAACTGTCCAATGCAACAATATTGTTTACTCTTTTACCAAAACCACGCTTACCCAATTGTTTTGCTCCAAAAAATGGAGATATTTGAGTCCGTTTTCTTGGCATTTATTTAAAATTATGGGCAAATCTTCTTCGTAAAATCCGCTCATCATCAAAATACCACCTTCGTTCAAAACTTGTGTGTAGATAGCAATGTCTTGCAAAAGAATATTCCGATTGATGTTTGCTAAAATTACATCAAACGTTTCTTCTCCCAACAACTCCGCTCCGCCACAAGAAACCGAGATAGCAGACATGTTGTTCAGAGCAATGTTTTCGAGTGCATTGTTGTATGCCCACTCGTCAATATCTATTGCCGTTACTTTTTTTGCACCACGCATTTCTGCTAAAATAGCCAAAACTGCGGTGCCGCAACCCATATCCAAAACGGTTTTATTTTGCAAATTCAGTGATAAAATGTTTCGCATCATCAGCATCGTGGTTTGGTGATGACCTGTGCCAAATGCCATTTTGGGATCGATAACAATTTGGTATTCATACGCTTTGTCTATCGAATGGAATGAACTGTGAATGATACATCTGTCATCAATAATGATGGGTTTAAAATAGTTTTTTTCCCACTCTTCGTTCCAATTTTGGTCGGGAATTTCTTTCGTTTGATAATCAATTTTTACTTCCAACAAAAATTGACTTAGCACATCGTCTATTTTGCTTTTCGAATAACTATTTTCGGGGATATATGCTACCAAACCGTCGTTGGATTCAACAAAACTCTCGAACCCAATTTCCGACAGCGAATCAGCCAATACGTCAGAAACTGTTTCTGAATGCGGTTTGCAAATAAATTGAACTTCTATATATTTCATTTTGGGATTATTTAACTACAAAAATACAATTTTTACCCGATAATCGGTTTATCATTTTGGGTAAATTTCAAAAAACTAAATATGTTTAGCGTTGTTATCAAATGTCATTTTTTTTAAAAACCAACCGTCTGTATATTTTTTTGTTTTACTTTTATGCCGCAAAATTGAAAACGAATGAACAAAATAAAGATAATATTTCTACTGATTTCTCTCGCGATTATCCCGGTTTTTGGGCAAACAAAAAATGCCCAAACGCTTATAGATGAAGGTGTAAAGCTGCACGATGAGAAACAATACAAACAGGCTATCAAGAAGTTTGAGGAGGCACTTGCCGTCAATCCGCAATCGATAAAAGCCATGTATGAAATGGCTCTTTCGTACCTCAATCTGGAGGACTACAGAAATGCTTCAAAATATAGTACCCAAGTCATTAATTCTAACGACAAAAGCCTTTCGGTAGGTGCATATACGATAAAAAGCGAATCGCTTGCCGGCATGAATAAAATTGACGATGCCATCGTTTTACTGAAGGAGGGGATAAAGAAAAATGGCGATAATTATTTGTTAAATTTTAACTTAGCACTCAACTTTTATAAGAAAAATAATCTCGATAAAACGTTAGAACATGTGCAACGCGCCATCGAACTGGACAAAACTACCAGTGGTGGCTTCCTCTTAGATGCGTACGCCAACAAAGATAAGTCCTACTGGGTAAGAAGCATTCTCTCTTTCCAAATGTTTCTCTTGCTCGAACCCGATAGTCGCCGATCCAAAAACGCATTTTTAGAGATGTTGCAAACAATGCTCATTGTGCCAACTACCGAAAAACCGGTGCAGCGTTCGTTTATTCAACAGCAGCTTAAAAGAAATATGCCCGATAGCTTGCTTCAAGCACACGAAATACCACCGCTTACCATCCAGAATGGTTTGAACCGAAATTTTGTATATCACGCCATCACTTCTACGCTCGACTCGCTCAGAACTGTTAACAAACAAGACGATTTATTCTTGACTTTCAAAGAGGTAAACAGAGCCGTGATACAAGTGCTCGAAAAGGAGAACAAGAATGACAACAACGGCTATTTTTGGGATTTTTACGTGCCTTTTTTTGCAAGTATCGTAAACTCAAAACATTACGACACCTATTGCCGATATATCAGTGTTTCCTATTTTGAGGAATCGATGGAGTGGTGGAAAAACAACAAATCGAAAGCCGAAGATTTCATACATTGGTTCGAAAAAGGAGAGTAAAAGAGAAAATTGACAAAAAAACTGATTATCTTTGCGATAGAACTTCAATCTGGATATGGATACAAACAACGATGAACAAATATTAGAAGAACTCCGCATTCCGGGCAAGCAAAGACAAGCTTTTTCTAAGTTGGTAGCGGCATACAGCGAAAGATTGTATTGGCAAATCAGAAAAATGGTGCTTTCGCACGACGATGCCAACGATATTTTGCAGGACGTGTTTATCAAAGCCTGGACAAATATTGACAATTTTAGGGGCGAATCCAAATTGACTACTTGGCTGTATCGGATAGCCATCAACGAAAGCATCACGTTTATCAATAAAAAGCGAATTCAGAATAATATTTCTGTGGACGACCAAGATACATTTCTGCTCAATACTCTCGAAAGTGATACCTATTTTGATGGAGACGAAGCGCAAAGATTATTGCAAGAAGCTATGCTTAAGCTTCCTGAAAAACAGCGGCTTGTGTTTCAAATGAAGTATTTCGATGAGATGAAGTACGACGATATGTCGGAGATATTGGGCACATCGGCAGGTGCGCTCAAAGCCTCGTATCACCATGCGGTGAAAAAAATAGAGAATTTTTTATCACAGAGTAATTAAACCTTCGTAACAAAATAAAGTCTATCCATTAAGTACAGAGTTAAAGAGAAAGGTATGAAAACTAAAATTAACAAAATAGATGATATAAAAAAGGAAAATCCATTCACTGTACCGGAGAACTATTTTGCAAAATTGAACGAAGAAATTATGTCGAAACTGCCGGAAAAAGAGGTAGTTGCACCCAAGAAAGTAACCATGTGGGAAAGGACAAGACCGTTTGTATATTTGGCAGCTATGTTTTTGGGACTGTTCTTTATTATTCAAACACTTACACACAATACCAATAAACAACAATTTGCAGACGAATATTGGTCGAACGTGCAAATAACCGAAGAAGAATTTCACCAATATCTGGAAGATCAGCTCATTGAGCAAGGATATTACGACAATATGTACAAACAAATTCAACTGAACTAAAGAAAATTAAAATATATAACATTATCATTTGACTGATTATGAGAAAAATTTTTACGCTTTTGTGCTTTATATTAACCATTGGCTGCTTTACCTCTTCCGTGGTGGCACAAAACAGAAGAATGAATATGGCTGAGTACGAAAAGAGAAAAATGGAATATATTCAAAAAGAAGCAGGACTGAGCCAAGAAGAAGCAAAAAGATACTTTCCGCTATACAACGAATTGTCGAAAAAGAAATTTGAATTGCACCGACAACATCGCAGCAAAGTGGAGGAAATGAAAAAGAAAAATAAAAATATGTCTAATAATGAATATAGGCAATTGCTTGAAAACGACGTAGATATAAAATTAAAAGAGGCTGAAATGGAGAAAGAATACTCCGGAAAACTCGAAAAAATTCTTTCGCCCGAAAAGCTATATAGAGCGCAACAAGCCGAACGCAAATTTATGATGAAAGAGGTTAACAAATTCAGAGATAGCAACTAAGCAACAAAATATAAAAGAAACGAAATCCGTGTCAAGAAATTGATGCGGATTTTTTTTGTAATAAATCGGGTAGGAAAAAGTAAAAAGTCCGTTTTGAATTTGAAAGTAACGTAAATTGCAAAAAATGGAATAGAAAATAGAACAAACAGAAAAAAATAACGTAACTTGCGCTATCTTTGCACCAAAATAATACCTATTTGTATGATATTGCAATTACTGATTGTTTTAGTCGCCATCATAATTGGCGCACGCTTAGGAGGTATTGGGTTGGGAGTCATGGGCGGATTGGGGTTGGCAATCCTTACTTTCGCTTTCGGACTGCAACCAACATCGCCACCCATTGATGTGATGTTGATGATAGCGGCGGTAATTTCTGCTGCATCGTGCATGCAAGCCGCTGGAGGATTGGACTACATGGTTCGGTTGGCGGAAAAATTACTTCGTAAAAATCCATCGCACGTTACTTGGATAAGTCCTTTGGTTACCTATTTTTTTACTTTCGTTGCCGGAACCGGACACGTTGCCTATTCCGTATTGCCCGTTATAGCAGAGGTGGCAACAGAAACCAAAGTGCGTCCCGAACGACCGCTGGGCGTAGCCGTTATCGCTTCGCAGCAAGCCATCACGGCAAGTCCTATTTCGGCAGCTACGGTTGCCTTGCTGGCATTGTTATCGCCATTTGGCATCACGCTGTTCGATATTCTCAAAATATCTATTCCTGCAACTCTCACCGGAGTATTGGTAGCAGCCATGTTTTCGCTGAAGAAAGGAAAAGAGTTGTGCGATGACCCTGAATACCAACGCCGATTGAAAAATGGTGAAATTACAGTACGAAGTCAAAATGTAGATGCGCAAAACCCTTTGAATCGGAAAAAAGCTATCGCTTCCATCCTTATATTTTTGGCAGCAACCGTGTCGGTTGTTTTGTTTGGTTCGCTCAACAGTTTGCGTCCTACTTTTGAAGTAAATGGAGAAATGGTGCAATTGGGCATGCCATATATAATTGAAATACTGATGCTTTCGGCAGCGGCTCTAATCCTGATGATTACAAAAACCAATGGTTTGGATGCTGCCCGTGGCTCTATCTTCAACGCCGGGATGCAGGCGGTAATTGCTATTTTTGGAATTGCTTGGATGGGAGACACTTTTATACAAGGAAATTTGGCACAAATCACCGCTTCTATCAACGAGATTATCGCGCAAGCACCCTGGGTTTTCGGGTTTGCACTTTTCTTTATGTCGATACTGCTTTATAGCCAAGCGGCTACTGTGCGTGCATTGGTGCCGTTAGGCATTGCATTGGCAGTTTCGCCATACACACTCATCGCTCTTTTTCCGGCAGTGAACGGATATTTCTTTATCCCCAATTACCCAACAGTGGTTGCTGCAATCAATTTCGACAGAACGGGAACTACTCGCATTGGTAAGTATATTTTGAATCACTCGTTTATGATGCCCGGTTTGGTGGCTTCCATCGTGTCGGTACTCGTTGGACTGGGGCTTATCCAGATTCTTTTTTAAAAAATCAGAAAAAACAAGAATTCTATATTATTTACACTTAATAAAAAATTAGTTATGAAAACAAACAGAATCAAATTGACCGTAATGCTTCTTTGTTTATCGCTGACAGTAGCTTTTGCACAAAAACCAAAAGTTCATATCTTGGCAACAGGAGGCACCATTGCAGGAGCAGGCGAATCTGCAACAAAATCTAATTACACTGCCGGACAAGTGGCTATTGGAACACTATTGGACGCTGTGCCACAAGTGAATGACGTTGCCGATGTAACCGGGGAGCAAATTGTACGAATCGGCTCGCAAGATATGAGCGACGACGTGTGGCTCACGCTTGCCAAACGAATAAATGAATTGCTTGCCGGCGATGTAGATGGAATTGTGATAACACACGGAACCGACACAATGGAAGAGACTGCTTTTTTCTTGAATTTGACCGTGAAAAGTCATAAACCCGTTGTTTTGGTTGGTGCCATGCGCCCATCAACAGCGATGAGTGCCGATGGACCACTCAACCTATACAATGCCGTAGTAGTTGCCGCATCTGAAGAGGCACGAGGAAATGGCGTGTTGGTTGCTATGAACGGAGCAATATTGGGTGCACACAACGTGTTGAAAACGCACACTTTGGAAGTGGAGACATTTAAATCGCCTAATTCCGGTCCACTCGGATATGTTTACAACGGAAAAGTTTTTATGAGCGAATCGCCACTTAAAAAACACACCACCGAATCAGTTTTCGATGTAAGCAATCTGAACGAATTGCCACGAGTTGGTATCGTGTATAGCTATTCCAATGTGGAAGCTCACGCGCTACAAGCACTCATAGATAATGGCTATAAAGGAATAGTACATGCCGGTGTAGGAAATGGGAATATCCATAAAAATCTGTTCCCCGTTTTGCAAGATGCACGTAAGAAAGGGATTCTCGTAGTGCGTTCATCCCGAGTGCCAAACGGACCAACCACTTTGGATGCCGAGATAGACGACGAGCAATACCAATTTGTTGCTTCGCAAGAGCTGAATCCGCAAAAAGCACGCATCCTGCTCATGTTGGCACTGACCAAAACAAACAATTGGCAAACAATTCAACAATACTTTAATGAATATTGAAAAAACGAATAGCAAGATGAATAGAAAATTTTTATTTGTAGCCGTGCTTGTGCTTTTTGGCTTGCAAGGAGCATTTGCACAACAAAACTCTGCGACTAACGAGGAGAGTTTATTTGAGAAAGTAACAAATATCGAAAAAAAAACGGATAAATTTAATTTTTATCTGAATATGCAAGGCGGATTTGATGCCACATTTCACGAAAATGATTTGGTGGATGGGAAATTCAATATGCGCCAGTTGCGTATCGAGGCAAGAGGCAATGTAAACGATTGGTTATCTTACAGATGGAGGCAAAGACTGAACAGATCAAACAGCCATTCGCTTTCTATCGACAACATGCCTACCTCTATTGATATAGCAGGTATTGGCGTGAATTTATCCGATAATTTCTCGATGTTTTTAGGTAAGCAATGTGCTGCTTACGGCGGTATAGAATTTGACCTGAACCCGATAGAAATCTACGAATACAGCGATATGATTGAGAATATGAGCAACTTCCTTACCGGAGTAAATTTCGCTTACATGCCATCACCCAATCACCAGTTGCAATTGCAGATTTTAAACGGTCTCAATCACACATTTGAAAATACGTATCATGCCGTGAACATTGAAAAACCCAAATTGCCATTGCTTTACACCCTCAACTGGAACGGTACGTTATTTGACGGGCTATACAAAACACGTTGGTCGGCATCGGTGATGAACCAAGCAAAAAAACAAAAAATGTGGTATTTGGCTTTCGGTAACGATTTAACTTTTAGCCGTCGTGCTAATATGTATTTCGATGTGATGTACTCGCGCGAAGGATTAGACCGCAAGGGAATCATTAGTAACATCTTTACCAAAGGCGAAGCCAATGCATTTGATGCCGAATATTTGTCATTGGTAACCAAATTCAACTACCGTTTTCAACCAAAATGGAATGTTTTTGTGAAAGGAATGTACGAAACTGCATCGCTTTCAAAAGCTTATGACCTGTTTGAAAAAGGAAAATATCGAACATCGTTTGGCTACTTAACCGGAATAGAATATTATCCGATGGAAACCAATTTGCACTTTTTCTTAACTTATATAGGACGCACTTATAAATATGAAGACAAAGCAGGCGATGTGCCGGATTACAACACGCATCGAGTAGCTGCCGGATTCATTTATCAGTTGCCCATGTTTTAGAAAAATGTGATAGAAAAGTAAAACGAAAACTCGTTTTTCTGTTTTTATAAAAAAGCATCACCTTTGCTTGGTTTTGAGGAACTTTGGCAAAGGTGATTTTTTATGTTCGTGACAACCGGGTGTTTTTATTAAAATCCGGGCAAAAACAGACCGATATCGCTAACCGGCAGGTTGAAGAAGTTTGCTACGTACGGATTTACCGCTTTTCCGCCGTACATATAGAACCCGGCAGCAAAACCACGGTCGAAACGCGCAAATTGGGTGAAGCCACCACAATCGGCCATAGAACCAAACATAGAGACAAAAATATTGCTCAAAGCAATGGAAGCAGTGCGAGCAACACGCGAACTCAAATTTAATTCGCAGAAATGGAGAACCCCAAATCTTTCAAAAATTGGCGGATGCTTGGGCAAACAAGCTTCCATGGTGGTCTCGAAACAACCGCCTTGCGGCATACGCAAATCGATGATGAGTGAACCTTTTTTCATCTCCCGAACTAAATCGGTAGAAATTCGATAAAAATGTTTCCGATTGACATATTGCAATGCCCCGATTACTACATCGGCGGAACGAAAACTGTTTCGCAACACGTTAGGTTGCATGGTAGATGTGAAAATGGGATGACCAATTTCGTGCTGAATTTTTCGGAGTTTATCTACATCTTCATCAAATATTTTGACCAAAGAACCCAATGCCAAAGCCGTTTTTGCGGCTGCCGTACCAGCAACCCCTGCTCCTACGATAACCACTTCGGTAGGAGTTGCGCCGGGTATGCCGCCCAGCATAATTCCTTTTCCGCCATGCTGGTTGCTCATCAACTCGGCAGCCAATAATATGGATGTTGCTCCTTCTATTTCTGAAATAACGGTAACGAATGGCGAAACACCATTGTCGTCATAAATTAGTTCGTATGCCGATGCGTTGATACGTTTTTCGGCAAGAAGTTCCATGGTGGCTGAAGTCATGTTTTGTAGTTGCAGGAAAGAGAAAACCGAACTGCGGGATTTCATCAATGCAACTTCTTCCAGTGTGGGCGGTGCAATTTTGAGAACAATATCCGCCCCAAAAACTTCTCTTTTGGTTTCGACGATTTCTGCTCCCGATTCGGCAAAATATCGGTTAGAATAGTTGATACTCAGTCCGGCATCGCATTCTAACAAAACCCGAAAGCCCGCTTCCACCAACAGAGTAACTGTTTCGGGAGTTACGGCAAGTCGTTTTTCATTTTCTTGGTTCTCTTTGGGTATGCCAATGACCAACGAAACTTTTTGTTTGTCTAATTTATATAACAATTCTCGTACAAAAAACGAGGTGCTTTTTAGTGGTTCATACATCATCTTGCATTTTTTTTAGTTCTGTGGCGATTTCTTTTACTGTGTCCTGCAGCTCTTTGTTCGAAATCAGTTTTCGTACTCTGTGAATCATTTTTGCCCGATTGTAAAATATCTCTCTTTCCAACAAATGGGCGGTAACAAAAGGCAGAAGCATCTCGGGTGTTTTGTGTGCGATAAGCGGTCGTTCTCTTTTAGAGAGTTTGAGTTGCTCCACCAATTCATCGGGTTCTGCTTTTATATAAATTGTTGTGCCGGTGGCATTCATTAGCCCGATGTTATCAAAAAAACAGGGAGTTCCGCCGCCGGTTGCAATTACTACATCCTCAATTTCAGAAATTTCTACCAGCGATTTTTTTTCCAACTCACGAAATCCGCTTTCTCCTTTTTCTTGAAAAAGTTGTGAAATGGTTTTGTGGTATTTACATTCGATGAATTTATCTAAATCGATGAACGATAGTTGGAGCAAATTGCTTAGTTGTTTCCCGATAGTTGTTTTTCCAACTCCCATGTAACCAATCAGATAAATTCTTTTCATCGTTGCCGTTTTTTCTTATATCAATGGAGCAAACAATCGCATCAACGACTCGAAGAAACGGGTTGTACGAGGACGTTTCAGCCAATCTTTCAGCATCAACTCTTGTGCATCTTTGGAGTCTTGCATGAAAATATCAATCGCCTTTTCTGCCGTATCGTGGTCATAAATAAAGCCTTCCGCCTCAAAATTTTGTTCGAAGCTACGCGAATCAAAATTTACCGATCCAATCAAGGTGAGCGAATCGTCAAAAACCATCATCTTGGAGTGCAGAAACCCTTTTCGGTAGTAAAAAACCTTCACACCGGTTTGCAGCATCTCTTTCACGTAAGATTTGGAAGCATAATGTACCAGAATCATATCGGAATATTCGGGAATCATAACCCGCACGTCCACACCACGTATGGCGGCCGCTTGTAGAGCTTCGGACATGGCTTCGGGCGGAATGAAATAGGGCGTTTGTATGTAGATGCTTTTTTCTGCATCGTAGATGGCTTGCAAGATGCCGTGCGATATTTCTCGGTCTTCGCGCAACGGACCACTGTTTACGGTTTGCATCGCTATTTCGCCACATTTCTCGAGTTCGGGGAAATATTTTCTCGATGTGATAAGTGTTTGCGTTACGAAGTGCCAGTCTATCAGAAAGATAGGCTGCAAACCTTGCACGCCTTTGCCTTCTATTCTAATTTGTGTGTCGCGCCAATTGCCCCAACTGCAACCCTCTATATATCGGTCGGCAATATTCATACCGCCCAAATATCCAATTTTTCCATCAATTACCACAATTTTGCGGTGATTGCGGTAGTTGAGTCTCGCGGTAAAAATTGGGAATACCAATTTCAGAAATGGTTCTGCCTCGATGCCTGCTTTTCGCAACTCTTCGAAAAACGATTTTTTTGTTTTTCGCGAACCAAAACTATCGTAAATAACTCGTATTTCTACACCTTGCAGCGATTTTTGGATGAGCGTTTCCTTTATTCGGTTGCCAATTTTATCATCGTTTATAATATAATATTCGATGTGAATGTGTTCTTTGGCATTCTCGATATCGGCAATTAAATTATCGAAATACGCTTCCCCTTCCGTAATAAATTGGATATGGTTGCCGCCCAACAAAGGGGTGTGGTCCATGTTTCGCAATAGCCGAATGAGATTGGCATGTTTTTGAGGATAAACCAGTTCCTCGTGAGTGCCAATCTCGTCCAGCGGTCTTTTTTTGAGTTTGCTATACATCCGTTTGGAGATAACCTGTTTTTTGGTAATGTCTTGACCGAAAACCAAATACCAGATAACACCAATAACGGGCAGAAACACAAGCACCATTACCCACGACAAAGTTTTGATGGGATTGCGATTCTCAGAAATGACCACAATAACTATACTGAGAATAGTTATCACGTATATCACTTCGAGAATAGTAATCAGAACTTGGCTCATGAGTAACTTGTTTTTATGTTTGAGTTATCGGTACTTTTCTTCGTTGGCGTCATCCAGAATATTCAGATACGAGTGGTAACGACTTTGGCTGATATAATGTTGCTCAACGGCATGAACCACAGCGCAATCCGGCTCGTTTATATGCAGGCAATTGTAATAGCGACAATCTTTGGCGGTTTTAAATATTTCGGGAAAATAGTGCGAAATTTCGCTCTTCTCCATGTCAATGACACCAAAACCCTTGATTCCGGGCGTGTCGATAATAAAACCGCCTTCGTCCAACTCAATCATTTCGGAGAAAGTGGTTGTGTGCATTCCTTTGTTGTGGTAATCCGATATTTTCCCTACTTTTTGGGTTGAATCTGTTTGCAACATGTTGATAATGCTCGATTTACCCACGCCAGAATGTCCGGCAAGCAAGGTTATCTTTCCTTGAATCAGATTCCGGATTTCATTTATGCCTTTATTTTCTGTAACCGATGTTTTCAAACATGGGTAACCAATGGTTGTATATAAATGGATGAGAGCATCGGCATATTCGGCATCTTCTTGGTCGTGCAAATCGATTTTGTTAAAAAGAAGATATACCGGTATGTTGTAGGCTTCGGCGGTGGCAAGAAATCTGTCGATAAAAACCGTGGTGGTTTCCGGAAATCGGACGGTGATGCAGAGCAGAGCCAAATCGATATTTGCCGCTAAAATATGCGAATGTTTGGAAAGATTGGATGCGCGACGAACGATATAATTTTTTCGATCTTCTATGTCGGTAATAAAAGCTGCTCCGTCGTTGTTTTGGTCTATTTGCACTTTGTCGCCCACCACCACCGGGCTTGTGCTGCGAATGCCTTTGAGGCGCAAGTTGCCTTTGGCAAAACAAGAAACGTCTTTTCCATCTTCTGTTCTGACCAAATAGTTATTGCCCGTATTCCGAATAACCAATCCTTTCATGATTTTTTTCGTAATTGGTTATTGAACAGATAAAGTGGAATTTGCGCAGGCAATAATTTCATTTTATTGAATTGTTTTTATTTGCTACCATTTTGTTGTTGATAGCTAAAAATTTTTCAGCCATATTGTGGCAAATTGCTCCTTCTTTTCTTACTATGAAAACCAATTACAGGAAAAGGAAGGAGCAATTTGTTACAAACAAAAAAGACGATATGCCGAACCGAATTTTATACGGTCAAAATTTCTTTTTCTTTTTCGGCAAACATTTCATCCACTTTTTTGATGTAGATGTCGTGTATTTTTTGCAATTCGGCTTCCCCGTCTTTGCCCATATCTTCCGGCATGCCATCTTTTACCGCTTTTTTTACTTCGTCAATTCCTTCTCGGCGCGAGTTGCGGATACTAATTTTGGCATCTTCGGCTTCCTGTTTGGTCTGCTTTACTAACTGTTTGCGTCTCTCTTCGGTGAGCGGAGGTATGCCCAAACGAATGATTTCGCCGTTGTTTTCGGGAGTGATGCCCACATCCGAATCCTGTATTGCTTTTTCAACTACTTTTAGCATCGATTTTTCCCATGGTTGCACGATGATTGTTTTGGCATCGGGTGTATTGATGGTTGCCACGTTAGAAAGTGGAACAACGCTTCCGTAATAATCAACACGTACACCGTCCAAAATACGTGGATTGGCTCTTCCGGCACGAATTCTCGAGAAAGTTTCGTCGAGAAAATCAAGGGTCATTTGCATTTTCTCCCCTGCCTCTTTTTTTATTGTCGAAATGTCCATATTTGATGTTATTTATTGTTTTGTTAGCAAAAATAGTGAATTTATTTTAAACCCGGCAATGTTGCGCCAACTAATTCACTATTTATTGATTATTGGTCTGTAAAAAAATGTAACAGCTCTTATCCGTTGTGAACCAAAGTGCCGATATTTTTGCCTAAAAGCAAACTTTTTAGGTTGCCATTTGTATCCATATCGAAAACCACGATTGGCAAATTGTTCTCTTTACAAAGCGTTGTGGCGGTCAAATCCATGATTTGCAAACCGCGATGATATACCTCGTCAAACGTGATGGTTTCAAATTTTGTGGCAGAAGGGTCTTTCTCGGGGTCGGCCGTATAGATTCCATCTACACGTGTTCCTTTCAACATGGCTTCGGCCTCTATTTCTATGCCGCGCAAAGCGGATGCGGTATCGGTTGTGAAAAAAGGATTTCCGGTCCCGCCGGCAATAATTGCTATTTCGCCTTTTTGCATGGCTTCTATGGCGTTCCATTTGTTATAGAGCTCGCCCACGGGTTCCATCCGAATGGAAGTAAAAACACGGTTTTTCTGACCAATGGCAGTTAGTGCCGAGCTGAGCGCCAGGCTATTGATAACGGTTGCCAACATACCCATTTGGTCGCCTTTTACCCGGTCAAAGCCTTTGCGCGAACCGCTCAAGCCACGGAAAATATTTCCACCGCCAATTACGATACCGATTTGCACACCCATTTGAGCTACCTCTTTCAGTTGTTCGGCATATTCTTCTAAGCGAACTTCGTCGATTCCGGATTTTTTTTCTCCTGCAAGCGATTCTCCACTGAGTTTCAGCAGTATTCTGTTAAATTTCATTGTTGTATTTTTTTGAGTTATATTGATTTTATCTTTATTCATTCATTAACGAAAGCAACTTCCTTGAATGCGTATTTTCGCTTTTCGTCCGAGTCCATTGTCTTTAAAACGAGGTGTCCCGAGGGTTGCACATTCTCAATTTTTGCCCGAAAACGTCCATCTTTGTCTTCAAACCAAAAGTAATCATTTTTTCGATACAAATCCAGTATATATTCGTCTTCTATATTGGTGAATCCGCTTTCTTGCATGTCGCGATACAGTAGAAAAAATTCACGCATAAATATATCGAGCAGATACTGTCTGTCATGTTCTATGCCGGTTATTTGTCGCAGCGACACCGGATTTGGCAACTCTGCCGGAAATATTTGTTGGTTGATATTGATGCCGATTCCAATGATGGAGTTGTCGATGGTATTGCCATGCAAATCGTTTTCTATCAATATGCCGGCTATTTTCTTATCTTTCCAATAAATATCGTTGGGCCATTTTATGCGAATATCGTCGGTAAAACCGTCAAGCATATTTTTTATTGCCAGCGATGCTATCCGCGAAATGATGAATTGCTCGCTCGCTTTTATCGTGTTAGGATAAATGAGCAGACTGAACAAGAGGTTATCGCCTTTGGACGCAAACCACGAGTTGCCCATTTGTCCACGCCCTCCGGTCTGAAAATCGGCAAGCACGATTGAACCCTCTGCCGGTCGTTTTTCGCGGACAAGGTTTTTTAAATAACTGTTGGTCGACTCTATTTCGTCGAAACGAATAATCAATCTGTCTTTGCTCAATTGGTTCATTTTGCATCTCTTATTTAATTATCTAAAAAGGCATAAAAGCGTCTTCTATGTGTTCCATTTGCATTTGGTGTCCATTCCACACGGCACCAATGATATCGAACCGTGCTTGCTTGTCCAAATCGTGTTCTATGATGTAATGGTCGGCGGCTTCTATCATGCGGCGCATACGCGAATTACCCACGAAATCTTCGGGATTGCCCCACTGCGCCGAAGTGCGAGTTTTTACTTCCACAAAAACCAACCATTCCTGGTTCTCTGCCACAATATCTATCTCGTAACCGTGAAATCTCCAGTTGCGAGACAGAATTCTATATCCTTTTTCCAGGAGCAAACGTGCAGCGGCTTCTTCTCCTTTTTGCCCAAGTTCGTTGTGTTGTGCCATAAAATGCAGTAAAAATACAAATTTACGGCTTTAATTCTTCATTTTGGTGTAAATATTTTGTTTTTTTGTATTCTGAAAGAAAATGGAATGAAAATCGGATGAAATCTGCAAAAAATAAATCGCCGCAGCGGGTTACGCCTCGCACCAAAAAAGCCGAATTTATGCTCAACGACGAAGAGTATGAATTGATACATTTTTATCTGAGAAAATATAATATTACCAATCGCTCGCGTTGGTTTCGTGAAACGGTTATTGGGCATATTCTTCGTAATATGGAACAAGATTATCCAACGCTTTTTGAAGAAAACGAGATGAGGAGATAGGATTTGGGAAAAACTGAATTCCAAAAAAATGAATCAGACGCTATGTTAGACGATAATTATTTTATGCGACAAGCTTTGCAAGAAGCGCAGAAAGCATTTGACAAAGATGAAGTGCCTGTCGGGGCGGTTATTGTGGTAGAAAACCGCATCATAGCTCGCGCACACAATCTGACACAGATGTTGCACGATGTTACTGCTCATGCCGAAATGCAAGCCATAACCGCCGCCGCCGATGTGTTGGGCGGCAAATATTTGAAAGATTGTACTTTGTTTGTAACCGTAGAACCTTGTCCCATGTGTGCTGCAGCGTTGTATTGGGCGCAAATATCTCGTGTGGTTTATGGCGCACGCGATGAGAAAAGAGGTTATTCACTTTTTTCGCCGTTGTTGTTACATCCCGCTACTTCGGTGTCAGGCGGTGTAATGGCGGACAAAAGCATTGCGCTAATGCAAACTTTTTTTGAAAAGAAACGATAAATTCGCTACAAGCTCGTTTTCGGTTATTATCTATCACAAATGTTTCGGAAGTTGCACCACTGACAATTGTATTCGTTTTGAGTTTGTTTGAAAGGCACATTCGCATCAAAAATTTCGGACAATACCGAATTAAATTTTTCCACAAACTCGGGCAAATATGTATTAATGTCGTGAATAGGCTCGTTTTCACAATAAATGGTTGGGTCGAAATCTTTGAAAATGGAACGAAGATAATAGACGTTGGGCGACAACTTTTTTTCGGGATTCTTCTTACCATAAAACAGGGCATAAATAAATACCTGCAAAATCTGGTATTTGCGCTTCGATATGGTAGAATCAAAAAGTTCGTCTATCGTTTTAAATTTATTTTCGCCGTTACCGGTTTTGTAATCTATTATCCGATAGGAGGTGCTTGTACAATCGATACGGTCGATACTTCCTTTGAAATTTATCTCCAACGAATCGCTCAACCGGTGGGTGTCTTCTATTCTAAATTCTGAGCCGATGTATGTGAAAGGCATAAATTGCTTGTCGGCTTCCAGTGTTTTTTTTACATAACTTCGCAAAATTTCGCCAATTAAATAAAACTGACCTTGAAGCGGTTTTACATTTTTCTCGTCTTTGAAAAAGTATCGGGCAAATGCTTTCTCGATAATATCGGTTAAGAAAACATCGTTTTTGATAATTTGTGAAACGGCGTCGGGCGTAACGCTTATTCCGATGAACCGATTATAGATAATCTCCAGAAGTCGGTGATAGATAGAGCCAAACACGTCCGATTCAATCGATTCACTAATCTCTTGCTCCTCTTTCAGTCCCTCCACGGCAGAAAAATAGAAACGCAACGGACAGTTGATATAATCATTTATGAGCGAAGCCGATAGAGCCGAATTGCCTCCAACCCGGAATTTATTCAATTTGTTTAGCACATCTTGGGTTTTGGACACCTCAATGGTTTCCGCTTTTGGCGAATAGACGCTGTATTGTAATGTTTTTTCGGGAGCAATTTCAAAATGATTCGAGTACAAATATTTCAGTTGATAGAAAAATCGGTTCACTTCGCCGGTTTGCATCTCTTCGGCACGTGTATCGTATAGCATGAAAATTCGTTTTGCCCTGCTTATCATGCGATAAAAATGGTACGCGTAGGTACTGTCCCGGTGTTCGTGAACCGGCAAGCCAAATGCTTTTCTCAAGCTGTAAGGGATATACGAGTTATTGGTTTTTTTTGCAGGGAAAACGCCTTCGTTCATCGACAAAATAATCAGATTTTCAAAATCTAATGCCCTGGTTTCTAATGCTCCCATTACTTGCAAACCCGAAAGCGGTTCGCCGCTAAACGAGATGCTTATGGCTCTTGTCATTTGTCGCAACAGGCGAAAATAGGTTTCAACAGACATATCGAGGGTGTCGTGCAACGTGTCTTGCAGTCGGGTTATGGTTTTATAAAACTCGACAATGAACTCTCGTTCCAAATCGATAGCACGTGCATTTTCAATGCTGTTTTCTTCAGTTTTTACCTCTTGGTTGATGACATTGTAAACATATTTCAAAATATTGTGCAGATAATCCGATAAATCTTGCCAGCGTGCAATAGGAGTAAACAGCAATTCTACAAATGGGTTTCCCTTTAATTCGCTTGTCGAAACCGTGATGCGATTGAAGTGGACAATGTCGTTTTTTATGGTGTCCGTATCCGATTGCACCACGCGCATCACCAACGGGTGGTTGAGCACCGAAAGCACATAACGGAAGTAAAAAACCGCTTCGTCGCCCGATTTGCGCACATTTTTTTGCAACAAAGAGATAATCTCTATCAGGCTTGCTACCGATGCGTTGGATAGACTGTAACCCATGGTTACATTTATTTTCTCAATCTCTTTGGGAATGGAGTATAGAGTGGGCAACAACAAATTTTCGTCGGGTAGAACGATGGCGGTATTGATAGCATTTTTGCCGATATGACCTTCCTGCAACAGGTTGGTGATGATTTCGGTAACATGTTTGGCTTGTCCAACTGCCGATGGAATACCGATGAGTTCTATACTGGGTTTCTCGGTAGGAAACTGTTGTGTTGAATCGGGATAAATATCTTGAAACTTGGAGGGAAAACGAGACAAATTTTCTTTGACCCATCTGGATGCGCTATTCTGATCGTCGCGAACCATGGGCGAATCGTAATCCCAATAGAAATCGGCAATACCTCTGTTTTTTAGGTAGTTCATCAATTCGTATTCTACGGTAGAGATGGCGTTCAATCCCACGAAAATAAAACTCTTCGTTTCAAAATCGAAATCGGCTTTTGACTTCGCCCGTTCGGCAACTTCGCGAAAAAGCATTCCTTCGTAAGCATAATTATTTTTTGCCAAATTTGTGCGAAAATTCGTGTACAACTCAAAGAGTATTTCCCATGTTTCTTTAAATTTTTTCTTGGTTTCGTTGCCTTCTACCGGCATGAAAAAAGTCCAAAATTTACGAATTTCTGCCACTTGAGCTGGGGTCAGATGAGAATAATCGTCCTCTATCGATTTCAAATTGCTGATATTTTTAAACACTTGTCGTGCATCAGCCATGTATTTGTCTACATCGTCAAAATCGTTTAGCAAAATTTCGCCCCAAAAAATAAAATCGTCAAACGACTCATCCGTTTTAGCCAAATGGATGTAGTTTTTGTACAGCATTTCCAACATCCGTATCTTATCTGCCGACTGAAATGCAGAGAGCGACTCGAAAAGCTCTTTCGTGGTAATGGTGTTTGGAGAGAAAATGGGCTTTTCGGCAATTTCTGCCAAATATTTCTGGAAGAAAACACCGGCTCGCTTGTTTGGGAAAACAAATGTGTGGCGATACAATTCGTTTTTGTATTCCGAATAAAACTTTTGCGCGATGCGATAGAGAAACGGGGTCATTATTTGTTCTGTTTTGTATTATGGAAACAGTTTCTAAGATTGTACTGTTTTGTTTGGCTTATAGATGAAGCTGATTATTAACCCGATAATCAATAAACTACCCCCCACGATAAAAGCATACAACCCGGCTTTGTCGGCATAATTATCTTTCATCAGTGCTACAATTTGCGGTCCGATAATGCCACCCACGCCCCATGCCGTGAGCAGTGCGCCATAGAGCGACGACATGAGTTTGCTGCCGTACATGTCTTTTGTGAGCGATGGCAACACGCCAAATCCGCCGCCGTAGCAAAGCAAAACGATGCAAACCAATATCGAAAACACGATGGGTTGGCGCACAAAAATAAGCATCACAAAAATAACGGCTTGCAAAGCAAGTAGGATGCGAAAAGTTTGCATTCTGCCAATTTTGTCGGAAAAGCTACCCCAAACAAATCGTCCCAAACCATTGAAAATGGAGCTGATGGCTATTAGTGTAGCGCCCGAAGCTGCCAAAGAAGCCATGGTATCGGCATTGGAGAAATCGGTGTCGGCGGGCATTTGCAATTTCAATAAATCTTGCAACAGGGGCGACTGGAACGAGATGAAAATCATGCCGGCAACAATGTTGATGGTAAAAATAAGCCAAACCAAAATAAATGGCTTCGCCAAAATGTATTGGGAAATGGACGCTTTTTTCGTTTCTGTGGCAATTTTCTTTGTAGATTGGGGCATTTGCAGAAAAGTTGCCAAAAATGGGATGAGTATTAGCATTACCACGCCCGTGTAGTAAAATGTTGTGCTCAAATTGCCACCGGAGAGTTTCAGAAAAAATGGGGCTAAAAATTTGGACATAACCAATGCTCCAAATCCAAATCCCATTACCACCATGCCCGTTGCCAAGCCTTGTTTTTCTGTGAACCAAGCCGATACGGTCGCTACCGGTGTTACATACGCCAAGCCAAGTCCTATTCCGCCAATAAATCCAAACCCGAGATACAACAGAAACAGGGATTGGTTTGCCAATGCAAATCCCGAAAGAAGATAGCCCAAGGCATACAATGTTCCACCCAAAATGGCTAATTTGCGCGGTCCGTATTTTGGCATCTTGTTGCCCGCCCAGGCGGCAGTTACCCCCAGCATAAAAATAGAAAGGCTAAATGCCCAGGCAACTTGCGAGTTGTTCCATCCGGTGAATTGGGTGATAGGCGTTTGAAAGAAACTCCAGGCATAAACCGTGCCCAGACACAAGTGTGTGAGAGTTCCCAGAATAGCGATAAACCATTTTTTCATCATATAGGTTTTTTTATTTGTTTAAGTCCGTTTTTGCGGATTCAATTTGTTTTGTTATTTATGATTTACAAATTTACAAAACTTCGTCTTCTAATCCATATAAAAGGGGATAAAAAAGCCGTAAGAGTCCATGCTCTTACGGCTTTTTGTGGATTTTTCAATTAAAAAATTAAGTATCAGATAAATCCTTTGTTGTATCGTGATTATGCGTTTCCATTATTTATACCTCTAATATTTTTTATCAAATAAAAGAGACCAAAAACTTCTACCGATAACCCGATTCCCAACAATATTGTTGCAAATGAAATGTGCTGAATTTTAGCAAAGGCTCCTATAAGTACAATTACGATGCCAAGAACCAAAAAAATCCAGGGTTGTTTTTTTATTTTCATTTGTTTTTTTATTGAAAAACTCTATTACAATACGCCTTGTGCTACCATTGCTTCAGCCACTTTCATAAAGCCGGCAATGTTTGCACCTTTCACGTAATTGATATAATCGCTGCCTTTTCCGTGAGCTACGCATTGGTCGTGGATGTCGCCCATGATTTGGTGCAACCATTTGTCAACCTCTTCGTTAGTCCAAGAAATGTGCATAGCGTTTTGTGTCATTTCTAAACCGGAGCAAGCTACACCACCGGCGTTAACTGCTTTTCCTGGACCAAATAGTATTTTGTTTTCTACAAAGAAATCAACTGCTTCGGCAGTACATCCCATGTTAGAAACTTCAGCTACCAATGTAACACCGTTTTCTTTCAGTCTTTTTGCATCTTCCAGGTTCAATTCGTTTTGGATAGCGCAAGGCAAGGCAATGTCTACTTTGCATTCCCAAGGTTTTTTGCCTGCAAAGAATTTAGCGTTTGGATATTTTTCGGCATAAGGAGCTACCACATCGTTGCCCGAGTTGCGAAGCTCTACCATGTAATCAAATTTCTCTTGCGTGCTCACGCCGTCCGGGTCATAGATATAGCCGTCGGGTCCTGAAATAGCTACAACTTTTGCTCCCAATTCGGTTGCTTTCATTGTAGCACCCCAAGCCACGTTTCCAAAACCGGAAACAGCTACTGTTTTTCCTTTAAGTTCAATATTGTGTGTGTCGCACATTTGGTTTACGAAGTAAAGCGCACCAAATCCGGTAGCTTCCGGACGAAGGCGAGAACCGCCAAACGAGCGTCCTTTTCCTGTAAATGTACCTGTATGTTCGCGAGCCAATTTTTTGTACATTCCGTACATGTAAGCTACTTCGCGTCCACCAACACCTATATCGCCTGCGGGCACGTCGGTGTCAGGACCCAAATCGCGCCAAAGTTCGGTAACGAACGCTTGGCAGAAACGCATAATTTCCGCGTCAGAACGTCCTTTTGGTGCAAAGTCAGAACCACCTTTACCGCCACCCATTGGTAGTGTAGTAAGTGCGTTTTTAAATGTTTGTTCGAATCCTAAGAATTTCAGTGTAGATAATGTTACGGAAGGATGGAAACGGATACCGCCTTTGTACGGACCAATTGCTCCGTTAAATTGAACACGGTAGCCAATGTTCACGTGTACTTTTCCGTTGTCGTCCACCCAAGGCACACGGAATGTGAAAATACGATCGGGCTCAACGATGCGCTCGATAATGCCTGCTTTTTCAAATTCAGGATGTTGGTTATACACGTCCTCAATCGAAGTTAATACTTCTTTTACTGCTTGAAGAAATTCAGCTTCGCCAGGATGTCTGGTTTCGAGCTGTTTCATTATTTCATTCACTTTCATATCACATAAAGTTTTAAAAAGGTTTTGTACTACGCAAAGGTAGGTATTAAATCGTAACATTTTCCATATTTCTTCTCTTTTTTTCTTAAAAATCAGAAATATTCCCAATTTTTTTCGATATGTTATAACTTGCATAATTACAGTGTAATATTAATTGAAAATAAACTCAATCAATAAGTTTCATACTATAAAAATATGGCTGTTGATATTTGGTTTCGCGCATTCTTTTGTGGTTTTTTCTTACAGTTTGAAACCATGCGCGAAAAAGTTGAATCTGTGAATCGAAATTTGTACTTTTGTAAACTGTAAACTGAAAAAAGTAGCATTGAAATAAATAAGATGGCAAAAAACAAATTAGCTAAGTTTGCCGATATGGAAACTTATCCCAACGTTTTTCAATACACGTTTGCAACACTTACCGAGGATGGTTTCCCGATGAAAGGGAAATGGAAAAACGATTTTTTCCAAAACGAGAATCCAATCGTGTTGGAGTTGGGTTGCGGCAAAGGAGAATACACGGTGGGCTTGGCAAAGCTTTATCCGGAGAAAAATTTTATCGGCATCGATATAAAAGGTGCACGTATGTGGAAAGGAGCAACCGAAGCTTTGCAGGAAAACATGGGTAACGTGGCGTTTTTACGCACGCATATCGAGCTGATTCACCATTTTTTTGATGAAAACGAAGTGGCAGAAATTTGGATTACTTTTCCCGACCCACAAATGAGCAAAACCAACAAACGACTCACATCTACCCGATTTATGAAGCATTACGCTTCTATTCTGGATGAAAACGGAATTGTGCATCTCAAAACAGATAGTCATTTTCTCTACACGTACACTTGTGCCATGATAAAAGAAAACCATTTGACCGAATTGGTAAATACCGACAATTTGTACCAATCGGGATTGGATGACAAAATATTAAGTATCCAGACTTTTTATGAACAACAATGGCGCTCGCGCGGTTTAAACATCAAATACATTAAATTCATCGTCCCGAAAGGGAAAAATTGGACCGAACCCGATATTGAAATTGAAAAAGATGTGTATCGGAGTTTTGGAAGAAATGCAAAAGTTTAGCGTTCAAAGTTTAAGGTTCAAGGTTGTATGCCCGAAACTTTGAACTTTAAACGTTAAACATTTAAACGAAAATTTTATGTCAATATACCCACAACTAATTATCGACGCACTCAAAAACGTGCGCTACCCGGGAACGGGACAGGACATTGTTTCTGCCGGAATGGTGGAAGACGATATCCGCATAGACGGAATGAAAGTGAGCTTCACGCTCATTACCGAAAAACAGAACGACCCATTTATTCGTTCGCTCGTGAAAATGGCTGAACAAGCAATTTTAACGTATGCCGATCCAAATATTGAGATAAAAGGCAATATTTCGGTGAAATCGAAACAAGCGCCACGCCCCGAACTACCCGATTTATTACCCGGTGTAAAAAATATTGTTGCCGTTTCGTCGGGAAAAGGCGGCGTTGGCAAAAGTACGGTTTGCACCAATTTGGCTATTGCTTTGGCGCAAAAAGGTTACAAAGTTGGATTGTTAGATGCTGATATTTTTGGTCCATCGGTACCCAAAATGCTCAATGTGGAAGATGCCGGAGTTTTTACGGAGAAATTGGATGGTCGCGACCTCATAATTCCCATCGAAAACTACGGAATAAAAATGCTTTCCATCGGTTTTTTTGTAAAAAAAGAAGATGCCGTTGTGTGGCGAGGAGCCATGGCAAGCAACGCGCTCAAACAACTCATTGCCGATGCTAATTGGGGCGAATTGGATTATTTTTTGATTGATTTTCCGCCCGGCACCAGCGATATTCACTTAACTTTGGTACAAACGCTCCCTATTACCGGTGCCGTTATCGTGAGCACTCCGCAGGAAGTGGCGCTTGCCGATGCCCGCAAAGGAATCAGTATGTTTACGAGCGATAAAGTAAATGTGCCTATTCTTGGATTGGTGGAAAATATGGCTTGGTTCACGCCTGCCGAACTGCCCGAAAACAAATATTATATCTTCGGGAAAGACGGCTGCAAACGCTTGGCAGAACAAAACGGATATGATTTGTTGGGGCAAATTCCCATCGTGCAGTCTATTCGTGAGGGAGGCGACGACGGAAGACCGGTAGCCGTAAATCCTGATTCTATCACGGGAATGGCTTTTGCCGAGCTTGCCGATAGAGTAGTGGAGGCGGTGGAAAAACGGAACAGAGAATTGCCGAAAACGGGCATTGTGGAGATAACGAGGAAATGATATCAATGAGCCAAAATGTCAATTAGTTAATATGCCAATTAGTTAATATGTCAATGTGCCAATTAGTTAATAGCCAATATGCCAATTTTAGGAATAGATTAATTTAGTAAAATGAAATCCAAACTTATCATCCTTTTTCTGCTTATCGTGCTTGCCGTGGCGTTTTTTACCAATCCGGACGAACAGGTGCACCAAGCCGCTTTGAAAGCTAAGTCAACCGAAATTATGGACGAAATAATTGCCGAACGAACCGATGTGATTGGCTCCGTTGCTTGGCAGTTTGCCGGAGAACAATTATTTAACGGTTTCATAAATAGTCATGTATCGGTAGATAACTACTATCTGTTTTCGGTTCCGAAACTTAATTGGGATGGTAAATCCTACCCCATTGGAGTGGGTGTGTTTGGTAAGGTGTTTATTACCAAACAACTCAATAGAGATGTGGTGCAGCCCATTTTAGACGATTTGGAGCAAGACATAAAACAATCGTTGCCCGATTTTTTAAATTTGAATTAATTGCGATTGCTAAAAAACAAAAGAAACTGCCACGCTAGACAGTTTCTTTTGTTTATAATACAGCACGCTATTGTTAAAGTTTTCGTGCGCCGTCTTTTATCACAACATCGTACACTTTGGGTTCATGCCCAAATTTTGTATTGAATTGCTTTTTGGCATCTTCTATAAATGAATCATACAATTCATCCTTTACCAAATTGATGGTGCAACCACCAAAACCGCCACCCATCACACGAGAACCGGTAACCCCATGTTCTTTAGCTACTTCGTTCAGAAAATCGAGCTCTTCGCAACTTACTTCGTACAGCTTGCTCATGCCGTGGTGCGTTTTGTACATTCTGTCGCCAACGGTTTCGTAATCGCCTTTTTTTAGTGCTTCCGAAACATCATAAACGCGTTGTGTTTCTTCTATCACGTACTCTGCACGCTTGAAGTCTTCGTCCGAAATCTTGTCCTTCACGGCAATAAGTTGCTCCATTGTTGCATCGCGCAAGAAATGCACGTCGGGATTGCCGTTTTCACGAATTGTTTTGGCTGCTCGTTCGCACGATTCGCGTCGTTTGTTGTACGCCGATGATGCCAATTCGTGTTTCACCAACGTGTCTAAAAGCACCAATTTGTATCCTTTCGGATTGAAGGGAAAGTAGTCGAACTCCATCGATTTGGTATCTAATCGCATCAAGTGTCCCTCTTTACCAAAAATGGAAGCGAACTGATCCATGATGCCACATTTTACGCCCACATAGTTGTGCTCGGTAGACTGACCGATGCGTGCCAATTCAAATTTGTCGATTCCCAAACTCAACATATCGTTTAGTGCAAAAGCATAAGTGCTTTCCAAAGCAGCAGATGACGACATGCCCGCTCCCAACGGAACATCGCCGGCGAAAGCAGTGTCAAATCCGACCACCCTTCCGCCACGCTTGATAATCTCGCGGCATACGCCGAAAATATATTTTGCCCAACCCTCTTTGGGTAAATCTTCTTCGTTCAGTCCAAATTCAGAAAATTCCTGCAAATTGGCAGCATAAGCTCGTATTTTGTCGGTTCCGTTTAACCGGATTGCAGCAATCATACCTTTGTCTATTGCACCGGGAAATACAAAACTTCCGTTGTAATCGGTGTGCTCGCCAATCAGATTTATGCGCCCGGGTGAGGTATAAACCTCCGGTGATTCGGCACCAAATTTCTCATGAAATATTTTTATAATATCTTCTTTTTTCATGCGTCTATAATTTTAGAACCAAGAGCCAAGAACAAAGACTTTTTTATTTGTAGAGAATTAGACTTTTTCTAAAGTTTTTATCCTTTCGTTGAAAAATTTCAAACTTCAGACTTCCGCCTTCTTTCTATAATCAAATTCTTGTGTGTCGAAATTCTTTATTTTGCTCACAGGTGTTTTATGTGTTTATTTTTATTCTTTTCATTTTGAATAAATGTAACTTGCTGTAATCATCTATTTCAGAATAAATGATTTATGTGCTCGTTTCATCGTTTCCAAAATGGTCTGAATTTGTTTCGTCAAATGATTTTATTACTCGTCTGTAACCGGAATATCGGTGTTCACGTTTTTAGAACCGATGAGCGCATAATACAGTAAAAATAGCAAAGCAATTATTATTACCCAATAGCTGTTGATGTAGCCAATACTATCGGCAAAAAATCCCTGAATGGCGGGCAATACGCCACCACCCATTACCATTACCATGAAAAAGCCGGATGCCGCTTCGGTATATTTACCCAATCCTTCTACTGCAAGATTGAAGATGCCTCCCCACATTACCGAGGTGCACAATCCGCAGAGTACAAGGAAGATAATGCTAATTGGAATTTGTACCATGCCAAATGAAATGTCTGATTGGAAAACGGGCATGCTTGCCATTTTCTGGATGGGAGTTAAAACTGCTGCCAAAACAAAGATAATACCCACGATGGATACCACGGTAAGCATAGTTTTACTGGACACTTTTCCGCCAACGGATGCGCCAATGAGTCGTCCTACCAACATCAAAAACCAATAAGTGCCTACTACAGAGCCGGCTATGGTTGGGTCGTATGCCAATCCGCCTTCGGCAACCGAACTTGTCATAAACGGATTAATGAACATTTGGATACCCACTTCGATACCTACATATAAGAAAATAGCTACTGCACCCATCACGAAATGACGAAATGCAAACGGACTGTGCTCATAGCGAATATTCGATTTTCTGACAGATAAACTGGGCTCTGGTATAGAAACAAAAAATAAGACGATAAATGCCAAAGCGAAAATTCCCATAGCAAGGAAAAGTGCCGGATAAGCATCGGTAATATTGGCGTTGGCTACGTTGCTGCCAATTAAATAGCCTACCAAAACGGGTACAATAGTTGCCATCAGCGAGTTGAACGAGCCTCCAATTTGTATCAACTGATTTCCTTTGTTGCCACCACCGCCAAGCGTGTTGAGCATAGGGTTTACGACCGTATTGAGCATACACATGGAAAAACCGGCAACAAAAGCACCAACAAGATAAACAGGAAAACTGCTGGATTCGCCTGCCAAAACCATAATTCCCACGCCGGCAAAACCTACGAATATTGCCCACAAAGCTGTTTTTTTATAGCCAATTTTCTGCAACATCTGTCCTGCGGGGTAGCCCATAAACGCGTAAGCGATAAAATTGGCAAAATAACCGAGCGTAGACATGAAATTGGATGTAGTGAACTGGTTTTTCACAATTACTCCCATCGGGTTTGCCAATCCGGTAACAAACGAAATCATTCCGAAAAGAGCAATCATCATAATTATCGGTAAAAGATAATTTTTCTTTTGTTCTGTTGTATTCATAATTGATTAATTATTTATTGTTGTTTTAAAAATTATTGGTTGCACTAAATTTATATGTTGTTCTCGATTTAAAAACCTCTCCGGGTTTAAGAATTACCGAAGGATATTCGGGTTTGTTGATGCTGTCGGGGAAGTGTTGCGTTTCAAAACATACTGCCGAACGCTCGGGATAACGATGCCCGTTTTTTGCGGAAAAATTGCCCGTCATCCAGTTGCCTGTATACATTTGCACACCGGGTTCTGAGGTGTGCATCTCCATCTTTATTCCACTTTTTGGGGAGGTGCACGAACCAATGTAGGCAAATTCGCCATCTTCTTTTCTGTTTAAAACAAACGTGTGGTCATATCCTTTTCCAAAAATAAGTTGTTCAAAATTGTCGTTTATTCTTTCACCAATGGCATGTTCAGTTGTGAAATCCATGGGTGTTCCCGCAACCGATTCCGGTTTTCCGTAAGGAATGGCGGTGTTGTCGGTAGGCAGATAAAAATCAGATTCCAGTGTTAGCAGGTGGTCGCCAATATATGAATCGCCTTCGCCCGACAAGTTGAAATAAGAGTGATTGGTCAGATTCAGTATGGTTATTTTATCGGTTTGTGCTTCGTAAACAATATCCAGTGCATTATCTGCCGTGAGCGTGTATGTAATTGTTACCGAGAGATTTCCCGGAAAACCTTCTTCGCCATCGGGCGACAGGTAAAAAAGTTGGATGCTGTTGTCCGATACTTTTTTTACATCCCACACCCGGGCATTAAAACCTTTTAACCCTCCGTGCAGCGAGTTGGGTCCGTTGTTTATGGCAAGTTTGTATTCAGTGCCTTCTAAAACAAATTTGCCATTGGCAATGCGATTTCCGGTGCGTCCGCATACAGCTCCGAAATAGGGTTCTTCCGAAGTCAAATATTCGTCGATGGATGTGTGTCCCAAAACCACGTCGGTCAGTTTTCCATATTTGTCGGGAACAGAAAGCGACACTATTTTCGCACCATAATTGGTAATTGTCATCTCGCTTCCATCTTCGTTAGTAAGGATATATAGATTGACTTCTTTGCCATCTACTATTTTTTGGAATGCTCTGGTTTGTAATCCCGATTTGCTCTGTTTATTATTCATTTCCGTTCTTTTTGATAAAATATATCGGTATTAGAGTCAAGGCTGTAGTTTAATATATATCTTGGTTACCGCCCTCTTTTTTTGTAACCATGACTTTGTCTATTTTGTTACCATCCACATCCACAATTTCGAAAGTTGTATTTTCATACTCGAACGTATCTCCCACTTGTGGAATTTTGTTGATGTTTGATAAAACAAAACCCGCTACAGTAGAATAATTTATCTCGTCAAAATCGATTATAAAATCATCCATCAACAGCGTCAGCACTTCAATAGGGGCTTCGCCGTTCACAAGTGCCGAATTTTCGTTTCGCATAAAAATATCGGGTTCTTCCACTTCGTTTTCGTTGGGGATTGTACCCACCAAGTTTTCGATAATATCGTGCATGGTAATAATCCCGTCCAAACTGCCATATTCGTCCACCACGATAGCAATAAATATGTGATTCGATTTGAATAATTTAAGCACTTTTTGCGCTCTCAGTGTAGATGGCACAATCAAGGGCTCGCGAATGAAATCGTTTATATTAATTTCTTTGCTGTGGTACAATTTTAGAAGAAATTCTTTCACGGAAATGATGCCCGTGAACTCGTCGAGAATCTTGTTGCAAGCCAAAACTCTGCCGTGTCGTGTTTTGAGAATGTCTTCAATTATTTCTTCTTTTGGTTTTGAAATATCTATCCATTCTACATCGGTTCTGTGGGTCATCAAGTGGCGTGCTCGTTTGTCGGAGAAATAAAAAACTTGCTCGTGAATGATGTTTTCCTCACTTTCTATAACTCCCTCTTTAGATGCGGTTTTAAGCAAAGCTCGAAGTTCCATTTCAGACATTGCCTCTTCGGTGGGTTTTAGTCCGATTAGCTTGTTGAATAGGCTGGTTGATATGGCCAAAAGTCGCACAAACGGGTAAAAAATGATGCTCACGGCATAGATGGGTCGCGAAATAACCATCGCCATTTTTTCCGGCTTGTTTAGGGCAACTGTTTTGGGAACTAACTCGCCAATCACGATAGAAACATACGTAATCAAGAAAACCACTACAACCATAGATAATGCATCGGCAAACATGGCTGTGAACGGTATTCGCGAAAATAGAGGTGTCAGGTAATCGGCGAAAACCTGTCCTCCGTATGCCCCGTTGATGATACCGATGAGTGTGATACCTACTTGCACCGACGACAAGAAATTATCGGGGTCCGATTTGAGTTTCAAGGCTCTATCGGCACCTTTGTTTCCTTTTTTTCGTTCGGACTCCAACTTGGACTTTTTTGCCGACACAACGGCAATTTCAGACAAAGCGAAAAAGCCGTTAAGCAGGATGAGTAAAAGTACAATTATTATATCAATCCACATATTTGTAACCGAGTGTTATCTTTTTTCCGGCAGGTATCTGTTTTTTACCAGAGAGGCGACGGATAGATGCCGTCATCCACCAATTTTTTTATTTTTGCCACCACTTCTTCTCGGTCTTCGGCATACGTTACTCCAAACCATTTAGATGGTGTATCTATCACTTTTACTGTAACTTCGCCATTCTCTATCAAGCTGTTTACCACTTTTGGGATGAAAAATTCGGCCTTTAAGTTATCGGCATTTTGTGTAAGAAATTCGATAAAATATTCTTTCGAGTAGAAGAAGTAGTCGGGAGTAAAACCCCACATATTCATCGAAACGGGCGTGTTGTCGGCAATTGTTACCCAATCGTCGTTTTCATTTTTATATTTCACATCGCCATCGATGCGCATTATTTGTGTGCGTTCTACCACGCCGGTAAGGTGATTTTGGGCATCTGTTTCGCAAACACCACGCGCAACGGTGCCACTCTCGGACAAGGTGTTTCCTACCCGGTAGCCTATCATACAATACTTGTTTTTGCTGTTGTGCACTTCATTCAAGAAATCTGCCAGCAGTTGGAAACTTTCGCGTCCGTAATAATCGTCGGCATTGATTACGGCAAATGGTTCGTGAATAACTTCTTCGCCCATCAATACCGCGTGATTTGTACCCCAAGGTTTTATTCGTTCCGGATTGGGCGAGAATCCTGCCGGTAGTTTGTCCGACTCTTGAAAAACCAATTCAATTTCAATTTTAGATTGGTATTTTTTTACAATTTTCTCACGAAAATCTTCTTCAAATGATTTACGAATAACAAATACCAATTTGCCAAAACCGGCATTTACCGCATCGTATATAGAGTAATCCATGATTGTTTCGCCATTTGGTCCTAATCCGTCCAGCTGTTTCAAACCGCCATAACGGCTTCCCATGCCTGCCGCCAAAACAAATAAAGTGGGTTTCATTGCCATATCTTTTCTCTCTTTTTTTAGGTTATTTTCTGCAAATTTAGAGAATTAAATCCGATTATGGAAAAGATGTTTGAAAATCTTTGTTCCTAAAAGCCGATTTTACATATTGTTGTCGTGTAAAAGCTATTTTTGTTGCTTAATAGATGTATGTGTTGAATTTAAATTGTTTATCGATTTACGGTCAATCGTGTTCCAAAAGTGTGAGTTGCAAAAATGAATAATATTTTACCCTATTTTTGTAGTTTTTTCTCGATATTTCGACCCAAAAACGTCCCGATTTAGTTAAAAAACATCGAAAACAAGCCGATTAACTCTATTTAACTCTAATTTTTTACCGAAATCATGTTGTGAAACATAAAAACATGTATCTTTGCGCCGTTTTTATAAACAATTATTTACTATCGTTTAAAAATTATTGGAAAAATGAAAAAAGTATTATTTTTCGTAGCATTAGCTGCTACACTTGGATTTGCATCTTGCACCAACAAACAAGCTGAAGCTGAAAAAGCAAGATTAGACAGTTTGGCTGAAGTAGCAAGATTAGACAGTATCGCTCAAGAAGAAGCTCGCATTGCTGATAGCATCGCAGCTGCAACTGTTGATACTGTAACGCAAGTTGTTGAAGAAGTAATAGTAGCTGACTAAGTTCTAACTTTTTTACAAAATAAAAAAGTGAAGCTGTCCATCAAAATGGACGGCTTTTTTTGTGGGCGTTCTGATTAAAAAATATAACTTTGTGTTTTGAACGGAACAAGGCTGTTCCTAAGACAAATGTATTCTATCCGAAATTTGTATGAGAAAAATATTATTTTTATTGTTACTGTTTGTATCGGCAGGTGGTTTTGCGCAAAGCATAAACGAAATATTCAAAACCATGCCCGAGCATATTTTGCCCGGCTTTTCGGTGGACAATCGCACGATGCTTGTTGTGGACACAACCACCACAATCATCCCTTACGAATTGGGCAAAATGGAAAAAACGACACACACGCCGGATTATCTGAAAATAAAAACTTCGGAAGTGGGAACTACACAGATAAAATTGTTACCGCTTGCCAATGATGGTTTTGTAATTTGTGTTATCAAAACCGTATGCTCCAAAGTTTGCGATAGCCAAATCCAATTTTATGATGCCCAATGGCAAGCGATGGACAGAGAGTTGTATCTGCCTGCCATGTCTCCTGAAATTTTCTTTAATCCGGAATTAAAAAATTCGGGTAAATATAATTTTGCACTATCTTTGCCCGATATTTATCCCGTTTGGGCTGAATTTGTGGCAAACTCGAATAATATGACTCTGACGCTCGATTACAAAAATTATCTGTCGGCTGAGCAATTGTCCGACATTGAACCATTTATAAAAAACCAAACCATCATTCTGAAATGGGATAAAACTTCGTTCAGATAACAGACTTTTTTGCACCCGTAGTTCAATGGATAGAATATCGGATTCCGGTTCCGACGATGTGGGTT
>CAZVWS010000019.1:0-37750 GCA_964631255.1 uncultured Dysgonomonadaceae bacterium | reverse complement strand
TGATATTGAGTTTTCAAACAAAAAACAGAAAAACGTAAACAAAAAGTGTGTATTTATGTTTAGGAGATAGAAGTTGTTTTGAATTTTTTGGAATGATGAATAAATCATTGTTCTTTTGTGCCTGTTTTTATCCTTTCTCGTGAATTTGTATTTTCCTTTTTTGTTAAATAGCTCGCTATATTAATGTAAAGCAAGAATCCAAATTCATCAGGGAATCACTAAAAAAACATCACATAAAAAATTTCAAAACAGCTTCTTACAAGTTTAATATTTTTAAAAAATCCAATGAATAATCGTAACGAATTAGGCAACATGGACATTGACTCCATAGAAGCCTTGTATGCGCAATTCAAAGAGAACCCGGAGAGTGTAGAGGAGAGTTTTCGATTCTTCTTTCAAGGTTTTGAATTGGCAAACAGTCATTTCCCAACCAAACCAAATGAAGTGGGAGAGGGTGCGGTTGCTCCCATCAAAGAAATTGCCGTAATGAATCTGATCAATGGCTACCGACGTCGTGGTCATTTGTTTACCAAAACCAATCCGGTGCGCACCCGTCGCCAATATTCGCCTACACTCGATCTCGAAAACTTCAATCTTTCGCCATCCGACCTCGATACCGAATTTGAAGCAGGCAAAGAAATCGGAATAGGCAAAGCCACGTTGAGACAAATTGTGGAACATCTTTCTGAAACCTATTGCAAATCTGTGGGAGTGGAATATCGCTACATGACCAAACCCGAGATTGTGCAGTGGCTGCAACAGAAAATGGAGAGCAGTCGCAACCAAGAAACATATACCAACGAAGAAAAATTACATATCCTCGACAGACTGATTGAAGCATCCGGTTTCGAAGATTATATGCACCGCAAATATGTGGGTCAAAAACGATTTTCGTTAGAAGGTTCCGAGGCCATTATTCCCGCTTTAGATGCCATGTTGTCGCACGGAAGCCAATACGATGTAAATGATGTAGTAATGGGCATGGCGCACAGAGGACGACTCAATGTGTTGACAAACATCATGAAAACGCCATATTCTCAGGTTTTTCGTGCATTTACCGCTCACAATTACGACGAAGAGATAAAATATGGCGATGTAAAATACCACCTTGGTTACAACAATACCATCGACTACAACGGTCGGAAAATTTCGCTCAGCTTGGCTCCTAATCCATCGCATCTGGAAACGGTAGGACCCGTGGTGGAAGGAATTGCCAAAGCAAAATTGGAGAACGACCACGATTTTCAATACAACCAAGTGGTGCCAATTTTGGTGCACGGCGATGCTGCAATTGCCGGACAAGGTGTTGTGTATGAAACCATTCAGTTTTCTAAATTGAACGGCTACAAAACCGGTGGTACCATACATATCGTCATAAATAACCAAGTTGGATTTACTACTAACTACCTTTTGGCACGTTCCAGTACCTATTGCACCGATGTGGCAAAGGTAACCCAATCGCCTGTTTTTCACGTGAATGGCGATGATGTAGAGGCAATGGTTTACGTGGCAAAATTGGCTCTGGAGTTTCGACAAAAATTCAATATCGATGTTTTTATCGATTTGCTTTCCTATCGGAAATATGGACACAACGAGGGCGACGAACCCCGTTTTACACAACCAAAACTATACGATATCATTGCCAAACATAAAAATCCGCGAGATATATATGCCGAAAAACTGATAGAAGAAGGCGTACTTACCAGACCGGAATATGAAAAACGAGTAGCACAATTTCATGCCGTATTGGACGATGCATACCAAACGGCAAACGAAAGCAACCAGCTTATCATTCAACGATTTTTGGGCGAAAAAAGTAAAAATATCCGTTTCCCCAACGCAACCGATTTTGAAACCGTTGCCGATACCAAAATATCGAAAGAGATGTTTCTGGATTTGGCTCAAAAAATAACCTCCTTGCCCGAAGGAAAAAATTTCTATAACAAAACCATCCGTCTGTTTGCGCAAAGAGCCAAAATGATTGAGGATGACAAGTTTGATTGGGCAATGGGCGAGCTGATGGCTTATGCCTCATTGGCAAAAGAGAATTTTTCGGTAAGATTGAGCGGCCAAGACTCCGAGCGAGGAACTTTTTCGCATCGCCATGCCGAAATTATTACCGAAGACGGCGAAGAGAAATATTTCCCGCTTAAAAATTTGGGGGGCGATCACGCCATGGTGCGTGTCTATAATTCGCCACTCAACGAATACGGCATCTTGGGATTTGAATACGGATACTCGCTTGCCAATCCTTTAGGTCTCACTATTTGGGAAGCACAATTCGGCGATTTTTTTAATGTGGGACAGGTCATTGTGGACCAGTATATTTCATCGGCACAAGAAAAATGGGGTGTAAAATCGGGTCTGGTAATGTTTTTGCCACACGGTTACGAAGGACAAGGAGCAGAACACTCCAGCGCACGGATAGAGCGTTTTCTGAATCTTTGCGCCAATTACAACATGCAAATTGTAAACCCAACTACTCCTGCCAATCATTTTCATGCCATTCGCCGGCAGTTGCATCGCGATATACGTGTTCCGCTTATCGCGTTTACGCCAAAAAGCTTGTTGCGCCATCCCGAGTGTACATCCGGTATAGCTGATTTTACACAAGGACATTTCCATGAAATTATGGATGACAAGGAGGTAAAACCTACCCAAGATATTACTAAAGTATTGTTGTGCTCGGGCAAAATTTATTATGAATTGGCGGCAGCTCGTCGTGATGCCGGAGCCAAACATGTAGGAATAATTCGTATAGAACAACTCTATCCGTTCCCCAAAAAACAACTACAAGAAATTTTGAAAAAATACAACAAAGACGTGGAGTTGGTTTGGGTACAGGAAGAGCCGTTGAATATGGGTGCGGCAACGTTTGTGAAACAACAAATGGACGATTGCAAACTACAAATAATCAGCCGACCAAACAGTGGCGTTACCGCCGAAGGACTAACGGCAATGCATAAAATAAATCAAGCTGAAATAATAAAATTAGCCTTGCAGTAATAGTTGAAATGACTAAATTAAAACATTATAAATATAGTTTAAATTACTGTAAATCAATAAATAGAAAACAAAATAATTATGGCAATAATTGAAATAAAAGTCCCCAGTCCGGGAGAATCTATCACACACGTAGAGCTTTTTAAATGGCTTGTAGCCGATGGTTCCGTGGTGCAAAAAGATACAGAAATAGCCGAATTAGAATCGGAAAAAGCAACCTTGACTTTGGTCGCAGACGAAGCCGGAAAAGTGTCGTTGTTAGCCAAAGAAGGAGACAGTTTGGAGGTTGGCTCCGTAGCTTGCACCATTGATACCTCGGTGCAACCCGATGTGGTGGATGCACCCAAAGAGGTGAAAAAAGCGATACCACAACCCGAAGTAAAAGAAGAGGCTAAACAAAAACCTGTATTGGCAGAAACTCCAAAAACAGAACCAAAACCTATTGCCGAAGGCATGGAGCAGGTGAAACTTACGCCATTGGCAAAACGACTGATGGCAGAAAATGACCTTTCGGTAGAGGATGTGATAAACGGTTTGCGCCGATTGAAACAAACCGATGTAGAGTCTGTTATAGCAAACAATGGTACGGGTGCTCCGGCAAGCGGATTGAAACAGCCTGCCACGCGCGACTCAAAAACCGAACGCATGAGCTCTCTACGCAGAAAACTAAGCGAGCGTTTGGTATCTGTGAAAAACGAAACCGCTATGCTCACCACTTTCAACGAAGTGGATATGAAGCCAATAATGGATTTGCGCAAAAAATACCAAAACAAATTTGTAGAACAGCACGGCATCAAACTGGGGATGATGTCCTTTTTTCTGAAAGCTTGTTCCATTGCTTTGCGTGAATTTCCGAGCGTGAACTCGATGATGGATGGCGAAAATATGACAACTTACGATTTTGCCGATATTTCGGTGGCAGTGAGCACCCCTAAAGGTCTGATGGTGCCCGTGATACGCAATGTGGAAAGTATGGGGCTGGCAGAGATTGAAAAAGCAATAGCCGAAGTTGCCGACAAAGCGCGCAAAGGCAAACTCAGCATTCCGGAAATGACGGGCGGCACGTTTACCATAACCAACGGTGGCATTTTTGGGTCGATGATGTCCACACCAATCATCAATCCGCCCCAATCGGCAATTTTGGGCATGCACAATATCATCGAACGTCCGGTAGCCATTGACGGACAAGTTGTTATCCGCCCTATGATGTACGTTGCCTTGTCATACGACCACCGGGTAATTGACGGTCGTGAGTCGGTAGGTTTTGTAGTTCGGGTAAAGCAGTTATTGGAGAACCCGACCGATATGCTTTTTGGAAAAAGCAACGCAGACAAAACTTTGCTCGAATTGTAAAAAAAGAAATCGGGTAGGGTAGAATCTATCCGATTTCTCTTTTTTGAAAAATGCTGCTTAACAATTATCGGTTGAGCAGCTTTTTTTGTGGACTTAACAAAGTGCCTACTGTCCGATAAAAATTTTTTTCATTTCAAAACTTTTTATCGGACAGCAATATTTGTAAATAGTCTCCTATCTCGTACTGAATATTTTTGACGTTGGAATGCTCTTTTGCTTTGTTTATTGTCATTGGAGATACGTCAGGTCAGAATCTCCAAAGTTAGATAGTTTGGTCAAAGTCAGATATTATTTGTTCTTTTAATGGAGTTATGCTGGTTTTTCTTTTATGACACACAAGCAGTATTGTGGTTCGTACTTTTTTTATTTCATCTCTTTTTCTATTACTTTATCAAATCTACTGTCCAAGCAAGCACTCAAATCTGTAGTTACAAATTTTCCATTGTAGAATAAACTGAAAATTGTCGCTGGCGTCGGTGCTGATTGTGCTTTTTCCATTGTATCAAGTTTGATTACTTTTAATGGCAACTTCCTCTTTTCAGCTGTTTCTGTCAATGAAGTCGTTACATGATATTCTGAGAATGGACAACGATTTGAATAATAAACAACCAATCCGTTTTTTTCAGAACACTCTCCGCTTTTTACAGAATCCTTGAATTTTGGGTTGCTTGCTTTCGGATTAATCTTTTTTACAAGTAAACTAAATCCCGACGATAACTTTTCACAAGTTTCAAATCCTTGCTTTAAAAGCCACTTGGTATCACTCATGAAATGAAACTTACTTGTCCCAACTACTGTTGCCAATCCGTCTTTACCTTGTGCTTTAGCATCTTCAATCGCAAGTCTTAACAATTCCTTACCATATCCTTTTCCTTTATATTGTCCAGAAACCCAAAAGCAATTAATCAATAAATAATTGGGAGCATCAATCGGAATCCAACCTTTCTCCGCTGGTCCATATTCTATAAACACCTTTGCTCTTGCATCAATCCTGCGAAAAACGTATCCATTATCAAACTCTCGTTTTAGCCAGTCTTTTTTTAATTCGTAACTTTCTTTAACATTTCTTGTCAGAAATCGCACAACAGATATGCTCTTTGGTAATATTTGACTTGTCAAGTGTAATAATTTTCTCCATTTTTTATTTTTATATTTTGTAAAACATCATCCAAATGAGTACAACCTTATGTCAGCATAGTTTTATTTTTGCATTAAGCGTTTTTAGTATGAAAAAAACCTACGTTTGCGGTTCATTGTGTTCTTATTTCAGTTTTTTCATTGTGTTGCTTGCAAGTAACGATTTCATTTGTGTGATAGCAGCTTTTTTGTGGTTTATTTTCCGAAAGCTTGTCTTATTTTTTCTGCAATTTCTACCAATTCTGCTGTCGATAATTTCACACGCGGGTTCGACAAATTCATATCTCCCTCTTTTTCAATAGGTACCAGATGGATGTGTGCATGCGGCACTTCCAATCCTATCACCATCATTCCCACCCGTTTGCAAGGGATTGCTTTTTCGATGGCTAAGGCAACTTTTTTTGCAAATACAGTAAATGCCGAAAGTTGCGTGTCGTCTAAATCAAAAATATAGTCAATCTCCGTTTTCGGAACAACCAGCGTGTGTCCTTTCGACATGGGATTGATATCGAGAAACGCGAAAAAATTGTCGTTTTCGGCAATTTTATAGCATGGAATTTCTCCCGCTATTATTTTACTGAAAATTGTTGCCATATTATTGTAAATAATGCTTATATAGAAATATTGATGATTTCGAAACTCAACACGCCTGATGGCACATTGATATCCACTTTATCGCCAACCACTTTGCCCATCAAACCTTGCGCGATAGGTGTATTTACCGCTATTTTCCCGCTTTTCAGGTCGGCTTCGCTTTCCGAAACAAGCGTGTAAGTCATCTCTTTGTTTGTCTTCAGGTTTTTAATGGTTACCTTGTTCAAAATTTGCACGGAGTCGGTGCTAATGGTGCTTTCGTCGATAATTCGGGCCGAAGCGAGCAGTGTTTTCAGTTGTGCTATTTTGGCTTCTAACATGCCTTGTGCCTCTTTTGCGGCATCGTATTCGGCGTTTTCCGAGAGGTCGCCTTTGTCGCGTGCTTCCGCTATTTGTCTCGAGATTTCGGGTCTTTGCACCGATTCCATCTGGATCAACTCTTCTTTTAGTTTCCGAAGTCCTTCTTCGGTCATATAGGTAAATGACATATTTTTATCTCCTTGTTTTTCTTTTGTTTATATGTGAATTGAATAAAAAGAAAAGAATTCCGGTCAGATAAATGACCAGAATCCCTTCCTTCAATCTTTTTTATTTTGGTTCTTGCTATCTCAATGCTGATACCGATACAAAAGTAGTAATTTATTCCAAATTAAAAAAATTTAGTGCGTTTTTTTGCAACTTTATCAACACCGATTTCCGTTAAGTGCAAATCAGCGGAAATCGGTGTGAAATAATCTGCTTATCAGTTAAACGCAAAGCATTGTGTCTCTACTTGTCAATTCCAACTCTATTCAGAATAAAAGCGAACTCGAAAGCGGTATCTTTTATTCCGTCGTAACGTCCGGTTGCACCACCATGTCCGCTATCCATATTCATGTGCAGCAGCAGGATGTTATCGTCGGTTTTGAGCGAACGAAGTTTGGCAACATATTTGGTGGGTTCGTGGAAAAGCACTTGCGAATCGTTGAGACCGCCTGTTACCAGCATGTTGGGATAATTCTGTGCCTTAATATTGTCGTAGGGCGAGTAGGAGAGCATGTAGTTGTAATACTCCTCTTCGTTGGGATTGCCCCATTCTTCGTATTCGCCCGTAGTGAGCGGCAGGGTGTCGTCCAGCATGGTGTTGATAACGTCGATAAACGGTACTTGTGCCACGATAGTTTGGTACAAATCGGGACGAGCGTTTACCACCGCGCCCATCAGCAGGCCTCCGGCACTTCCGCCCATAGCAGCCAATTTGTTTGCCGATGTGTATTTTTCGTTAACCAACAGTTCGCTGCAAGCGATGAAATCGGTAAACGTATTTTTCTTATTGAGCAATTTGCCGTCTTCGTACCATTGCTCACCGAGGTCGCTTCCGCCGCGAATTTGTGCCAAAGCATACACAAAACCTCTGTCGATAAGGCTATACATGCTCGCGCTGAAATATACATCGGAACTGGAACCGTAGCTTCCGTAGGAATAGATGAGTGCCGGATTTGTGCCGTCTCGTTTCAATCCTTTTTTATAAACCACAGCCATGGGCACTTTCACGCCGTCGGGGGCGGTTGCCCACAAGCGTTCTACCACGTAGTTTTCGGGTTCAAATCCCGAAGGAATTTCTTGTTCTTTCAACGTTTTGGTTTCTCCTGTCAAGATGTTGTATTCAAACAAGGTAGTGGGTCGGTTGAGCGATGTGTATGAGTAGCGCAAGGTAGTGCCTTCGTATTCGGGGTTTCCACCCAAAGTTGCCGTGTAAACCGGTTCGGGAAATGCAATAGTTTGTTTTTTGCTGCCATCGAGGGGAGTTATCTCTATTTCGGCAAGTCCGTTTTTGCGATACTCGATTGCTACATAATTTTTCAGAATATCGATACTTTCAATTCGAACATTTTCGTTGTGGGCTACAAATTCTTTCCACGTGCCGCGGTCTTCGTATCCGGTGAGTGGTGTTTCAAAAATTTTACCGTTCAGATTTTGGCGGTCTTTGTATCGAACAAAGAATTTGTCTTTGTGTGGATAAACGCTGTAATCCACATCTTGAACTCTGGGTAAGAACACTTTAAAAGCATCGGTAGGATTATTTGCCGAGATATATTGTTCTTCGGAAGTGGTGGAGCTACCGCTGGTTATGAAAATATAATCTTTGGTTTTGCTTCCCGATACATAGGTGCTGAATTTGCTGTCTTTTTCTTCGTAAACCAATGTCCCGTTGGCAGCATCCAATTGTTGGCGATATATTTTTGAAGAGCGCAAAGTTTTGTCGATAACGCTGTAAAACAAAGTTTTGTTGTCGTTTGCCCAAGCAACAGACACGGCTCCGTTTACATCAAATCCTACTGTTTCGCCGGAGGCGAGGTCTTTTATTTTGAGGGTGTACTCGGCAAAAGAACCGGTTTCATTGTAGAAATAGGCCGCTTTGCTGTTGTCGGGGCTGATGGAATAACCGCGGAAAATGAAAGCGGGTTTGCCCTCTGCCATTTGGTTGAGGTCAAAGATGACTTCTTCGGGCGCATCCATCGAGCCTTTGCGGCGTAAATAGGTGCGATATTGTTTGCCTTTTTCGGTGCGACTGTAATAGTAGTAACCGTCTTTAAACGATGGATACGATTCGTCGTCTTCTTTTATCCTGCCCAAAATTTCGTCGTAGATGGTTTGCTGCAATGCTTTTGTCGATTCCATTACAGACTGTGTATAAGCGTTTTCGGCTTTTATGTAGTCCATCACTTGGGGGTCGTTTTTGTCTTTCAACCAAAAATAATTGTCGATACGTGTTTGCCCAAAATTAACAAACGTGTCGGGCTTTACCTCTGCTACCGGAGGAGCAGGAAAATCGGATTGTTTTAAAATTTTCACTTCTTCTTTTTTTACATTGTTGCACGATGCGATGATGCACCCGATGGCGCAAATAATCAGTAGATTTAATTTTTTCATAATATCTATTTTTGAAATTCAAATGCTATTATTTTGTAAATATACAAGATATGCAAAATTACAATATTTTTCTCTATCTTTCGCCGTTGAACAAAATATTTCGTACGCCGTTATATACTATTACTCTTTTTCCATCGTATAGAAATGTCGAATCACCACCACGATCACCATCACCACGAAGATGTACAAAACATAAAAGTGGCATTTTTTCTGAATTTCGCGTTTACGATAATCGAATTTATTGGCGGAATTCTAACAAATAGTGTCGCCATTTTATCTGATGCCGTGCACGATTTGGGCGACAGTTTCTCGCTTGGCCTGTCGTGGTACTTTCAGAAAGTTGCCAAGCGTCCGCGCAATACAGATTTTACTTACGGCTACAAACGTTTTTCGTTGTTGGGAGCAATTGTCAATTCGGCAGTGTTGTTGGTTGGTAGTGTTATTATTTTGATGAATGCTGTGCCGCGTTTGTTTCATCCACAACAACCCGATGTGAAAGGAATGCTTTTGCTCGCCGTGCTGGGCGTAATTGTGAATGGAGCGGCGGTATTTCGCTTGCGAAAAGGGCATTCGCTCAACGAAAAAGTGGTGTCGCTGCATCTGCTGGAAGATGTGCTGGGATGGCTTGCCGTTTTGCTTGGCGCGGGTATCATGTATTTTGTAGATGCTCCGTTTATCGACCCGTTGCTCTCTATCGTCATTTCGCTATTTATTCTGTACAATGTGTATAAAAATGTACGTCAAAGTTTGCATATCATTTTGCAAGGAAGTCCCGAACAAGTAAGTGTGGACGATGTGGAGAAGATAATTTCTTCTTTACCACAGGTAGATAATGTGCACGATTTGCATATATGGTCTGTTGATGGCGAGTACAATGTGCTCACGATGCACGTGGTTTTGACTTCGATTTTATCGAACCAGGAGATGCAGTTTTTTAAAAGTGAAGTGAGAGAAAAACTACTTTCGCTTGGTATTCAGCACTCCACCATAGAGATTGAAACACCGGGCGAGGAGTGCACAAATAGTTGTTAACAGACTGATTTATACTAAGATAAAAAAGTGCGATGAGATTGTTTCTCGTCGCACTTTCGTTTTTGTAACAGAAAAGTTTTATTTCGCTTCTTTAAACGTGATTTCTTTTCCATCCACTGTAAGCACACCGCCTTCGGCATTGTTCACCCATTTCAGGGTTTCGTTGGCATACTCCGCACCTTTTGCCCAAGCCGATTCGGGAATTTGTGAAAGATCCACCTCTTTGTAATCGCCGTAAGTGATGGTGGCTGTAGGAACTTCGCCCGTTGTGTCGTACGTAACCACCAGGGTGTTGCCATCGGCATCGGTAAAAGTATTTACCATTCCGGTATTGGTAACCACGTTTGAGAAAATGACGCTACCGTTTTGGGTCAATTCCACTTCGTCTTGCCACTCGGTGTATTCGTATTGGTCGTTTTTATACACTATACCCGAAGCCGAAGGCTGTTGTTGCAACACCAATGTTTCGCCATTGAAAACAACGGTAGCTGTTTCGGCGGTGGTGTCGTAAGTTACTTGGATGCTGTCGCCGTTGCTATTGCCAAAAATAGTGGTTTGCAACTTGTTGCTTTCTTGTGCTTTTTTGTTGCTGTTGCAAGCTGTTGCAAACAAAAGAACAGTTGCTGCTAAAATAAATGCGATTTTTTTCATAATTGAGTTGTGTTGTTTAAATTTATATTGAAAAAATAAGTTGTTTGATTGTACAAAGATAGAGAAATAGTTGATTGTAGTGAAACCAACAACGTGAAAGTACCTTACCGGGTTGCCTCGCTCGTCATATAAAACACCAACTTACTTCCGTTCATAATATCCTGATAGGTGATGAATTTCTTATCGTATGGTTGTCCGTTAAGTTCAATTTTTTCCACATACAGGTTTTCTTTCGATAGGTTTTTGGCTTCCATCGTGAAGGTTTTTCCGTTGCCTACATCGATGCGTGCCGAAGGAATTTGCGGTGCTCCGAAAACAAATTCGCCGCTCGCGGGATTCATCGGGTAAAAGCCCATTGCCGAGAACATATACCATGCCGACATCTGTCCGCAGTCGTCGTTGCCGATGAGTCCGTCGGGTTTGTTTTTATAGAAATCGGTGCAAATTTGGCGCACCAGGCGTTGTGTTTCTTCGGGACGGTCGAGGTACGAATAAATGTATGCAACGTGGTGGCTGGGCTCGTTTCCGTGCGCGTATTGCCCGATAAGACCGGTAACGTCCGATAGTTTTCCTGTAGTTTCCTGCTTGGTGTTAAACAGATAATCCAACACCTTTCCGGTGGCTTCTTTTCCACCCATCAATTCAATCAAACCCGGAATATCCTGCATCACATGCCATGTGTATTGCAGCGCGTTTCCTTCGGTGTAATGACCGCCTACTTGCGAATCGGCGTGTGCCAGCTCGTAAGGGTCAAACGGGGTAAGCCATTCGCCTTGGGAGTTTTTAGGACGCATGGCGTTGGTTTCTTTGTCGAAAAGATTTTTGTAATAGTTGGCACGTTTCAAAAAGAAATCGTAATCTTCGGTTTTGCCCAGTTTTTGAGCCAAAATTGCCATGCAATAATCGTCGAAACTGCACTCCAGCGTACGCGAAACCGATTCCAGTTTAATCAAATCGTATGGATAATAACCGTATTGGTCGTAAATTTTCCAATCCGATTTGTAATGTTCGCTTGTGGTTATGGACTTTTTGATTTCGTTGTATGCCCGTTCGATATCGAAACCCGTAAACCCTTTCAGGTACGCGTCCACAATCATCGGGATGGAGTGGTTGCCAATCATTGTGTAGGTTTCCTGTCCCCAAAGCGACCAGATGGGTAGGTGCCCTTTTTGTTCGCTGTAATCAAGCATAGAGTTGACGAAATCATTGATAAGTTCTGGACTCAAAATGGTGTACATCGGGAATGCCGCGCGAAATGTATCCCATTGCGACCAAGTGGAATAATATTTTCCGCCGGGCGACTGGGTTACGGTTCTATTTGGACCAATATATTTTCCATCCACATCGGCAATGTTATTCGGTTGAATATAGAGATGGTACATGGATGTATAGAAATTGGTTTTATCGTCGGGCGTGCCGTCAATCTTTACACGCGATAAACGGTTGTTCCACGCCGTTTTGGCATTTTGACGAACAGCTTCAAAATTCCAATCGTTCACTTCTGCAGCCAGATTGGCTTTCGCACCTTCAATGCTTGCCGACGACATTCCTATTTTCATTTGCAACGTACCTGAGTCCTGCATATCAAATGTGAGAACGTATCGTGACGATTTCTCCAACGGACTGCGCTTTACGAGTTCCTCTTTGGAGATAATCGGTTTATCGAATTCGATCACAAAATAGTAGATGCGTTGTACCCATTCAGTACGTCGGGTAAAACCGGAGATAACACGGTCGCTCTCGAAATTCACTTCGTTTTCCAACACGTGCGTATGAAATCGTGCATCTTGCCATACCAAACCACTTTGGAAATCAACCATCAAATTGGCATTTTTTTCCTTCGGGAAAGCGTATTTGTGAAACGCCACGTGCGGCGATGCGGTGATTTCAACCATCACATCGTTGTCGGCAAGTTGCACAGAATAATATCCGGGCGATGCCTTTTCTGTAGTCTTGTCGAAACGACTTTCCAGATTATCGCGCTTTTCGCCCGCGAAGGGTTGCACCAACAAATCGCCCAAATCCACGCAACCCGTTCCGTTCAATCGGTTTTGTGTGAAACCCTGAATGAGCGAATCTTCGTAAAAGTATCCGGCACAATATTCCCACGTGAAATTTCCGGTTTGTGGCCCCGCCTGAATCATTCCCAACGGGTAGGTTGCTCCGGGAAACGTGTGCCCCGTGAAAGCCGTTCCGATAAATGGGTTCACGTATTGTGTGAAATCGGTTTCACCGGCTGCGGTTGCCGATTTTCGGTGTGTGCAAGCAACAGCAATGAGGGTTATTGTTGCGAAAAGTAGTATTTTTTTCATTGTTTATAATTTAGAACCATGAACCAAGACTTTTGTGATGATATGGTTAGGGCATCACAACAAATGATATTCCTTTTCTTTGGTAAACAAATAGTAACAAAATACATTCCGCCATTGTAATCGTGCCACCATAACCCGGGCAGACAAAATGCGGAATGTATTTTGAAATTTTTGTGTAATTATTATAGAAATTGATTCAATCTGAATCAATCTTCTTTTTTAGCTTTTTTGGCTTCCCAAACAAAGAATGTGATTAACCCGATAAACGCGATTAATGCAACAACTTGAGCACCTGTTCCACTTGGATCGGCCCAAATACCTAAATTCAACACATCGCCTTTTCCGGTAAGGAAAATGATGAGTGCGCCTATAACGCCAAATAGCGCGGCACCGGCAATAAAACCGGATGAAATAAGTATGGCGCGTTGATGACGTGCGTTAGCAAGTTCTTTGTCTTTCGAACTTTTATTGATATAATGGTTGAGCAAACCACCCACCACAAGCGGAGTATTCAATTGTAACGGGATAAACATTCCCAAGGCGAAAGCCAATGGCGATATTCCCAGCCAGTTTACCAAAATTGCCAAAACTGCACCAATGCCCAAAAGCATCCATTGTGCACCTTGCCCCGACATCAGCGGCTCAATAATGGCTGCCATAGCGTTGGCTTGCGGAGCAACCATTGGGTCGGGATGCGTTTCGGTAGCAACAAATCCGTATGCCTGATTCAAAATAAAAATTACAGCTCCCACGGTAGCGGCAGAAACAAGTGTTCCTAAAAATTTCCACGATTCTTGTTTTGCCGGGGTTGTTCCAATCCAGTAACCGATTTTTAGGTCGGTAACAAAACCTCCAGCCATCGACAGTGCGGTACAAACAACACCACCTATGATGAGTCCGCTTACCATACCTTGCCAGCCGCTCAAACCGATAGATACCAAAATTACCGATGATAAAATAAGTGTCATCAAAGTCATTCCCGATACCGGATTAGAGCCCACAATGGCAATAGCGTTGGCTGCAACGGTAGTAAACAAAAATGAAATTACGGTTATCGTGAGCAAGGCAATAATTGCTTGAATAAGCGTGATTTTTACTCCAAACAACAGGAAGATGAATACAGCTGCCAATGTGAGAAAGAGAAACAGCATAACGAAAGACATTTTCAGGTCGCGGTCGGTACGTTTTGTTTCTACTTCAGACGTGCCGGCACCTCCTTTTTTGCTAACCGCTAATTTGAATGCGTTGCCAATAACGCCCGACGATTTGATGATACCAATAATTCCCGCCATAGCAATTGCCCCAATACCAATTGGACGCACATAGGCGGCAAATATTTGTTCGGCACTCATTGCCTCAAACGGATTTACACCGCCTCCAGCTGCTGCTACCAATACACCAATTTCGTTTACCAAAGGGATGAATACCAACCACGAGAGCAACGAACCAACGGTAATAATTACAGCAAATCGTAATCCTACCAAATAGCCAAAGCTGAAGATAAGTGCGCTCACATTGAATTTCAGAACCATCTTAAATTTTTCGGCAAGCATGGCTCCGGCTGGAATGATGCGTGTACTTATCTCTTCGCTCCACAAGCGAAATGCAGAGAAACAGAAATCAAACAGACCACCAATAAGACCGCTGGTAATCAATAATTTGGCTTGATTGCCACCTTTCTCACCCGTCATCAAAATTTCGGTTGTAGCCGTTGCTTCGGGAAAAGGCAATTTGCCGTGCATATCTTTCACAAAATATTTGCGGAAAGGAATCAAGAATAAAATTCCCAAAAATCCGCCCAGCAGCGACGAGAAAAATATTTGCCAGAAATTAATTTCCATTTCCGGATATTTCGCTTGCAAAATGTAAAGTCCCGGAATGGTAAATACCGCTCCTGCAACAATTACTCCCGACGATGCACCTATGGATTGGATAATCACATTCTGACCCAGTGCATTTTTCTTTCTAAATGCAGCCGATGCGCCCACGGCAATAATGGAAATAGGGATGGCTGCTTCAAAAACTTGACCGATTTTCAGACCGGAATAGGCGGCGGCGGCCGAGAAAATGATTGCCATCAGCAAACCCATTCCAACCGACCACGGGGTAATTTCTGTCGTTGGCCTGTCGGCAGGTAGTACGGGCTTATACTCTTCGCCCGGCGCTAATTCCCGATACGCGTTTTCGGGAAGTTCTTTGATTTTGTTTTCGTTTTCGTTCATTTCTTATTTAATTATTTTTGATTGAAGAGATTGAAGCCCCGAAATTACAAAAAAATATGCAAACAAAGCCTTATTTTGCCTATCCTTTATTTATTTTTGTAAAAATAATTTGGTATACTGCTTGTAATCAGTAAAATATATAGAGATGACAGAGCTGCAACTTTGTAACTCCGCTATCCGATTTTGTAGTTATTTAAACGATTCCGGAGTTAAAACTGTGTGTGTATGTGTTTTTTTGCAATCTCCAATACATGAGGAGCAAGCACACATTCGTGTAACTTCGCAACCGGACCATGCACATTCAGAGGATTGACATACGCAAGTTTCCCCTCTGAATATAAAACCATTTTCAGTTTCAAAAATTTTTGAACAAATAGTAATAGTCCCATCTTCGCTGGTTGAATTTAGCATAAAATAAGGTTCTTCACCTTCCTCAAGTTCAGCTTCCACTAACATAATTTTGTTAAACTTTACGTCTAAAGAAGGATCAAGTATATTTTTCCAATGACGAATTATTTGTTTATCCGAAATTGTTTCGATTTTATTCGTTTCATTATTCATGTAGCCTATTTTATTTTTAAAGGCTTCTTTGTGAAAAACCAATCCTTTTCTTGATATAAGGTTATTATCGGAGTTAATATTTTCGTTTTGATTACATGAAAAGATGAATAAAAATAAAAAAATTATAGTTGAAAATTCAAATATTGATTTCATGTTTAAAAAAATTAAAAATAAATTACTTAATACTTACTTTTTCGATTTTCGGCATTTTTTATTCTCGGCTACTCTCTTTTTTGGTGTTGTTTTTCGCTTTCACATACACAACGTTGGGTAGGTCAGCCCATTAACTTAACCAATAATTTTATATCAATCAGTTTTTAATACTTATTTCTTACTTTTTTTTACCAATTTCGTCTCGTTATCGTGTGTAATTTTTTTCAGTTCTGCTTGCAAATTTTTAATCTCAATCTCTTGGTTATGAATGGTGGTAAGCAAGGAGTTCAGTTCTTCGTTATCTACCGTGGCAGGGAATTGCGCGTTTACTCTGCCAATAAAATCGCTCAACACGTTCATATAATTATTGAACGCGTCGTATGGCGATTGGTACGGACTGAAATTGCTTTGTGCCGAGCCGCTCGAAAAATGTTTGGTTGACATATAATGAAAGTGGTCGCTGGTTTGCAAATACAACCAATCTTGTTTCAGACGGCGGTCGTTGCTCAAACGTACGCGCTCGCCCACTTTGTATAAAGTTTGGAATGCGCCTTCTTGCAGCGTGTTGCCAAGCCAGGCACTCAAATCGCGTTCTTCTCCTTCCCACGAAATGGGCGATGGTACAGACACCACGCCAACCGGTTTGTGGTTATCCATTATCTGGCTTGGAGTAGCAAATGCTATTTCATTTTCAAACGCAAAACGAGGCAATGCTTTCATAAATTCAAAAATACCGGAGTGCGAAGGATGCATATTGCCAAAGACTTCGTAATTGATAAACAGATTGAAAATCTCTTCCTGTGGAGAGGTATTGGCTATCCACGAGATAAATTTATCGGCCGTTAACGGGTACTCTTTCCACGTGTAATCAGAAAATCGGAATGAGATGTCTTCGCTGAATTGGCTGTTTTTAAGCAACAGTTTCATTTTGGGTTGCTCTGCCGATTGATACACGTAGTTGGGACTTTTCCAACCCATTATGTGTTTTGCACCTTCGGTAATCATTTTGTTATAACCCAAATCGTAAACCATGCGGGCAATATCGTCAGAGTAGATTAGCTCGCTGTTGCGCACCACTTTGGGTTTCTGCCCAAAAAGCAGTTCAATTCTTTCGGCATGTTGTTTTATCTGATTTTGAAATTCCAACGGATCAACCATGCACGATAGGGAATGGGCGTATGTTTCGGTCAAAAACTCTACATTTCCGGTTCGGCTCAATTCTTTGAGTCCGTCGATAACCTCGGGCGTGTATATTTCCATCTGATCCAACGCAACTCCCGATATAGAAAAGGCTACTTTAAACTGACCTTTGTATTGCTTGATTAAATCGAGTATCATCCTGTTTGCCGGGATATAAGATCTGGCAGCAATTTGTTGCATTATCTCCTCGTTCGAGTAATCATCGTAATAGTAATGATCTTTTCCGATGTTGAAGAAACGATATCTTTTTAACCTGAACGGTTGGTGTATCTGAAAATAAAAGCAAATGGTTTTCATACTATTTATTGTTTTTTCTGTTTGTTTTCTGTTTGGTTTTTTATCGAACTAATTCGTCGTAAATGGCTCGCACTTTTTTTCCGGCATCTTCCCAAAGGATGTTGTCCACCTCTTTTTTGCCTTCTACTTTCAAGAAGTTTGCCATTTCGGGATAGGTGCAAATGGAGTACATGGCATCTGCCATGGCATCCACGTCCCAATAGTCGGTTTTAATGACATTGTTGAGTATTTCGGCACAACCCGATTGGTGTGAAATAATACTGGGCACACCACATTGCATTGCCTCCAATGGCGATATACCAAAGGGTTCCGATACGGATGGCATGACATATACATCGCTCGATTTGAGCATCTCGTAAACTTGTTGTCCGCGCAAAAAACCGGTAAAATGAAACTTGTCGGCAATTCCGCGGTCGGCAACCAAGCGTATCATCTGGTCCATCATATCGCCGCTACCGGCCATCACAAATCTGATGTGTTGTGTCTTTTTGAGAACTTGTGTTGCTGCATCAACAAAAAATTCGGGACCTTTTTGCATGGTTATTCTTCCCAAAAAAGTAACTACTTTTTCCGGAACTCCCGAATTGTTTTCTATTGCTTCAATTTCGGGGCTGAGTGGTTCTACGGCGTTGTGTACGGTTACTACTTTCCACTCCGGCTGGTTGTAGTTGTCTATCACCGTTTTGCGGGTTAAGTTGCTCACGCAGATAATGCGGTCGCAGTTATCCATTCCGTTTTTTTCGATACTATATACGGTTGGATTAGGTTTGCCGCGACTTCTGTCAAATTCGGTTGCATGCACGTGAATTACAAGTTGTTTACCTGTAATACTTTTGGCATGTAATCCGGCAGGATAGGTGAGCCAGTCGTGTGCATGAATGATGTCAAATTGGTACGTTCGTGCAATGACACCGGCAACAATGGAGTAGTTGTTTATCTCTTCGAGAATATTTTCGGGGTATTTTCCTGAAAATTCGATACATCCCAAATCATTGGTTTTTATGTAGCTAAAATCGGCGTAAATGTTGTCTCGAAGCCAATAATATTCCTCCGGATTCATGAATTTTTGTAGTCTGGATTTGGCAGTTTCCCAAGGAATATCGCGCCACACGATGGGAGTGTTGCAGGCGCCCACAATCTTTAGAAAACTTTGGTCTTCATCGCCCCAAGGTTTGGGAATAACAAAAGTTAGTTCCATATCTTTTTGCTTCGACATGCCTTTTGTTAAGCCGTAACTTGCCGTGCCCAATCCTCCTAAAATATGTGGCGGAAATTCCCAACCGAACATTAATGCTTTCATATATACAGTGTTTCTGATTTTTTGTAATTCTTTATTCTTATGCCTCTTCCGTATCTTTTATTATTTTTTGGGCTCTCAACAATTCGGCAACGCTCATCGCGAAAGAGTAACCGCCATGTGCATAGAATGGAGGTGTGGCATCGTAAAACTCTGATACGCTGCCAATACAATCATTTTTCATCTCATTTTCCATTTCTATCATGATGCGGTCGGCAAGTGAAAGCCCGCTTTTGCCAAAAACTTTCAGATAGGCTTCGATGTATGCTCCCAGTAGCCATGGAAACGACATACCGTTGAAGTATGCCATTTTTTTCTCATTTTCTGTGCCTGCATATCGTGGTCGGTAGCTGTATCCTTTGGGACTGAGCGAACGTATGCCGCAATTTGTCAACAACTCTTTGGTTATAAAATCGATAACAGATTTTTTCTGGCGTCTTTCCAACGGCGAGTAATCGAGCGAAATAGCAAAAAGCATGTTTGGACGTACATTTTGGTCGGCATAATCGCCATCTATATAATCGTAAAGATAACCCGAATCGTTATAGAATATATTGGAAAACGAGCTCTTTATTTTTTCGGCATTTTGCATATATATATCCGCGAGTTCTCCATTACCAACAGTAGTTGCTACTTCGTTGGCAAACATCAAAGCGTTGTACCATAATGCATTGAATTCTACTAAATAGCCCGTTCTTGGCACAACCGGTCGTCCGTCAATGGTTGCATTCATCCAGCTAACGGGCACATCTATGCCATAAGTAGTAACCATGCCGGTTTCTTCTCTCACCTTCAAGTTTGGATGTTTTCCATCGGAAATGTATCGAATTATTTCAAATAAAAAATCGGTATATTTTTTCAAAAACTGTTCTTTGTTCTTTTTCCAAAATTGTTGCAAAGCCCAAACTACCCAGAGCAATACATCGGGGTCGTCCAGTTGTTTGATGGTTTGCCATACTTTGTTTTCCTCCATAAACTCTTTTATCAGAGGAATGGCTGTGTCCATTATTCTCTCAAAATCGGCATTTTTGTTCACTGCCAAGGTACAGCCCGGTAGGGCAATAAATTGGTCGCGTGCTCGTACTCTGAACCACGGATAGCCCGCCAAAATGTAATGTTCATCACCTTTGGGAATATAGTAAAATTGGTGGCTGGAGTTTTTTAGACAGTTGTAGAAGTTGGAGCGTGGGGTTCTTTTTCGGATTTCAAAATCGAACTCCTCTTTCAACTTGTTGGTATCCACCAAAATATCACCTGCCGAAAAAATGATTTCTTCTCCTTTGGAAATAGATGTTTCGAAATAACCGGGAACGTACAAATCTTCCTTAAAAGTGTCTCCCCACTGCAAATCTTGCAAATATTCAACTCCACGATACCAATCGGGATGGTATATGAATTCGGTTTTCTTGTTAAACTGCATAAATAACTCCGGATAGCCGTAATACATACAGGTTTTTATACCATTTTCTATTTCCCGATAGGAGCGATCTACTTGGTCGTTTTCGTTGGTTAGTTGCGATATTTTTCTGAATGCCAGAAAAGGTTTAAACCGAATGGTTGTTGGCGAATGGGCATCGAGTAGGGTATAGCGAATCATCAATCGGTTTTCTTTGGAAGAAAACATAATTTCTTTCGAAAGGATAACTCCACCAACACGATAGATGGTTTTTGGGACGCTATCGCAATTAAATTCTCTTATATATTTGTGCCCTTTGGGGTTATAATTGTCGCCACCATACCGATGGATTCCTAAATTAAATTCTGCTCCATGCTGAATAACCGTTTCATCTACGGATGACAAAATTAGGTGGTTTTCATCATCCAAAAATGGTACGGGCATTACCAGCAAACCTTGGTATTTGGTTGTATTGCAGCCCGATATAGATGTGTTTTGATACGCACCCTTTCGGTTGGTTCTCAACACATTGCGGTAAAGTGAATACTCTAAATTAATCATTAGAGTCTTGTCGAATTTCAGATAACTCATCGTGATAAACAATTAAAGTTAATAGTAACGCTTAATAAAGTGCCTAAAGTTACCAAATTAATAACAATAATGCAATTAAAAACAGATAAAATTTTAAGTTATTTTTGCTTTGTGCGTTTATTATGCAATTTATTTGTAATTTTGTTATTCCATAACTTCCAAAAATGATTCATCAAAAGATACAAAATATCGAGCGAAAAAGAATTGGGATAGCGATGTTGCCTTCCATTTTTTTTGTAACCATCGTTTGGCTAATTTTTTTGCTGGATGCTGCCGATATTTTCCGGTTTTCTGTTTCTCGGTTGGGCGTTTTGCCTCGCCATGCAAGCGGATTGGTTGGCATTTTGTTTTCGCCACTCATTCACGCTTCATTTACTCATTTGTTATCCAATACTTTACCACTTTTAGTGCTTATCTGGTTTCTGTTTTTCTTTTACGGGAAAATTGCTTTCAAAACTTTTTTTCTGCTTTGGCTTTCCAGCGGTTTCCTCACTTGGCTCATTGGTCGCGATTTGTATCATGTTGGTGCAAGCGGACTCATTTTTTCTTTAGCATTTTTTCTGTTCTTTAGCGGTATTTTTCGCAAACATGTTCCTTTAGTAGCAGTTTCTATGATTTTGGCATTTTTATACGGAAGTATGGTATGGTCTATTTTTCCGGTTGCCGAGCTGATAGATAGACAATTGTCGTGGGAGGGACATCTTGCCGGAGCTATTTCGGGTTTGATTATTGCCATTATTTATCGCAAGCACGGCCCACAAAAACCACCATCCTTTTTGGATGAAGAGGATGATGATGCCAATGAAATGGATGAAGTTGAAATGACAATTCCGGAATAATTTTTTCTGTTTCTGCCATTTTTATTCCAAAAAAAAGGAACGTAATCTGTCTGTTTGTTCCATCTTTTATCTATTTTTGTAACAACAATAAGAAACTAAAAAAATCAATTTATGTCTAAAATTAGAGCCGCCATCATTGGTTACGGAAATATCGGGAAAAATGTATTGGATGTGTTGCAATCGTCTCCCGATTTTGAAATTGCAGGTGTTGTACGTCGCGATATTACCAATTTGCCATCCCAACTATCCAATTATCGGGTAGTAAATTCTATTTCGCAATTAGAAAATGTAGATGTAGCTATCCTTAGCACTCCCACACGCAGTGTAGAGAAATTTGCAATGGAGTGTTTACAATTGGGAATTAATACGGTTGATAGTTATGATATTCATACCGGAATCGTGGATTTGCGCCGTTCGCTGGATGTTGTAGCCAAAGCAAACAACGCCGTATCTGTGATATCTGCTGGTTGGGACCCGGGAAGTGACTCGGTGGTGCGTACACTTTTAGAAGCAATGGCTCCTCGTGGCATCACTTATACCAATTTTGGACCCGGAATGAGTATGGGACACACCGTGGCAGTAAAAGCAATTGATGGAGTGCGAGATGCACTTTCGTTGACCATTCCTACCGGAACAGGAGTTCATCGTCGGATGGTGTATGTCGAAGTGCAAGATGGCGCTGATTTTGACTCTGTTGCCACCGCCATTAAGACAGACAACTATTTTGTTCACGACGAAACACACGTGTTTGAAGTTGCCGATGTAGAATTGCTCAGAGATATGGGACACGGTGTAAAAATGGAAAGAAAAGGCACATCGGGGAAAACACAAAATCAACTTTTTACATTCGATATGCGAATAAATAATCCGGCACTCACAGCCCAAATGCTGGTTTGTGCTGCCAGAGCAGCCACCAAACAAAAGCCGGGTGCATATACCCTAATCGAAATACCTGTGATAGATTTACTTGCAGGCGATAGAGAAGAGTGGATAAAAAAGTTGGTTTAAGAGAAAAATTTGAATAAAGCAGATTTGTAAAAGAAAAAAGAGTTGTCTCACAGGGAGATAACTCTTTTTTTAGTTGCGGAGGCCGGATTCGAACCAACGACCTTTGGGTTATGAGCCCAACGAGCTACCACTGCTCCACTCCGCGATGTCTTTTGTAATTATTCTGCAAAGATACAACAATTTATTTCAAAAACAAAATAATTTTTCATTTTTTTATTTTTCCGATAAGACTCGCCTACATCCATGTCGCTATTTATTTTTTTTGCTTTTAGTATTTAACGCGAATTCGACCAAAGCAACCATCATCTTTATTTTTAAGGTATTCGTGATACGCTTCACTTAATCCAGTAACTTCATGGTTTGGAATCATAGCGGGGAATTATGTATTTTTAATGGGCGACTATTTAATCTCTTTTTTGTGCTTTTGCTTGTGCTACTTTCGTTTTACCGGTGCATTGGCAAGAAATGTAGGAGTTATAAATTTTTGGTTACAAAAAAAGCACATTCTATTAGCAGAATGTGCTTTTTTGATAAATTTGGTATGATTGACAGATTTATTCTGCGCTTTCTTCGGTTGCCGGAGTTTCTGCATTTTCGGCAGCAGCATCTTCAGTAGCGGTGGCTTCGGCTTCGGGTGCATCGACACTCTCTTCTGCCACGGGAGCATTGGCTGCTTCAAGTTCTGCCTTTTTCTGTGCTATTTTTTCAGCTCTTGCTTTGTTTACCTCTTCTTCAGATGCTAAGCGTGCTTTTGCTTCGGCACGTTTTTTCTCTTCTTCTTTGGTTTTTTCTGAATGAGCGGCTTGTTGTTTGTTATTTTTCCATGCGTCGAAACGTCTTTCTGCCTCAGCTTCGTCAAAAGCTCCTTTGGCTACACCTCCCAAAAGGTGTTTTTTCATATAAACGCCTTCGCCCGATAAAATATTGCGAACTGTGTCGGTGGGTTGTGCACCTGTTTGCAGCCAATACAAAGCTCTGTCGAAATCTAAAGTGATGGTAGCAGGATTTGTGTTCGGATTATATGAACCGATCCTTTCAACGTACTTTCCATCCCGTGGAGCTCTGCTATCTGCAACAATTACTTGATAAAAAGGATGATTTTTGCGTCCTCTTCTTTGTAAACGAATTTTTGTTGCCATTTAGTAATGCTTTTTTTAATTTGATAATTAATTATTTATCCACCGAAATTGTTTCGATGGCGCTTTTTTTCAAAAGTCGGCTGCAAAGGTAGTGATATTTTTTTATCTGACCAATTATTCTCCCGACTAATTTCCGTAATCCGCGCAATTCCCTAATCAAATCCGTCTCTATCGTAAACTCCTTGATTGTAATAATGTTTCACATTCTGCATATCGGTAACCAGATCGGCAATATCTATGAGCTGTGGCGGAGCATATCTGCCGGTAATGATAACTTCGGTTCGCGGGTGTTTCTTTTGCAAGATGGCTAACACGTTGTCTATCGGTACCAAATTGAAATGCAACGCGATACACAGCTCGTCCATGATTACCAAATCGTGTGTGCCGTTTTGCAACAGAACGGCACACTGCTGCAACCCGGTTTGAGCAAACTCCGCGTCTTGCTCGTTGGGCTCTCTTTGAATGAAACAGCCGTTGCCAAACTGCACAATAGTCAGATTTTGAAAAACTTGTGCCAGTTTGTTTTCGTGTGTTGGCATATTGACAACAAACTGTCCGATAAACACTTTTTTCCCGGCTCCCAAAGCCCTGACAGCCATGCCGTAGGCGGCAGAGGTTTTTCCTTTGCCATTGCCGGTGTATATTTGAATGAAACCTTTTTCTGTCAAAATATTCTGCTTTTATTTGTCCTACTTCACCAATTTCATTTTCACAATACGAATATCTTTTGTAGGTCTGTCGCCCATGCCGGTCTCGGTTTTCGATATTTTTTCCACAATTTCCATACCTTCTATTACTTCGCCATAAACGGTGTAATTTCCATCCAAATGTGGAGTTCCCCCGGTGGTTTGGTAGTAATCGCGAGCCTCATTGCTCAGCTTGTAAGTAGAGTCATTGGCATGGCCATAGCGCATTATATTGTTCTGTTCTATCTGGTTGAGTTGTTCTTCGGTAAATTTTCGTCCCGTTACGATGTAAAATTGACAACCCGATGAGGCTTTCTCCGGATTCACGTTGTCGCCTTGTCTGGCTGCTGCCAATGCGCCTTTTTTGTGATAGATTGCAGGTGTTCTAAATTCTGCCGGAATGGTATAGCCCACGTCGCCGGCACCCAATCTGGCGTTGGCATCGGCGTTTTTTGAGTCGGGATCGCCGCCCTGCACCATAAACTCGTTTATAACCCGATGAAACAGTACGCCGTTGTAAAAATCTGATTTTACCAAACGGATAAAATTGTCGCGATGTAGCGGTGTTTCGTTATACAATTTCACGATAACTTTGCCTTCGGTGGTTTCTATCAAAACTTTTTGTTCTTTGTTTTTTCTCGATTGAAGCGTGCTGCAAGATACTACAAGCAAGCAAAGGGCGATAAGAGAAATGTTTTTTATACCATGTTTCATATTCAAGTATTTGTTTTTAATTATTTGTTATAATATTGATTAATAGATATAATAGGTGTATATGGTTTTATAATTCTCGGGCAAGTTTTATCCACTCAAATTTTGCGTTGAATGCAGAGATATTACTCCACGTGGGCGTATGGATGGAGAAACAGATTTCCGATGCCGTAGGCAAATTATCCAGACGCACTCCCAAATGATTTACCAAATCGGTCAAACCCGGGTTGTGTCCGATCAATAGAATAATGTTTGTCGATTGTGGCAATTTACCTACCGATTTTAAGATGGTTGGAACTGACGCCAAATACAAATCGTCGTCAAAAATTAGGTCGTGCACGTCAAATGCCATTTGCTTCGCAACCAATTTTGCCGTGTCGGCTGCTCGTTTTGCCGATGAAGATAAGATGCCATGGGGTTGGCCAATTTTTTTCCGTAGAAACAGACCCATATCGGTCGCGTTCTTTTTTCCTCGTTCGTTGAGAGGTCGGTCGTAATCGTCGAGAGACGGATTTTCCCACGAAGATTTTCCGTGACGCAATATTACAAGTTGTTTCATCTGTTTCGGCTATTTTTGTTTGCAAAGATAATCAATAGGTCTCAAATTTTTCCGTTTATCATGCTTTTTTAAAGTAAACCAGACAACAGGAACTACTACAGTTTTTGAATTTTTTCTAACACCTCGAAAACGATAGGACAAACGGATGCATTTTTTATGCTCAAATCATATATCTGATAAAACTTTTTTCTGTCGGTATGTGGATATTCGCGGCATGCTTTGGGGCGACTTTCGTAAACGGCGCAAAAATTATCCGTTCCAAGAAAAGGGCAGGGCATGGATTGAAAAACCCAATCGTGGTCTTCATCTTTTCTTAGATATTTGGCGATAAAATCGGATGTGCGAATACGCATTTTTTTCGATAATAAATCGATATCTTTTTCTAAAATAAGCGGTCCCAATCCTCTGCAACAATTGCCACATTGTAAACAATCGGTTTTTAACGAAACTTCCTCGTGAATGGCTTGAATCTCTTTGTCCAATTTCATCAATCTGTTTTTGTTCTTTTGAAAAAAAGATTTCCACTCCTGAGTTTTCAATAAAGCCAAATAAGGCAGCTTTTTCAAATCTTGCATTGCGCGATATTTTTACACAAAAATACAATATTTTATCCCTAAATTATTGTAAAACATCTTTATTCTTTTTTTATTTCTTTATATTTGCATCAGACATTTAAAAAATAAAATTGAAAAACAGATTATGTCCAAAAAAATATTAGTTACGGGAGGAACCGGGTATATTGGTTCGCATACGGTAGTTGAGTTGCAACAAGCAGGTTACGAGGTGGTTATAATAGATAATTTGTCCAATTCGAGTGCCGATGTTATCGAAGGAATTACGAATATAACCGGGAAACGTCCTGTTTTCGAGAAAATGGATTGCGAGGATTTGCCATCGATGCGTGCCCTTTTTCAGAAACACGGCAACATAGAAGGAATCATTCATTTTGCTGCAAGCAAAGCAGTGGGCGAGTCGGTTCAGAAACCGCTGATGTATTATCGCAATAACCTTGTTTCGCTCATCAATTTGCTGGAGTTGATGCCCGAATTTGGAGTGAAAGGCATTGTTTTCTCGTCGTCGTGCACCGTTTATGGCGAACCCGACAAAAATCCTATCGACGAAAATGCGCCTATCAAACCGGCTACTTCACCTTACGGAAATACCAAGCAGATAAACGAAGAAATTATTCGCGATTTCATCCATTCCGGAGCACCTGTTAAGAGTATTATTTTGCGTTATTTCAATCCAATCGGAGCGCATCCATCGGCACAAATTGGCGAATTGCCACTGGGTGTTCCCCAAAATTTGGTGCCATACATCACGCAAACCGGTATGGGAATCAGGGAGAAGTTGAGTGTTTTTGGCAATGATTATAATACGCCCGATGGTACTTGCATTCGCGATTATATCGATGTGGTAGATTTGGCGAAAGCGCACGTTGTGGCAGTTACACGTTTGTTTGACAACAAATCGGACGAAAAAATTGAGTATTTCAATTTGGGCACAGGCACCGGACTTTCGGTATTGGAACTGATTCGGGTATTTGAAAAAGTAACCGAAAAACCGTTGAATTACCAAATCGTGGGTCGCCGTGATGGTGATATTGAGCAAATTTGGGCAAATCCGGAAAGAGCAAACAACGTGCTCGGATGGAAAGCCGATGCCAATATTGAAGATACAATGGCAAATGCCTGGAAATGGCAACAACATTTGCGCCGGAAAAAAATCATGTAACTTCCATTCTGCCCTTGGTTTCAAGACATATTACAAAGAACTGTCTCAGAAGGTTCACGAATGTTTTTCCTTTTTTTGAGACAGTTCTTTCTGTTATTTGAAAATGGATTGTTGAAATGGGTTACGGATAAGCCCGCAAACGCTCTCATCCAAAAAAATGGACTGTTTTTGTTGTTGAATAGGTGGGTGCGTGGTGTATTTTCTGCTACTAAAAACGGACTTTTTTTCTTTAGAAATAGTAATCTATAACCAGGTAATAATAATCTTCCTGATCCGGCTTTTCTTCAATTTCTATTTTATTTTCGCGTGCCAGCCAACCAATGGCGGCATACACCTCTTGTTGTGTTAGTCCCGATTTCTCGCACAATTGATACACACCCCATTTTTCGTGGTTATTTAGCAATCCCCAAATAATTCCGGCATTTGTTCCTATCGTTCGCTTGTTCATAATCAATCCTCCCTCGTATTTATTAATGGTTTTGTGCAATTGTCTTCGCAATAAAAAAAGATGATTTTTTCATTTGAAAAGAAAATCTTCCTCTATTATTAAAACGCTAAGTTGCAGTAGAATGTTCATGAAAACAGCATTTGTTTCTTTTACAAAACGCCAAATGCTGAGCAGAATAGCAAGAAAAGGTAGATAGTGGGGAAAACGACCAAAAGACTATCGATGCGGTCTAAAATACCACCATGTCCGGGAATGATGTTGCCTGAATCTTTTACTCCGAATGTTCTTTTCAATAACGATTCAAAAAGATCGCCCAACGAAGCGAAAACAGGCGTAATCAACCCAATTGCAACCCAAAGGTAAATGGAAATGGTTGGGAAATAGGGCGCAGCAATGAGGGTAGCGATAATGCAGATGAGGATTCCGCTCACAAATCCTTCGACCGATTTTTTTGGCGAAATGCGTTCAATGAGCCTGTGCTTACCAAAAAGCGAGCCAAAAAGAAAAGCTGCCGTGTCATTTATCCAAATCAGTACAAAAACCACGAGAATGAGCATATTGCTCACATCGCCAATCAGATTGCCATACCGATGCGAAATAAACATCAAAATGGAAAGTGGCAGCGTGATGTAAATTTGTCCCAAAAGCGAGTAGGCGGTGGTTTCAACTATCTCTTTCCTGTCAATAAAAATAGCCGATATAAACAGAATGAGCAGGTAAGAGATGGCAGTAAGCGGTAGGGCGGCTACAAAAATATCTTGAAGATATAAAAAGCACGACAGATAGATGAGAAGCCCGTAAAAAATATGAAAATATTTATGAATTCGGCAGTGCGTGCCTTTTTCGGTCATGCGGTAGAACTCGTACAACCCTACAATTTGGAACACGCCAAAGACAGCCAAAAAAGCGTACTCCCCGCCCAAAAGGGCAAAGAGAATGATGGCGATATAAACTGCTCCCGCCGTTGTACGTTTTACTAAGTTGTAGAGGTTCAATTTCTTTAGAAAATATTTACTCGTTTGCTTTTGTAGCATCTTCCGGTTCCGAGTTTTGGGTTTCGGCATCGTCAGACTCCGACGCAACTTCATCCAAATCTATTTTGTTTTCGATGATGATGTTGTACCAGCTAATTATTTTTTTAATATCGGATGCGTAAACTCGCTCTTTGTCGTAATTGGGCAATATCTCTTCAAAAAAGCTAAATAGCTCTTTTCCAGAAGCTTTAGGAGAAATGGATGCTTTGTTGCCATTTTCTTTTTCGCTTATTTTTTTGAAAACATCTCTCAACGGAACATCTTTTTCTTCGGTATAAATAGACACATCGCTCAAAGCGACCAATTTTTCGGATATATAAAGTGGAATTCTTTTTCCATCTAACAGTGATTCAACTATATTCAGATTTTTTCCTGTGGAAACGAGTTTGTAAAGTCCGGGTTTGCCCGAAACGGAAAGTATTTTGGTAAGCATGATTTCGTTTTTAGTTCAAAATTATTTTTCAAAAATGAAAGGACAAAAATAAGCAGTATTACTCAAATCTACAATTAAAATGCCAATTGTTTTGCCCTGATGGATTAAAAAAAATGATGGCAAATTTGCTTTATGGGCTTTAATTTGCTCAATGTGAAAAAGTTAATTTGCGTTTGTATTGCTGTGGCATTTTTTTATCGCCACAACAGGATGCCGCCTTGCAAATTGTAAATGATAGGGAAATTTTTCTTTGCCAAAATATGTGCCGCTTGCATGCTTCTTGCGCCGCTGTGGCAGAAAACGGCAACGGGACGGGTAGGGTCGAGTTTTTTATCGACTTCGTCGGCAAAATTGGCACTGAAAACATCAATCAATATGGCATTTTGGATGGTGCCGTGCGCATATTCATCAGCGGTGCGCACATCTACCAGTTGCACGTTTTTATCTTCTAATAGTTTCTTTAATGTGGAGGCATTCACCGTTTCTATATTTTTGCTTGTATTGGCTCTTCTAAAAAAATTCATTTGGTTTATTACTGTAATTTGAAGTTTTAATAAAATGTTTGATTTTTATTTTTTGTCTTGCGTTTTTGTTGCCAGCATTTGACACTTGGCGCAATCAAATTGAAGTTGCAAACGAACATTGTCGTTCACCAAAAAAAGTGGCTCGTTGAGCTGAGGCAACGATTTACCTGTTTTTGGACAACTTCCCAATGCAAATTTAATGCAATATTTTGTAAACATCAACGGTACATTTTGTTTTTCTTCAATCTCGAAAGCGGGTTGCAAAATTTGTGCTTGGTGTTGCGTGTAAAAAGCGCGACTTTGTTTGTTGGAAATGTTGTGCAAATAGGTAAGTTGCTTTTGCGGAAAAGCGTGTTGCGTGGCTTCCAATTTTTTTAGCTCTTGTCGATATGTTATTTTGCGTGCCGAAATCAATTTGCTGATTAGTTTTTTGCGCCAATCGCCCAAAATGGAAGAAGGGATAAACCACTCTTCGGAGAAATGAATATCCACTTTTTTTATCTCAAAAATGGTGTTCCCGGTTTTCGAAAGTTGGGTGCGAATGTTGTCGAATGGCGATTTGTTTGCCTTGTTTTTCTCCAATATTTCTACAATGGTAACTTCGTTGGCATCTTCGTCCACGATACGCAAAACAAATCCAAACGCAACTTCCGACAGGTTTATTTGTGCCGCAATTTTTCGTTCGGCAGTTTTTTTCAAAAGCGTTTGTTCAAATTCGTGGTCGTAGTTACGATAAATTTTTGTGCCAACATTTACGTTGGGCATCTGCGCCGGAAATATTTGGCTGCCTTCGGCACGATTCACCCGAAATCCGTTTAGTCCGTTTCTGTCGGTAAAACACAATCCGTCGCCGTTGTGAATCGCTGTTTTAGAATTGATAACAAGCGAGTTGCGACCAACTGATTTTACCGTACCCAAATATTCGCCGATAGATTTTGGCGTTTCGGGCGATTCCATTCCATGTTGTCTGCCGTGAGAAAAATAATCGGTAAATCCGCGATTGAAACTTTTGGCGAGATTGGGCTCGAAGGTAATACTGCTTTTGCCGGATGAGGCGCGAATAAATTCCGGTCGTCGGGCAAAAATTTCATCCAAGCCGGCGCGATATGCTGCAACCGTATTTTTTACGTACGATATATCTTTTAGTCGTCCTTCAATTTTGAGCGATGAGACGCCGGCATCCAACAACTTCTCCAAATTGTTGGATTGGTTCAAATCTTTCAACGAGAGCAGGTGCTTGTTTTTGTGTAATATTTTGCCGTCGGCATCTACCAAATCGTAAGGCAAACGGCACAACTGGGCACAAGCTCCACGATTGGCACTTCTACCCGTTATAGCCTGACTCACATAGCATTGTCCACTATACGAAACACAAAGTGCGCCATGCACAAATACTTCTAACGGCACTTTGGTTTGGGAGGCAATTTCCGAAATATCGCCAATAGAGAGCTCGCGCGCCAACACTACTTGCGTGAATCCCGCTTTTTCTAAGAACTGCACTTTTTCTACCGTTCGGTTGTCTGTTTGTGTGCTGGCATGTAGTGGGATAGGGGGTAAATCCAATTGCAAAATACCCATATCTTGCACAATGAGGGCATCTACCCTGACATGGTAAAGTTGCCAAATGAGCATCGTTACTTCGGGCAACTCGTCGTCATAAAGAATGGTGTTTAGTGCAACATACACTCTGGCGTTGTACAGATGGGCAAACTCCACCAATTCGGCAATTTCGGCAACCGAATTTCCGGCAGCAGAACGCGCGCTGTATCCGTCAACACCTATATAAACGGCATCGGTACCGTGCAAAATTGCTTGCTTGCCGGTTTCAATATTTTTTGCCGGTGCCAGGAGTTCAATTTTTCGGGCAGTTTTCATTCCGACTTTTTTATTTCTTTTTTACTGTCCATCCAAATTTGCCAATCTCTTTACCCAGAGCATAATAATGCCCATGCGAGTATGCCAGGAGATTTGCTTTTTCGAGCTGAAAACGGTCGGTTTCCGGGTCAATGAGCGATTGGTCGGCTTGCACATTTACCACGTCGGCAATAAACATATCGTGTGAGCCGAGCGATACAATTTCTTTGACACGACACTCGATAGAAAGTGGCGATTCGGCAATGATGGGAGCTTGCACCATAGCGGCTTTGGCTGGGGTAAGATTCATTTCGGCAAATTTGTCATAATCTTTTCCCGAACGCACGCCGCACCAATCGGTTTGTTGGGCAAGTTCTTCGGTGGTTAGGTTGATAACAAACTCCATGTTGCGACGAATTATTTCATAGCTGTGTCGTTCCGGACGAACCGATATGTAGCACATGGGCGGATTGGTGCAGATGGTGCCGGTCCAACTCACGGTAAGAATGTTGTATTCGTCGGGGGTGCTTCCACAACTCACCATTAAGGCGGGAAGTGGATAAACAAGTGTACCCGGTTTCCAGTTTTGCTTCATAGATATATGTTTATTTAAAAATGGTTGGTGATGAAAATAGTAATTGAGCTGTATTTTGCCTGATGCAAAAAAGCATCTTGTTCGTGCCAATTTTTTTGGTGAGAAAAAACACGAACAAACATTTAAAAATCGGTAGGAAGAGAGCTATGAATCGATTATTTTAGGACAATGTCCTCTTTCTTGATTTTTATTTCACAATAGTGGCATTGCAATTCTACCTTTTGTTTGTCAACAACATAAAATTTGGTGTGCATCGGTTCGTTGTTGGTGATGCATTTGGGGTTGCTGCATTTTACAATATCGATGATGGTATCGGGTAGTGTAACCTTTTTCTTTTCCACCACTTCGTAATTTCTGATAATATTCAGATTCACGCTGGGCGCGACCACGGCGATGCGATTTATTTCGTCTTCGCGAAAAAATTTATCGGCAACTTTTATAATGCCTTTTGCGCCCATTTTGCTGCTTTTTAAGTTGTTGCCTATCGTTATCCGGTTGTTTAGTTTCTGCAATTGCAAGAGCGAAACTACTTTAAAAACCTGTTCCGAAGGAATGTGGTCGATAGCTGTTCCGTTTTCGAGGGCAGCCACTTGTAACTCTTTTCTCATTGTTTTTCTACACGTTTTTTATTCCACATTTATATTCATCAAATCGCATATAATGGCTTGCCGAGCAAACATTCCGTTCTTGGCTTGCTGAAAATAATATGCTTTGGGATTATCGTCCACATCTTGCGAAATTTCTTTCACTCGCGGTAGCGGATGCAGCACTTTCAAGTTTGGTTTGGTATCGTTGAGCATTTCGTTGTGCAAAACATATACATTTTTCACTTTTTCGTATTCCATCAAATCGGTAAAACGTTCCTTTTGTACACGAGTCATATACAGTATGTCGGACGATGCAAACGATTCGTGCGTGAAATCGGTAAATTCGTTGTAGCGGATACCTTTTTCTTCGCAAAATTGTTTGTATTTCTCGGGGATGCAAAGCTCTTCGGGTGCAACAAAATTAAAGGTTGGTTTAAAGTGCGACATGCCCTGTATGAGCGAGTGCACGGTGCGTCCGTATTTTAAGTCGCCCACCATGGTTATTGTCAGATTCTCGAGAGTTCCCTGCGTTTCGTATATGGTGAATAGGTCGAGCATGGTTTGCGTGGGATGTTGGTTGGATCCGTCGCCCGCGTTGATGATTGGTGCCGGCGATATTTCGGAAGCGTATCTTGCAGACCCTTCCAAATGGTGGCGCATGATGATTAAATCTACGTAGTTGCTCACCATCAAAATGGTGTCTTTTAACGATTCACCTTTGGTTGAACTGCTTGTTGCCGCATCCGAAAAACCGATAATTCGTCCGCCAAGTCTGTTGACTGCTGTTTCAAAACTTAATCTGGTACGAGTAGATGGCTCAAAAAAAAGCGTGGCACAAACTTTGCCTTTCAATAAATCGCGGTTGGGGTTGTTTTTAAATTTTTCTGCCATTTCCAGGATACGTAAAATATCCGCTCTGTCGTAATCGTTGATGTTTACTAAACTTTTTGGTTTCATCCGCCTAAATTTTTGAAATGAATACAATTGTCTTACAAAAGTAAAAAAAAGGAAGCAAAAAGGGAATGAATTGAGAGAAAATTATTGGTTTTGTAAGTTCAATTAATAAATCTCGCGAAAAATGGAGTCCGTCCGATATTATTTACTAAATTTGCCACGAGTTTAGAAAGCACCCAACTGAAAAAACCAATCGCGAAAAACCAAACGATTGGAACATGCTATGAACGGTTTTTTTAGGGTATTTCAGTTTTTGCTACAAATAATTTTAATAGAAAGAAAACATTTTGTATTTTTGTGAATCAATTAGATTTATAGCATAAGAAAACATTTATAACAAATAAAATTTCAAAAATTATGATTAAAGTAGGTATCAACGGATTCGGACGTATTGGTCGTTTGGTTTTCCGTGCATCTCAAAACAGAGACGATATTCAAGTGGTAGGTATCAATGATTTACTGGAAGTAGATTATATTGCTTACATGTTAAAATATGACACGGTTCACGGTCGATTCAATGGCACGGTTGAAGTAAAAGATGGAAATCTGATTGTAAATGGTGTAACCATTCGCGTTACTGCCGAAAAAAATCCTGCCGATTTGAAATGGGGAGAAATTGGTGTTGAATACGTAGTAGAATCAACCGGACTTTTCCTTTCAAAAGAAAAATCGCAAGGTCATATCGATGCGGGAGCAAAATACGTAGTTATGTCTGCTCCTTCAAAAGATGATACGCCTATGTTCGTGTGTGGTGTGAACGAGAAAAAATATGCCGGACAACAATTCGTGTCCAATGCATCTTGTACAACCAACTGTTTGGCTCCAATTGCGAAAGTATTGAACGATAACTTTGGAATTATCGAAGGTTTGATGACAACAGTACACGCAACCACAGCAACACAAAAAACAGTAGATGGTCCCTCGGCAAAAGACTGGAGAGGCGGTCGCGCTGCAGCAGGAAATATTATTCCATCATCTACCGGAGCAGCCAAAGCTGTAGGAAAAGTTATTCCCGAATTGAACGGAAAACTTACCGGCATGTCGTTCCGCGTACCTACATTGAATGTATCTGTGGTTGACTTGACCGTGCGTTTGGCTAAAGAAACTACTTACGAAGAAATTTGCGCAGCAATGAAAAAAGCTTCTGAAAACGAATTGAAAGGCAAACTCGGCTATACAAACGAAGATGTGGTTTCGAGCGATTTTATCGGAGATTCCCGCACATCTATCTTTGATGAAAAAGCAGGTATCGCCATTAGCCCAACTTTTGTGAAAGTAGTTAGCTGGTACGACAACGAGTGGGGCTATTCAAACAAAATTTTGGAACTTGTTGCCCACATGAATTCTGTAAATAAAAAATAAGAAAAGATTTATCGTTCTGATATTTCTCAGACGTGATATGACAAAAAACGCCTCATTTGCAGGCGTTTTTTGTTCCCATACACCACTGTATGCCAAGTTACTATTTTCTAAAAAAAACAGACAAATCATGAAGCCAATTTTTTCAAAACTACTATTCATCCTTTTCGGGTTGATACTATTTACCAATATTTATGCTGCAACGTGCCCACCCGTAATCGACCTCACGGCAACCAACAATGGCGACGGCACAGTTACGCTCCGTTGGACAAATCCACCTCAAAATACTTGGCCTGCCGATTGCGAAGGCAATTTGCTTTTCCAAATCTTCGATGGCGATGTCAATATCGGTTATAGCGATAAAGATTATCTGACCTCATATACAACCGGAGTACTTGCTGCCGGCACGCATGTTTTGGGCGTTCAAGTTTCTTTTTGGAAAGATTTTGATACAAATATTTGTTATGCCGAAACCATCACAACCACCGTAGATATTAGCATAGAAGACACTTGCCCGTCCATTTATGACCTGGAGGCAACCGACAACCAAAATGGCACGGCAACACTCCATTGGACAAATCCGCCACCACACACCTGGCCAGCCGATTATGAAGGTACGGTTACCACCTTTTTTCGGTTTTATGACAACGGAACCGAGATTGGAACCAACGATACACACAATCTCCGGTTGTGGACAACTCCCGTTTTAACTCCCGGCACGCATACTTTGAGCGTGGAGCTAATTTATAGAAAAAGCCAGAATGTAGAAATTTGTTCTGCCGAAATCATTACAACAACCGTGAATATAACCACGGGCGGAGGCGGCACAGATGGAAATGTAGTTGTTATATTGGAAGCACACAACGTATGGAACGACGGCTCGGGCTATCAACTACTGCTGGATGCCGATGCTACCACTTATGGAAGCACCATCCCCGAACAAGGAGCATTAGCCGATTGTGATGCGCCGGCAACACTTTACGATGTGTTTGAACACAAAATTCCCACGAATGCCGACCCGTCTTGTACCACAACTCATGTTGTATTTGATGGAAAAGAAACCATCACAATTCCTGCCGGAATATACGATTTTTGTGTGGTAAATCCCTCGTCGGGCAATCGACTTTGGATTGCTGGCGGCGAATACGGAAGAAAAAATGATTTTGTATTCTTAGCAAACAATACTTACCATTTTCAAGTAGCGATGGGCAACAATGGAGATGAAGTTTCTTTGGCAAATACCAGCAGCATTAGCGACGCAGCAGCGGCAAAAATTTGTGTTTATCCCAATCCTGTTGCCGAAGTTTTGTATATTGTGTGCGATAATTTGAAGGGAATAAGATTATTTAACCAGACAGCGCAAATCGTTTTAGAAAGTAATATAGAAAACAAAATAAACGTATCCGGTTTGCCTGACGGCATCTATTTTTTAGAGATAACCTCGCAGAATAATGCACGTAGAATAGAAAAAATAATTATCTCCAAATAATAGAGAATAATACAATGCTTTTTTGTGGAGATGTGGTGTTAAACCGCGTCTCCACAATTGTTTATGTGGTTTGAAATAAAAAAAGGTTGAACAGAATTTCTTCCGCTCAACCCCCATTTTCTTTTGTCCGGTAATTTATTTAAGCCGGATGAATTGCTTCTGTTGGGCAAACCTCTGCACAAGTGCCACAATCTGTACAAATTTCAGGATCGATAACATAGATATCGCCTTCAGAAATTGCACTTACCGGACATTCGTCGATACAAGTGCCACAAGCAATACAATCTTCACTAATTACGTAGGCCATAATTTTAAATAATTTGTTAGTAATAAAATTCTTTGTGTGATAATAAAGTGTCTCACAAATCTTGTGCAAAGATAAGGAGTTTTTTTAAAAATAAAAAAAATGAGAAGTAAGGTTTTTGTTCAAAATAAAAATATGACGCTTTTCGTTTCTTACAAATCATTTATCGTGCCTATAATGAGGAAATTAAAACCTGTTATAATTCGCTATTTTTATTATTTCTAAATAGAGGATTGTCTTATCACCATTGTGCTGATAGTTGGTCCATGTTTATCAAATGGCAGGCAGTAACTTTATCTATATGTCTGTCTGTTTGCTGTTTGTAGAGAGCGATGAAGTGTTTTTGGCAATAAGTTTATTTTTCGTTTGCAATTTATAATAAGATGTAGAAAAAAACGTTTATTGAAACGGATGAACAAAAAGAAACTATACACCCTACTGTTTTTTATCGTTGCTTTTTTGGGCTCAACTTTTGCTCAAAGCCAACGATTGCAAAACCAGCCTTATGCCGACCAAAAAATTTTTCATTTTGGTTTCATGGTTGGTATGCACACGCAAGATCTGATGCTGACACAATCGGGGCATGTGAACGAAAACGGCGAAGTGTGGTTTTCAGAAATTCCCCACTATTCGCCGGGCTTTAGCGTTGGTCTGATAACCGATTTATATATAAATAATTACATGAATTTGCGCGCCATTCCCACGCTGCATCTGGGTTCAAAAGATTTTGTTTTTAAAGAGCAAACTTCGGGCGAAGAGTTCAAAAACAAAATCTTTTGAA
>CAZVWS010000018.1:28950-37781 GCA_964631255.1 uncultured Dysgonomonadaceae bacterium | reverse complement strand
ATTATACAAAAATCCAATTAAAATAGTCAAAATCATAATTCTTTTTGCTATTTCTTCTGCACTTTTGAAATTTAACTCTTGAAACTTATAGTTCAAAGGCATATTTTTATTGGGCTTCAAGTTTAACCCCTCAATTCTTTGTTCAGAAAATTTCTTTAAATCTTTTTCATCTATTATCATAAATTTTGAATATCATTTATTCCCAAAAGCATTTAAGATACTTCTCAAAGTTACAAATTTTCTTTCAAATATTGCGTTTACCAATGGAATTTACGTCATTATACCGTTTGCAGGACTATTTTTTCGCTATTTTGGAAGTGAAAATCTCATTATCGGCATATAGTTTCATCCAATATATACCGCTATTTAAAAAAGCGAGATCTACGGTAACTCCGTTTGCATTTTGAACACTGCTTTGCAAAACCGATTTTCCCGAAACATCAAAAAAATGCAGAACAATGTTTTTATAATGCCGATTCAAATGAATGGTCAGATTATCTGAAACAGGATTTGGCGAAATGCTAACGTTCTGCCACTCTACATCTTGTATGCCAACAGTTATAATATGGATGGTCTTGGTACGGGTATCCGATTTTCCGCATTTGGTTACTGTGAAAGAGACATTGTAATTGCCGATAGCTGCGTAGGTATGGATTGGATTGACTTGGGTGGATGAATTGCCATCTCCAAAATCCCATAACAAAGTGTCGAAATTGGTACTTGCACAGGTAAACGACACTTGGTTATTGTTTATAATCTCCGAAAAGTCTGCCACGGCAGGATTTACGGTAAAATCCCAATCGGCAATTTTATCAAAAGCAACAACTTTTGCTGCCTTTTTCACAATTTCGGCATCGGTGTCAGACAAATTGTAATTCCAGGTAAGCAATGTTGGGTCTTTTTTATAAATCATGGTATAAAAAGCACAGGCAGCAGCATAAGAACCAATAGCGGAAGGGTGAGAACTATCGCCCGAATAGAGTTGTAGCTCCGGATGATTTGTTCTGATATATCTCCAAACTGCTCCAACAGGAGTTACTTCGGCTTTGTTTGTTTCTGACATGAAAGTATAAGTGGCAGCAATGGCATCGTCCATCCCTTCGTACGTACAAACCCAGGGTATATGCACACAATTGCTTGCATCGCCATTTTCTCTGCCCCACGTCATATAAAACATGGGCTGGGAGCAGTCGTCGTTTTCTCTGATAGCTTGGCATAGTGCCTCGGCATAAGGATAGAGTTCCGCCTCCATTTGCGACTGTGCCCACGATGTTTCTTGGCTTTGTGCTTGTAAAACCACATAATCCCAATTGTTTGATTTGATTTTGGATAACGTAGTAGCATTGGCGGCATGATCCCGTAGCCGATAGCCTCCCGGTGTATTGGAGTCATAAATCAATACATCGCCGGTGCTCGTAGCCATGTTTTGGATTAACGAGGGCAAATTATTGACCGACGTATAACTGTTACCGATAAATAAGACCTTTTTGGTTGTTTGGCTCTGTCCGGTAAAAACGGATAAAAAAATGGCGATGTAAATTAGTTGCAGATGTTTCATTTTATTTTTGCATTGGATGTGGAGACGAAATTTTTACTTTTTCTTTCCAACAAACCTGATTACGGATGCTTGTCCGTTGTGAAAAAGACCTTCGTTCAGAGTAATTTCCGTTTCAGCGAGTTCTACTATTTCAAAATTGGTAAAATATTCTCTTATTTCTTCTGTCGAATAGAGCATATCGGCATTTTTAGGTCCGCCTACGTTGGGATTTTTTGTGGAATAATTCAAGTTGTTTTTGCTAAAGGCTTCCAGAATAACCGTGCCGCCTTTTTTTAGCAATTTGTTCAAATCGATATGTATGGCAGCTTTTATTTGGGGCGCAAAGTGAGCATAAATCAGTGCCAAAGCATCAAACTCCTCGTTGTTGTAATGCAAGTCTGATAATTCGCCAACCCGATAATCGATTGCAACATTGTGTTTTTGTGCCAAAGCCAGAGCTTTGTTTTTCCCCTCGTTGCTAATATCAAACGCGCTAACGTCCCATCCCACCCGAGCAGCAAACACGGCATTTCTGCCCTCGCCTTCTGCCGGAAGTAAGATTTTACCGATTTGCAATTTTCTGATTTTTTCTTCAAAAAACAGGTTTGGTACTTCGCCGTAGGCAAATGTACCGATGCTGTAGCGAGCATTCCAAAAATCTTTACTCGATGCCGTCATACTTGTTTTTTTTGTTGATGGTGGGGTAAACTCATGTTAAGAATCTAACAATTTGTGGTGTGAAATGTTGGTGTCCGCATTTTTTATTCGCAAAACACAGTTTGTGCAAATAATTCACCTCATCATTTTCTTCAATTCTTTCAGTTCAAACCCTTTGCTTTCGGCTAATTCTACAAAACCTTGGGTAAGAAATTCCATTTCGGCTCTCGCTTTCAGCGCGTGGTTGGAAATGACGGTTTCTGCCCATTCCGAGTTGAACATATTGGCGATAATGCGCGTGAAAATAAACTGCGGTGCAAATCGCATAATGTGGTATTTGGATGGCGTGATGCCGATTTTGGAACGATGCACAAAATTGAATGCTTCGCGCAAAGCCTTGCAGGTCTGACCGATGGCTTCTTTGTTTTTTGCCAGCGAGTAGTTATCGCCTCCGTCGTAATAAATGCCGTACGAAAACGGGCAAACCAGCGCCAAGTGCGTCTTTTGCCAGGCATCCATATTGGGCGAAATTTCGGTAGGGAAGCCGGCATTTTCAAAAATGCGGTTGAGCGTTTCCACGCGAGACGTGCGTTGCCCATCAATTTCGCCGTAAGTGGTTGGCTGTACCGATTTGCTGGTCAGGTTGTAATGCACCACGCCGTCCACTATTTTTCCGCCCGCGCCGGGAAATGCCGCCAAAATTCGTCCCGCTCCCACCACGCTTTCCCACGCATCGTAGCCTTTGGCATTGTTGACCATAAAAACGATGTTGGGCGACGTAATTTGGGCTAAAACAGGCAGCGCGTCGTCCACCTGCTCCGCCCGGATGGTAACGAAAATAAAATCGTACTCGTCCTGCGGCTGAATTTCAGAAACCACCTTCACATCGAATGTTTCAACCGGTTGTTTCTCTGTTTGAATTTGCAAGCCGTTCGTTTTCAGAAACTCGAAACGACTGTCACGCGCCAGCATCGTTATGTCTTGTCCCGATTTTGCCAGCAGTCCGCCGTAAATAGAACCAATTACGCCGGAACCGAAGATGAGGATTTTAGAGGGTTGCATATATATTTGAAACTTGGGTTAATTATTTTGAATTTATAATGCTGTACATTTTTATTTGCTTTTATTTTTTGGGTGCAAAAATTGCGTAAATTCTTCTAATGAGCGTTGCAATACTTCCTTTGGTATAAGTTGTCGTTCATATTCGGCAACCATTGTTGGACTCAAACTTCGGCTCATCGCGTACTCAACCACACTGCGGTCAGACTCTTGACAAAGCAAAATCCCGATACTTGGATTTTCATTACTACGACGCACATCGCGGTCTAACGCCTCGAGGTAAAATTCGAGTTGTCCCATATATTCGGGTTTGAACTTGCCCGTTTTTAATTCAATAGCGACCAAACATTGTAACCCTCGATGAAAAAACAACAAATCAATTTTGAACGTAGTATTGCCAACTTTTAGCGGATATTCACTGTCGTATAACAGAAAATCTTTGCCAAGTTCGAGGACAAAATCTTTCATATTTTCTAAAATACTGTTTTGCAACCGTTTTTCAGAGTGTTTTTGTGGCAATCCTAAAAAATCGACAAATATTGTATCTTTGAGCATTGGCGTTATTTCCGGATAAATATCTTTCAACCCTTTTGACAAATTGCGTTTATCCCCCATCAGCGAAGCAAAAGTGTTATTTTTGAGGCAACGCTGCAGTTCTCGTGCATTTAAACTTTCTTTATATGCATAAAGCACGTAAAACACGCGTTCTTCTGTTGTTTTACAGGCATTTATGATTTGAAAATGATTTGACAAAGTAGTTAATTCCAAGAAGTTAGGAAATTGTGCAGACGCTGTCTGCACAATTAGTTCTGCCGGATGCCGGACAAGTTGCTTATTATCAATTTGTGTCGTTTTTGGCCGTGCAAATTCGTTCAGTTTCAAGCTTTCCTGATATTCGGTTAACTGAATGGATGAATATGCTTCGTAAAAAGCAACCATGTTGTAGATATTTCGACTACTATATCCACGCAAAGTGGGGTCTTGCATTCTCAAATATTCCGAAAGTTGTTTAACTGTTTTGCTGCCCCATACAGAGTTTTTTAGTCGAGTCGAAACAAATGCTCCAACCTCCCAAGCCATTAGCAAATTTTCGTTATTTACAGTTTGTAATGCTTTAGAGCGATGCAAAGAGATTATTCCCTGTACTTGTTGAAATTCTGCAGTTTCTATATTGTCAAAATTGCTCATTCGCGTTTATTGTTAGTCTGTCAGTTTTGATAATCATTGTTGAGTTTAGAGTAATTCGATAACGGTTTGGCGCTTGTCGAAGAAGCTGATTTCGAAGCACTAAACTGTCTGCCAGCACTGAACTTGATACGAGGTACAAAGCTTCATTTAAGCACAGAACTCGCTTTTTTGCCAAGCGCCTATTAGCGGTTCGGGCTTTTGTTTTTTGTGTCATTTGTCAATGAATTCTTTTTTGTTTTTTCGTATGAAGTCAACTTGAATTTGTTGCAAGTTTTCAGTTTTGTAAAGATCGTAAAACTCGTCATCAAATTTGTTAAGTGGATTGTCGTCATATGATTTACTAAACCCTTCTAATGTTCCGTCTTGATGTTGAGTTATTTTCGGGTTCTCCTTTTCAAATGTGTCGTTGGCTCGTTTGGTCAAGTCAGCAAACTTTGGTGCTCCAACAAGTTTTAAAGCGTCAGGTAAGTGTTTATAAAACTGTCCGCTTGAATTAAAGTAAAATTGATTGTAACCGCCATTATTTACTTCTGCTTCTAATACCCAAATCATATAAATTGCTTGTCTTGATTTGTTCCAAGAAATTACCGTTTCGTATTCCCTTTCATAGTCGGCTGGTTGTTTTTCAGAAAGATTGTCAAAAACCACTTGTAATAAATTCTCATCCGCAGTTGTATCAATAATTTGTTCTGTCAGTTCTTTATAAATTGGTCTGTTTTTAAATGCTTCAACTGAATTGGCAAGTTGCTCTTCCATTTCTTTGGAAAGTCCACTATCGTTTTTCTTTGTCTGTCCTGAACAGCCAAACAAGTTTAAAATTGTCGTTATTATTCCCATTATTATTAATGTTCTTGTCATTTTCGTGCCGTCTTTTAGCCTGACCGCTAACGGCTAATTTACACAATTCCGTAAAACCTCCCAAATCAGCCGTATTTGCGAATGTTTTTATTATTTTTTAACCGTAAATTCTGTCCCAATATCTACTATCGGGACAAAACTCAAACCCCTTACTTTTTCCCTTTCGGAATAGTTACCACGATACTGATTATCGCCAGCATCGTTACATCTTGTCCCGATTTTGCCAGCAGTCCGCCGTAAATAGAACCAATTACGTCGGAACCGAAGATGAGGATTTTAGAGTGTTGCATTTGATTTGTTTGATTTGTGGTTTACTAATGTCCTTTTCAAAATTAAAACGACAATAAATATACTTTTGTCTATCAAACTCGCCTGAAAGGCGGTATTTTCATAACCGTATGCAATCCGCCAAACGGCGGAGCAGCTTACGGTAATAATCTTCACCACACCAACCGCCTGAAAGGCGGTACTCAACAATTGAAAGTCCCGCCACTTCGGGCGGTATTTCGTGGTAGTTCGTTATCCGTAGGCGAATAAATCGCCCACGGTTATGAAAATTCGGCTTTCCAAGCCTTGCCAAACCCTTGTTTATGGGTAACAAAATGTCCTGTTGTCATAGTTTAGTTGCTCCTTTTGGGACATTACCTTTCCAAAATTCTTCTCTCTGTTTGTGGTCGCCCAAGTCCATCGTAAAGTTTGTCCAATTGCCAAAAAAGTTTTTTACTGCCATATTCCAGTCGCCTGTTACATTATCTGAAAACTGCCAAAGAATATAATAGCCTTGCTCGTTTGAGAAACCTTCATTGTCAGCTTGAAAAATACCACCGGTCTTGTTCCAAATTGTTGACTTAATAGAACCAACAATCGGGAAATTGTTATCGTCAAACGAAGTGTTAAGAAGTTGAAAAGCATAAATCACTTTTACTTTGTCAAAATATTTGTCCAGCCATTTAACAGCCGAAGTTGGTTTATAATCCTTAATATCTTCTCTAAATTCTTCAAGCTCTTCTTTGCCAAGTTCACCCTCAATGACAGGATTACGTTCTATTTGCATTAAGTCGTTGCCATCTGAATTTGTGACGTTAATAACCGTCCAATTATCAGCAGTTTCGTTTTCGTCAAGTGAAAACTTTGCTGTCAAGCCGTCATTTGCAAGTCCACTAATAAGGTCATCAATATGAATATTTGGGTCTGCTATCCCTAAAACTCTAATGTAATATCCCATTGTCTATTTTTTTTCTTTGTTGGTTGATGCTTTTGCGAATATTTTTTGCCATAAATTCTGTCCCAATATCTACTATCGGGACAGAACTTAAATTCCTATTTTTTCCCTTTCGGAATAGTTACCACAATACTAATTATCGCAAGCACAATCATCAACAGGTTCACGCCCAGAGCAATGGTTGCGGCTTGTCGAACCACCACATTGTCTTGTCTTCCTACAAATGTGAGAACACCTTCCATCCACGTGATGTTTTCGCCCACGTTGAGAGCTGCGAAAACTCCGGCAGAAATGGCTACGCCAAAGGCTGCACCGAGCGACGAAGCCATTTTGTAAATTCCCGAACCGGCTCCGGCTTGTGCTTCTGGCAGGTTAGAGAGTGCCGCGTCGGTAGATGGCGTGGCGTAAAATGCCAATCCAAGCCCAAACAGCGTGTAAGAAACGATGGCCAAAATCTTGTAGGTGTCGGTCATTACGTTGGTAAACATCAGCAGAATAATGGAAACGCCCACGATAAGCGAACCCCAAATCATCGGTTTGCGAGCACCAAAGCGTTGAAGCAATTTTTCACCCACACGGATAAATGCCACGATAGCAATGGCGTAACCCAAGGTCAGCATTCCGGCTTCCTGTGCCGAAAGATTTCCGCCCACTTGCAGCAAAGCCAGCGAAACAATCAGCATGCCTGCCGTTCCGTTGAGCATAAAGTTAGAAATCGTCGCACCCGTGAAGGTCATATTTTTGAACAGTTTGAAATCGATAAACGCGCCTTCTTTGCCTTTTTCAATTTTGAAGAAAAGTCCGAAGAACACCAACGTTACAGCAATCAAGATCAATCCCAGCGGACTTGTCCAGCCAAATTCCGAGCCTTTGCTTACCAACAATTGCAAAGCAATCATCGCCAGCATAAACGTGATAATTCCGGCAAAATCCATTTTTTTACTGCCGCTTGTTTGCGCTTTACTTTCGGGTGTGCCTTTAATCATCAGCAATCCGATAACCGAAATAGCCGCAGCCGCGAAGAAAATATATCGCCAACCAATGCCGACCATCAATCCGCCGAATAGCGATGCGAAACCCGAGCCACCCCACGAACCCATCGACCAAAGACTGATAGCGCGCTGCCGTTCAGCACCTTCCCAATAAGCTTTTACGAGAGCCAAACTGGCGGGCATTATCGCTGCACCGGAAAGTCCTTGGAAAATTCGTCCCAAAATAAGCACCGGACTGGCAGCACCGCCCGCGGGCGTAATTCCCACCAAAAGTGAGCCGATGATGCTGAAATAAAAACCGTATTTTATCATTTTCACACGGCCTATTTTATCCGCCAATCCACCAAATACCACGATAAAAATACCCGAAAACAGCGATGTAATCGACACGGCGATATTCATCATCGAAGTTTCCATACCTAAATCTTTCGCCATATCCACGTTGATATTAAGCGTAGTTTGGGCAAATAGCCAGAATGCCAACACACCCAAAATGATACCAAACAACAGTTTGTCGTTTCCTTTGTACTGAACAGAATTTGTCATAGATATATATTGTAAATTATTGACATTGAGTTTCTAATTAGTTATTTTTCTTGTGCGGGATTTGATACATCGCCACCAAAAAAGAGACGACCGCGAACAACAAGCAAACGCTAAGGGCTATCATGGCTGCTTGACGAATGATCAAATTATCTTGTCGTCCCACAAAAATATCCGGCAGCCAGCTTACCGGTTTTCCAGCGCTCACGATGGCTGTAAAAACTCCTGCCGAAATAGCAACTCCCAATCCAGAGCCAATGGACGATGCCATTTTGAAAATACCGGCACCGGCACCCGATTGCTCCGCGGGCAAGTTAGACAAAGCGGCATCGGTGGCTGGCGTAGCAAAAAATGCCAATCCCAAGCCAAAAAGCGTGAATCCTATGATGGCAAGTATTTGGTAAATACCGGTCATGGTGTGTGTTTGCATAAGCAAAATGATGGCTGCCGCCACTATCAGCGAACCCCACATCATCGGTTTACGTGCACCAAATCGTTGCAACAGTTTCTCGCCCACACGGATAAAAACAATAACCGCGATGGCATAACCCAACGTCAGCAATCCTGCCTCTTGCGGTGTATAGAACGCGGCTCGCTGCATGAGCGTTAGGGCAACGATAAGAATACCTGCCGTGGCATTGAGCAAGAAATTGCAGATGACTGCCGCCGAAAAGGTTTTATTTTTGAAAAGATTGAAGTCGAAAAAGTGCAATCTGTTTTTTGTTTCATAGAGATAGAACAGGTAAAAAGCAACAATGGCGGTAACTATCAATAT